>JBKPMX010000090.1:0-23815 GCA_046765655.1 Acidobacteriota bacterium
GAACAAACTCCACACGACGCTTGGCTCCAGGCTGCACGGCGATGCGCTGAAATCCTCTTAACTCCATTACCGGACGAGTTACACTCGCAGCAACGTCTCGAATGTACAGTTGTACAACTTCATCGCCTGCACGTTGTCCTGTGTTCTCAACGTCAACAGTTACCGTCACGCGACCGTCCGGTCGAATGCTTGGTGCGCTCAGCTGTAAGTTTGAGATCCGAAACTGTGTGTAGCTCATTCCAAAGCCAAACGGATAGAGCGGCGTCCACGGGCTATCGAGATATTTTGAAGTGTATTTTTGGTTCTCGACCGGAGGACGGCCAGTGTGCATGTGATTGTAATAGAGCGGGACTTGACCAACGTTACGCGGAAATGTAGCCGGCAATTTTCCACCCGGGTTCACATCGCCAAAAAGAACATCAGCGATCGCATTACCACCTTGCGTGCCCGAGAACCACGTTTCGAGAATTGCTCCCGCATTAGTCGCCAACCAGCTGATCGTTAGCGGACGTCCATTCATCAAAACGGCAACCATCGGCTTACCTGTCTGTTGAATCGCCTTGAGCAAATCCAACTGTCGTCCGGGCAGATCCAGTGAGGAACGGGACGATGCTTCGCCGCTCATGTCGGCTGATTCTCCGACGGCCATGATGACCACATCAGCCTGTTGAGCAATCCGCACCGCTTCAGCAAATCCTTCAGACGAATCGCTCTTTACGTCGCAACCTTTCGCATATGTAACGGTTGCGCTCGGTGCAGCACTCTTGATTCCCGCGAGCAAGGTAACGGCATCGTCTGCCTTACCGTCACCAGACCATGAACCAATCATGTCCGTTTTGCTGTCACCGAGTGGTCCAATCACGGCTATCGACTTTGTTTCTTTTCTGAGTGGCAACAATCCGCCGTCATTCTTTAGCAACACAAACGAACGAGCAGCTGCTGCACGTGCAGCCGCTACATTCGCGACCGACATTATCGCAGCACGCTCACGAGCTTCATCTGCATATGGCCGATCGAATAGCCCCAGTCGGAACTTAATGCGCAAGATACGACGAACAGCTTCATCGATCGTTGCCTGATTTACTTTCGCTTCCTTAACCAGCGCTGACCCGTTTTGATTAAAGAGACGGCTCACCATCTCCATGTCGACGCCTGCATTTAGAGCGTGCTGGGCTGCATCTTTGCCGTCTGCGGCTAATCCATGGTTGATCAATTCCTGTACAGCGGTGTAATCGCTCACAACAAATCCGTCGAACTTCCATTCACGACGAAGAACTTGCGTGAGGGTGAAGGGATTTGCCGACGTCGGTACGCCATTGAGATCGTTGAAGGCACTCATTAGCGTGCCCACACCTGCGTCAACTGCTGCCTTGAACGGTGGCAAGTAAACTGAGCGCAGAGTGTTTTCGGACATGTCGGTGGTGTTGTAGTCGCGCCCTCCCTCAGCTGCACCGTAAGCTACGAAGTGTTTTGCGCACGCCACAACCTTATCTTGCGCGCTGTAATCAGTGCCTTGAAAGCCACGCACGCGAGCCCGCGCCATTGCCATTCCGAGAAATGTATCTTCACCGGCACCCTCGGCAATACGACCCCAACGAGGATCGCGAGCAATGTCGACCATTGGCGCAAACGTCCAATGCACTCCGGCTGCTCGCGCCTCTGCTGCCGCTACCGATGCGCCTTTTTCGACAGTCGCTGGATCCCAACTAGCGCTCTCTCCTAACGGGATTGGAAATATCGTGCGGTAGCCGTGAATCACATCAAAGCCAAATATCAACGGAATCTTGAGTCGCGATTCTTCAACTGCGACGCGCTGCAATTGATTACTACGCCCTGCACCACGAACATTGAGCGTTGAGCCCAGCAAACCCTTTCGCACCAGGTCGAGATGCTCCGGTCGGTAGTTGCCGTTCCCTTCGCCGTCCAGCTGCTGTAATTGGCCCAATTTTTCTTCGAAGCTCATCTTCGCCAGCAATGCGTTGACACGACTCTCGACATCATTGTTTTGAGATGTGCTTGAGGAAACGGGCGAAAGGAAAACGTTGAGAACAACCAACAGAAGTATCAGCAAGCCGAGCACTCTTGTGGGTTTCATCTCGTAACCTTTAGTTGGATTTGAAATCGCGATGGGTGAATAGTAAATCGTGAATCGCAAATCGTAAATCGTGAATCTTAGAGGACGACTGCGGATTAGATCATGAAACCACAGATATCCATCGATCGATCATCAAACCAGCGATGTTCGATCCATCCACGATTCACCATTCACTATTCACGATTCACTACCCGTCCAATCAGAACCTAAACCGTCCCTGGAGCTCGACAACCCTTCCTGCCAAGCCTTCCAACGCGCGACCAAAGTTAGCATTGTCGATGTGCGTTGGATCGCTACCAAAGTCAAACGGCTTCAGGTTTAGCTGATTGAAGACATTGAAGAAATTAGCCCGCAACTCCAGATTGGCTGCTTCGCCTAAAGGGCTAATCTTCGACAGCGCAATGTTCTTAACTAAGCTGACATCGGTATTAAAGTACTTCGGTCCCCGGAACGAATTGCGACCAATTCCCGGAGGCGCACCAGGGATTAACGTAAATAAGTTCCGTCCGTTTGGTCCGAAAATACCGGTAATGAACGCATCATTCGACGACGGTAAATCACTCGGCCCAGAATACCCTTGCGGCCGCGTTGGCGAGAGCGATGGACCACCCGGCGTACTCACACTAAATCCACTCACCGGAGTAAACGGAAATCCTGTGCGATACGTAACGATGCCAGTGATCTGAAATCCACCTAATACTTTCTCAGCAAGATCATTCCGTCCCTTGAAGAACGGTAGCTCGTAGAGGGCAGACGCGTTGAAGTAATGACGTACGTCGAAATCTGATGGCCCACGTTCAGTACGGTTGTCTTGTGGGAATGTTTGATTCGTGGTGAAACCTGGCCCTTCGTATGAGAGTTGATCGATGCTCTTGCTCCAACGGTAATTTGCCTGCAATGCAAGACCTCTCGTGTAGCGGCGCGTCAAGTTGAGATTTAGAGCGTTGAAGTTCGAGTTTACGTCGGGAGTTGAAAAGAAGATCGGGCCGAAACTGGGGTTGTTGGCAAATAGAAAGTTTTGGTTCACCAGGCGAATTAGTTTGTGACCGGCGCTTCCCTGGTACCCAGCGGTAGCTACCAAGTTAGCAAACAACTCATACTGCATTTCGAGTGAATACCCATAAACATAGGCGTTCGGAAAATCCTGCGGCGTGCCCCAAAGTTCTACCGTGCCAGCTACGACTGAACCATCCGGCCGAACGCCTTGGCCCAGTGCAGGGTTGATAGGGTAGCTGCCAATGGAATTGCTGGTGCCGGTGGCGTAAAGGATTTTGCCCTGTGCGAACGGGTCACCAGCTGTTCCACAGCAAAGACCAAACCGGGCAAAGAATGGAGGATTGCCGCGAACGTTGTTTAGTGGCGCAACCGGGATTCGGTTGTATGCGATGCCGAAGCCTCCACGAATGACGGCGTGGCCCCCATCAAAAAAGTTACCGACGTGCAAACCTCCCGGCGTGTACGCGAAACCAACGCGTGGCGCAAAGTTATTGCGATCAGGATCCGAAAGTCGGTCAACCGGCCGTACCTGTATTGTGTTCAAGTTCTGATTGGTAAAGAAAACATTCGTCAGGTTGCCAAACTTTTCGGTGACCGGCGAATAGTATTCATAACGCAGTCCCAAATTGAGTGTCAGATTTGGTCTGGCCTTCCAATCGTCCTGAATGAACGCGGCGTAATAGTTGTTGCGGAAGTAAGGATGAAAAGTAGCAGGCGCTCCGGTGCGCGGGTCTGCATTGATACCTTCAAAGACCGGCGTGTCGTTCGCCAGATTCCAAAGACCGGTAAACGAATAGACCGGACGAGCGCCCCCAGCAGAAAGATCACTGTTGTCTTGTTCTTTGCGTAAAACAACGCCAATTCGAAATCCGTGATTACCAAGCGTCTTGCTTATAGTGTCGCTGATTTCAAAAGTGTTCTGGGCAAACTTTCCAGGTGTTCCTTCATCCCGTGGTGCACCGAACCGGATTCGATCGAAGGGTAAGCCTTCTACCTCAACTCGCGGGATACCAAGATTCGTTCCCGCAGCTGCAACGTCGGCCAGCTGATCGATGTGAAAGCGCGACGCGTTAAAGCGCGCTTCATTTAGCAACGTCGGGGAAAAAATGTGCGTGTAAAGGAGAGTGCCGGACGAATTGAACGGCTTGAATGGAAGATCAGCGATCGGTCGACCACCGGCACCTCCGTCACTTCCGAGGTTGTTCAGCCCCGTCAGAAACGTGCTGAACGTAAAGCTGTCGCGGGAGTTCGGCGCGAAATCCAAACGCAGGTTGTATTGGTTCCCCTGATTTCTGCCAGGCAAAGCGATCTGCACCTGCTGAATATCCGGAATGCCATCAAAACCACCCCCAACTGCAGGATTCACGTACTGACCTGTCGCGCCAGTTGGAGAACCTATATCGAGTCCACCGGAAACAACACGACATCGAGTTGGATCGTTACCAAAGTTTCCGCACGTAGGCGGCAACACATTGATGATCCTCGGAGTAATGCCGTTTGCACTGAGAACTCTTGCTGTCACACTACCGGGACGGAGCTGCTGGACAAGTTGGCGGTATTCAGGCGTTTCCACAAAAGAAATCGCGGTATTAGTGACGTTGTTCCGCAGCCCTTCGTACGAGAAAAAGAAGAATGATTTGTCTTTCCCCCAAAATGTCGTCGGCCCGCCTTCACCGAAATGAGGCAGAGGTAACGGTCCACCAATGCTGCCACCAAACTGTCGAACGTAGTTGTTGACCCGGACAGGTCTCGCGTTTGGACCACCATACTTGTTAAAGGCATTCAACTTCGGCGAGTTGTACTTGAAGAATGCTGACCCATGAATATCGTTACCGCCACTTTGCGAAACAACCTTAATTTGCGCGCCAGAATTACGGCCGTCTTCAGCGGAGTAGGTACTCGATACAACTCTAATCTCCTTTACCGCTTCTTGATTTGGCGTCACGATTGCCGCGCCGCCCCAGTTGTAACTGTTAACGCTCACGCCGTCGATCGTGAAGTTGTTTGACGATAGACGCTGGCCATTAGCTGAGATTGGGACCTGGTTTTCGGTTTGAAAGATAGAGTTGTTGGAGCCGCCTGGTCCCGTTGTGTTTGGAAGATTTACTGAATTGCCATTTCCACCGCGTGAGCCGTCACCGAATACGCCCGGTGTAAGCCGCACGAGTTCATAAGGATCACGGCCATTCTGTGGTAACTGACGAACTTCCTGCGTTGTTATCGCACGGTCGACATTCGCGTCTTCAGTACGCAATAGCGCAACCGTATCTGCATTCACGGTGACATTGGCGCTTACTTCCCCTGGTTCCAATGCCACATCAATACCCTGAACGCCCTCAGCGTTGACTACCACGTTGTCAATGGTCGACTGCTTGTATCCCGTCTGCTCGACTTTGATCTTGTACTTGCCGGGCGCAAGGTTAGTGAAACGATAAAAACCTTCATCGTTTGAGATGGCTGCCTGTATTTTGCCAGTCTCAGAATTTGTGAGCGTGATAGTCGCGTCGGGGACGAGTCCACCTGACGTATCTTTCACGGTCCCTTGAATGCCAGCTTTGAATTGTGCGCTGACGCTGACTGAGAGGGCCAAAATAAAAAGTCCGCTAACAAAAGTGCGGACGAAGAGAGAAAGACGGGTTTGCATTTACTACACCTCCCTGGGTGAATTCCTTTTGCAACACGTGTTGTCCAAACTCAACCGAACGTGGGAAGTCACATGGTTGGATCGGACAACAACGACCTCGACAATGAAATTGTCATTGTGCGAAACGGATTTTGGGGGGAACCACTAACGAAGGGAGACTAGATTTCTGTTTTGTACAAGATAGATAGCACCAAAGGCAGAAAACTTCAACACCGCGACTCTTCAGATTGGTCCGGTCTCGGAACAAAAAGAATCCGACATTACGGTGGGTCAGCTGGTCTACGTCAGGCGACAGCGCGGTCGATGCGATAATCACTGCGCTACGCGCACCCACTCTTCGCCTCCGGAACAGCTAATGTACCCTCGGGAGTGGCCGCACTCTATAGCCATTGTCTGCGGGTCGTAACCCGCAAATCCGTCGTGAACTTCAACCAACGACAAAACCGCACCTCCGTTAGCTTGTGTCATGAAAGCGATGAGCTGATACTTCTCTGCGGAGCGCCCCGCAAACTTCAACGTCACATATCCTCCAGATAGAATGACGGTTCCGCGGTCGGACTCACGAATCGTATGGTTGCTAGCGCGTCCGGCAAAGAGATATTCGAAGGTTCCGTTTGGTCGAATGATGTAACGCTCACCGTAAAAAACAGTCGAAGTGCCCGCGTAATTACCGGTTGAAGAATCTACGTAGCCCTGTACGCTGGCCTCGTTGTGATCCCAGGTACCCACTATGTCCTGAATCGCAATCGTACCTTTTAGCTTTCCGATTTCCCGCATCGATCGCGTTCGCGATCTCGCGTGCCTTGACCGACGCGCCTGTGGAAGTGAATCTCAACTGCTCGTCTTGACCTGGCGCAGGTGTCCGGTCCGCCGACGGTACCGATCGAACTCTTCCTCGGCCGTAACGCTTCACAATGATGTTTGTGATCGTCGCGTTTGTCGGTTTACTCCAATTTCCACCTAAACGATTTGTATTCTGTGCGATGACATCTCTGCATGAGAGCAACATCAGGAAACTCAACAAGCAACACGTAAGCCGAGCGGTCTTCGGCATGATTATCCTCCGGGTGTGCGAAAGGTTTTATGTCACACGACTGGACGTTCGTCAGAATTTAGGAATGTTCGCCGCCTTGATGATGCAAGTAATAGTGGAGGCGAATAGAAGGTCCTATCGACTACAAAGGGGGTTTCAATTATTCGAAAACGAAATCAGACTTTGAGAAGGCTTATTTCTCGGGAGGGCTGGAGTTTAGCTGAGAAGGATTACGGTGTCTAGGATTCTTGAGTCACGCCGACTGATAACATTTTACTGGTTCTTCTCTTTCTGTGGGCTAAAGCTATATCTTCTTAATCCTGTAAATCCTGTCGAAGAAGACTGCTGAACTCGAGCAAAGCAGACAGCGAATGCTGTACGAAGTCGATCCGAACCTCACTGTGGTAAAGCCCATGCCGAAGCCCACCAATCGCCCAGTCCGGATTGGGGATGATCGACTGATCGCGATCCTGGATGATTAGTCGATCGAGAAAAGTTACACCGCGAGCGAAAGAACGATAATACTTTTCATACCTTGCAACGTCGTTGACGCCGGCGGCAACGTGTAGTGCCGCTATGATTCCCTCCAGGTAAACAGCCGTCGTGTAACCGGGACCGTCAGGCTGGTGATCATTAATAAATGCACCCGTCGTGTCCTGTTGATAGCCAAGCAGCCAATCCGCGATCTCGAAAGCCATCTCCGCGAAACAGGATTGATGAGTTACGTGCCACCACTTCGCAAAAGCTTGCATTAACCATGAGACCTGACCGAAGTGCCTGTTGTAACGAAACCGGTGACGGTAATAACGGAACGCGCGATACAGTTTGTCGTCATCAACTGTTGACTCGCCTTTTTCACAAGCAGTCGCAAGAGCCAGTAAAACCTGGCCTGGCGTGTAATCCTGAAATGCTTCCAACGAAGGATCGGAATGTCGATGAGTGGCAATACGGCCATGCGGAAGTTCGATCGCCGACCACAACGTAGTCGCGAGAGATCTCTTGACCGATCTGCGCTCTTCGTCTTCCGGTAGATTGCCGAGCGTTAATGACAGAAACGCGACCCCGGCAACTGAAGGATTCTCATCCTCACCTGCGAGCCAAAGCCGTTTTCTATCCTCAACAACTTCGCGTAACAAGTAGCGAACGACTTTGTCAGTCGCGTCCTTAATCTCCACGCTTTGAGCCGCGCGCGACAATACCCACGCACCGTATGCCAATCTTGCCAAATCGACCTCTTCAAAAAGTCTGTTCTGAAACGGTTGATAATGAGAGTAGAACGTTCCGTCTTCTTTTAAATGTTTGAGCAGGTATTTCGTGTGAAGCTTGCGATGGTGAGTGACCATCTTATTCACGTCACCTGGTCGATTATCGATTGAGGGGAAGCCACCGACTATGGTCCATACACCCTCGGGTTCCGCAAGCCATGTCGCGCAGTCGAAGCGACACCAGTAATACGGTGGTTCAGTTAAGCCAGCTTTATCGAGAACGGCCTGCGCGAAGTTGAGCGATTCAAGATTGTCAGTCGCGGCAACGAAAGGCAGCAGAAGTCCAAGGTGGTCGTCACGGTAAGCCATGACCGTCTGCTGCCCGTGACGGTAATAGCGTCCCACTTCGTCAGGCGGCACGTCGCCCAACGCAAGGGGATTGAAGAGTAGCGATACGGTAACGGCGACCGTTCCAGGATCAATCGCCGTCGTATTCTCAAATCTCTCATCCTCGAGAGCGGCACTCGCCAATCTCTCCAAGTCGACGTTGAGATTGCGTATCGCCGAGCCCATGCAGCCGCGCAAATGGCCGTCGATGTATATCGTGAGATACAACGAATGAATGTCTTCCGGGATCAGCTTCTCATCAAATGGCGGGAGCGTGGCTGAATGATCGAATAGTTTCGCCAACACATGCTGTCGAGCAAGGTGTGCAAGCTGACCACAAATCTTTTCGTCCTTGTGCCACGCCAATTTTTCCGGCGCCGGCACACCAGTAGGCTGCCAGACAATATCCGGCTCAACTACTTTGGTTACTTCATGACGAAACAGTTCGAATGGCTCGAACGAAACGAGTTGCGCATTCTTGATTCTCGCGTGTTGGAACTGTTCCCAATCACCACGAATGCCGGGCATCCGCGGCAGCGCACCACCCATTTTCTGTGGCCGTTCCAAACTCCTGACCACGATGCCGTAACGATCGTTGTTTAGCTGACCAGGATTGCAGCGCTCCAATGGACCAAAGAACGTGACTGCAATTCCGCTTTCTCTAAGAAGCTTAATGCCCTCGTCGCCACTGGGAAGATCCGCGGCCGTGCGTAGACAAGCCATCACTATATCTTTCGCCGCCGACTCGCGCGGCTCGAGTGGGAAATGCCAGAACCCGTCACGAGCATGGCGACGATGGATATCGTTGCGCGAACGAATACTGATCCATGTTCCGCCGGCGGCATCGTAATCAGTATCGAGTCGATCTGGAGGTTGGAGCACCTGACCTGAAGATAGATATTCTGAGAGTACGCGGCGCGCGAGTTCAGTTGGATGTAAACCCTCAGGCGCTCGCTTCGAACTCCAACAGAATTCCGGAAACCATTTTGAGGGATTAGCTAACAGCTGCTCTTCGTCTTCCATCTGAGACATGAAATCGTCCCAGATGTCGTAGACGGCTTCCATGTGATAGCCACGCTCCTGCATGCGCGCGTATCCGCCGTACCAGCCGAACCGTACGAGGCAGATGCCACCTTCCACTCGCAAGCCTGCTGCTTCCAATCGCTCAGTCGCTTCTTCCATCGATAGTCCGGAGCTAACCGAATCATCGAGAAGAATCACCGGTTCGCCTGGATCAATGGAACCTTCAATTAATTTCAAAGAGCCGTGCTGCTTCCGCTCTTTTCGAACTAACAAACCGCGATAGCGATTATCTTGAAATAAGCACGATTGGAGTATTGGAACCCCGGTCAAACCATACGTAGCGATCTGACGACCGTCGAAGCGTTTGAGAAGTTGCGTTACGCACGAAGCTGCAAGCTCACCACCTTTCGGCGATAGCGTGACTGCCAAAGAGTCGAGCATCCATCGCGCTGATGTGCCGTCGCGAGAAAGTACTGGTTGATTTGGTGAGCGGTGAAGAATCCCATCGCGCAGAAGCATCTTCAGCAGTTCCGCGCGAGCCGAGTGGAACGACTCCGGGAGAGACGCAAGCGTACTCGAAAGAGGATCGCGTAACATTAAAATCAGAAGTTAGGATTTTCCGGCAATGCGAGACTAAGGTACTGGCCGTCGAGATAAATCATCAGGTCGCGTTGGACAAACTCTTCCAGCGCTTCGTCAATCCACGAGGCATCGTCAAATCGAGCCGCGATTTCTTTCTTGCTATGGGCATCCGCACAGTATTCGTAGAGCGACGCATGGTTATCGGAAAACGTCGTTTTCGACGGCCGGCCGTTGCGTCCATCCTCAATCACGATTGTGGCCAATGCCTTCCGATAACGTAGATAAGGTCGTGGTCCTTCTTGCCAACGTTGCTGCCAAACGCCAACTGCTTCGAAGATCTCGTCATACTGCGCGTCATCAAGCGTGTTGTTCATCTCGTGTTCGAAATAGTAGGACACGCGTTGGAGATTGAAGCGATCTTTTGGAAACAGATAGTTGTAGCAGGGCGAAGGAACTAGTTTAGTTACTGACTGAGATTCCGGCTCTTCATACATTGGAGAACCACGATCTGCTCGTGCTTTCGCGACCGCCCAGGGCGCCTGCAAGTGATGCATTTTCGCAATCACCTCACACTGCTTTTGGTAATCCTCCAGCGTCTCCCCGGGAAACCTCAACAAAACGTTGTACAGATTATTGATGCCGTAGTACGTGGACCACTTGACCAGTTCGACGTTGCGCATACCGGTCGTATGTTTCCGCATGAGTTTGAGAATATGCGTTGAGAAACTCTCGACCCCGGGCTGAATAGAAAAGAGTCCGCCCCTCCGCATATGACGAAGTTGTGAACGCTTCAGACTGGGACGCACTTCGTAATGAATTTGAATGTCGGTGTTCGCATCTGCCAACTTGCTGAAAAGCGATTCAACGTATTCCGGCGCGATGATGTTGTCGATGGCGTTGAAATGCAGCACTCCATACCGACGAGATAAGGTGTCGAGTTGTGACATCACATCGTCAACCCGCTTGGCTCTGAATTCCATGCCGGCCCGGTTGAGGCCACAAAACGTGCAATGGTTTTTCACCCCCCACCAGCAACCGCGCGCTGTTTCGATTGGCAGCATCACTTCCTGCGCGTCGTCAAACTGTTCGTAACCACTTTCCTTGCGCGCATAAAAGTATTCGTCAAAGTCAGGCACCGGAGTCGTATTCATGTCAGCGAGGTTGGGTGCGCGCCCGGCAAATGCGATGTGATTGTTAACGCGCGACATCACACCCGGCATGCCCACCATCGACTGCTTCTGATAAATCCGTTCGATTACTCGCGGCAGCGTCTCGTCGGCGTCGCCACAGTGGATGTAATCGACTTCCGGGAATCCTTTCATGATTTCGTCAGCGATATCGTCTTCAAAGCCAGCGCCTCCCATAATGATCGGAGTGTCTGGATAACGACGCTTCAACGCTTTGGCCATTGCAATGCTGGCCAGCAGTTGTTGGAACACAACGGAGAACCCGATTAGACCAAAGCGACTCCAATCGATCCGATCAGTACAGAAATCAATGAACGCCGGCGCGACTTCATCACGAATACGCTGCAGATCGGAAATTGAACAGTGCGCCTTCTTACAAATACCTTCAAGAATGTCGCGATACAGTTCAAGATATTCTTCGTCGCGCGCGAAATCTCCGAACGCTGCCTTGGCCCAAAGCCATTCACCTGTCATGCTCGGATAGACATCAGACAAAGTTTCATTGACACGCCAGCCCGCGAACGTGCCGAAGTACATAAAGAGCGAAAAGTTTTGAACCGGAATGCCGGCACGCTCAAGCGTTGGCTTCAGCAGCGCCAGCTGAAACGAAGGGAAGCGCGCCGAAAGCGTGGGCATACTTACGAGCGCCACAGGCTTGATTGAACTTGTCGTCATAAGAAGAAAAGCTGTCGTCGAAAATGTTTTGTTTCGTGTTGGTTCGTGTGACTTCGGGGATCGTTCGTTTGTAGAGGAAGCAGGACGATCCACGAAGCCACACGAACCAGACACGAAACTCGTTACAGCAAAAATACTCTTGAGACAAAGCTCGTTTGCGCAAGTGTGATCTTGCGGCGAACAAACTTTGCGGCACCGTCTCTTACAAGTCGTTATGACTGCGCTACTTTTTCGGCTTCGGCGCTACTTCTGGTCTCACTTCCGGTCGCACCTTCGAAGGCGAGCGCGGAGCTGCTTCGGGGATTGGTCCTCGTTGCGGCGCCACTTCCGGAACCGGTTTCTTTTGCGGTGCGATTTCCGGAATCGGCCGTGCCTTGTCAGGTGCTACTTCCGGAATTGGACGTGGCGCTTTCTCCGGTGAAATCTCGGGCGACACTTCCGGAACAGGACGCATCGGCGATATTTCTGGAATTGGCCGCGGCACTTTGTCTGGCGCTACTTCCGGAACAGGACGCGCCGGTGCCATTTCCGGAATCGGACGCGGCGCCTTCTCCGGTGAAACTTCCGGGATCGGACGCGGCGCTTTCTCCGGTGCGACTTCGGGAACAGGTTTTCTCTGCGGTGCTATTTCAGGTACTGGCGCGATCTCTGGCGCAACTTCCGGTGTTGGACTATACGGCCTGTGTGGCGCTACCTCCGGAATTGGCTGTCCTGGTTTCTTCTGCGGCGCGATCTCCGGCGCAACCTCTGGGGTTGGCCGATAAGGTCGATCCGGCGCCACTTCAGGAATCGGTCGCTTCTCAGGCGCCACTTCAGGAACAGGTCTCGATTTCTTGGCTTGGTCAGTCATTGTGGATCTCCCATGCAGTGAGTTCATGGACCGCAAAAAACGCGACTACTCAACGACGCCGAGTCAGACAACTAATGGTCGACATTGATGGAAAGTTAGTCTCTGCGTTGAATGCGCTTCATAAGGAATTAGAGGTAAGCCGACAAAAACGGGGGAGTTTTGTCGACGAAAATGACTCAAGCGAGGAAGTCAACCGTCGTAATAAAGGAAAAGGAACAGGCGAAGACTAATCCCAACAGTTCAAGCTGTCAATAAATTTGGTGCTTGTCTGAACGGCAAAGCCATCCCTGTCTCTCTCGGCGAAACTCATCTAAACCAACTGATTGCGGTGAAGCGTTCGCCGCGAACCACAGGTTTCACTTCGTGAAGCATGTCCGCCTTGAACGCCACCAGCAATCCCGGTTCACCTTTCAAACTGACCATCAGAGGCTCAGTACGTGATTCATGATCTTTATCGTAAAAATTTAGTTCTCCACCGCAGTAAGTATTAGCCACCGGCTCGTCTGCATAACCGTTCAAAAACACCACAATTGATATCCGCCGAATCTGCAAATGATCAAATTCCATTTGTTCCGTGTTACCGTCCTGGTGTCGAACAAAGAAGTCGCCCTCGCGATAATGCAAAAACTGTGGTCTCTCACAATCAGTTAGATGATGACCAAAATGCTCTTCAAGGAACGGCTTCTGTTCCATCATCTTGTTTTGAATACTGCAGAACCAATCGTCGGGTGGATGAAAGCTGGTGGTACGACGAACAGTTTCGTGAACGTAATCCGTCTCTCCTTCCAGGTAGACCGGTGCACGCGTTGTCGGAGCATGACGCGCTTCATCGATGAGATCTGCGCACGTGTCGAGATCCAAAAAGTTGCGAGCCAGATATAACCTCGACTTGGCTTCGTCCGCGCAGGCCATCGATCACCCCTCAAAAACGATCGCTTCTTCGAAGACACAACAATCAAGACCGGTATTCAACAAACACTGCAACGCATCGTTCGGTGTCTCAATGATCGGTTCGCCCATTATGTTGAATGAAGTGTTGAGCAATATCGGCACGCCGGTCTTCTCACAGAAGCGATGAATCAAATCATAGAACCGTGGATTGGCGTGTCGGTCTACGGTTTGAAGACGACCCGTTCCATCGACGTGAACAATCGCAGGTACCTTGTTTCGTTGTTCATCTTTCACTTCACAGACGCGCAGCATGAACGGGCTTTCGAACGGTGAATTGCCAAACTCAAACCAATTTGTCGCCTCTCCCAGTAACACAGCCGGAGCGAAAGGACGAAAACTCTCCCGCTTCTTTACGCGCGTGTTCAGAATTTCTTTGGCATCAATGCGTCGCGGGTCGCAAAGAATACTCCTGTGGCCAAGCGCTCTTGGTCCAAGTTCCGATCCACCATCAAACCATCCAACGATCTTGCCGTCGCAAAGCAGATCAGCGGCGTCGGCAATCACATTCGATGACGAAACAACTTTGATGTTGGGTGTTCGGTCGAGTGCCGACGACACCTCGCGAGGTGTGTATGTCTTGCCAAAAGCGTCATCAGTCAGGCGGCGTTGAGAGTTGCAACCAGTAAGTTGCCACAACCCGTAATATGCCGCGCCGATTGCGACGCCGCTGTCTTCAGCCGGAGGAATAATATAGACGTTGCTAAACCCACACTCGCGAATGATTCGTTCGTTGGTCACGCTGTTCAGCGCAACTCCACCGGCGTAGCAAAGGTTATCGCTTCTAGTTAAGCCGTACAGATGTTCGACCAGATACATTATTGCGACGTCCAGCGCAGACTGAACCGAGCTGGCAAGGTTGTCGTACTCGCGAGCGTGATGAGGCCAACGCTCGTCGTCAGGAAAGTTTTGCGGCACATTGTTCTTGAAATGAAACTGGCCGTTCGAGATGTCGAAGAAATCAGACGCAGGAATGTTTGGTTCTCCATAAGGTGCAAGCCCCATGACTTTGCCGGCGTCCATCGGATTACCGAAAATCTGTTGCGCCACTGCTGAAAACATTCCACCTAAACTACCGAATGTCGGCATTCCAGCATGACGCATGTCCAGCCACTCGCCCCGCTCTGCCACATGTTTTTCCAATGGCAATATAGAAGTGCCGCTAGCCGAATAGAGTGAAATTGTTTCCCATGCATCAGCGAAGTTGCCGTTCACGAGCTGTTGCTCTTGAGATGTGAAGTCCTGGACAGGTGAACCAGTGCCATCCACGACGAGAATCGCAGCTTCCTTGAAGCCTGAGGTAGCAAACGCGCTGAAGGCATGTCCGAGGTGATGCGGCATGGTCAGCGTTGGAATTGCGTGTGTTACCAGGTTCAGGGCGGGATCGCGACGAACGTCATGCAACTCGTTCCTCGCTTCTCCTTGCACAGACAACACAACAAGGTCCAACTCGCACGGATTAAGCCTGGCGTAGTTGAGACAGTAATCAATTGCCAATGAAGGACCCGCGCCGAATATGCGATGACGCTTGAGTCGAGAGAGACGTTCTTCCTGGATGGCGACGACAATCTCGTCGCCTCTTAGTAAGCAAGCGGAGCCGTTATGCGAGGCGCTGATTCCGAGAACCCAGGGTTGTTTGTCGCCAGACATCTCAGGACTTCGATGGCAGAAAAACCGAAGTAGCTTTTTGTTTCTTAGATCCTGGCTGCAGCAGCTTCGCGAGCTCAGCGTAAGCTTTCCGAGCCTCACGCAACTTCGCTTCGTAACGCTTCGCGAGGGCGCGAATATCTCCATTGCAGAACGGGCAACTCCGCGCGTCGGGTAACACGTATTGCCGACAACCTCTGCACAGAATCAACCTTTCGGATTTCGTCGCCGTCGATTTTCTGTCTTTGCGCTCTATCTGTACCAGGCCGTTGCTGGCTAATCGCTGCGCGCTGACATTTGAACCGTCAGCATCCTCGAGGATCAATTCAAACCGACCGTGATCGAAAGGAACTCCCGGAGCACGTTCGATCTGTGCAATCCTTTCTCGCAGTCCCTGTTTTGATAATTCCAGCGCGCGGTGGTGACAGAAGGGGTTGTTTCCGGCGCGGCCAAACAGGACGTGAGTGGTCCAGGTGCAGCCTGCCTTGCAAACGTTCGCGTAATAACAACTCCCGCAGAAGCCCCACAAACCATCATTCGTGCGGCTGCGATTGATCGAGAGCTCGTCAGTCTTCCACCAGATATTCGCCAGGCTCAGATCGCGAATGTTGCCCCCTGAGTAAGGACTCGTTGGTAAAGATGGACAGCCTTTGATCGTGCCATCCGCTTCAATGCCTAACGTATTTTCGCCCGCATTGCAGCTGGTCCAATGAACTCGATCGTCCCCACTTCCACGCCACAATGATTCATATGGTCCGAAGTATCCGATATTGTTCCCGGGCTGCAGTAGCAATCCACGATCAGCGCCCTCGTGATAAAGCTCAGCAAGCAAAGGCATCAACTCCAGGAGGTCATAAGGCTGCAGCAACAACTCCGGATGATCTGCGGCGCGCCCCATCGCTACAGTGAGTTGCACTTGCCAGTTCTTTGCCCCGGCGTCGATGAAAAGATTCACCAACTCACGCAGTTGTGGAATCACGAGTGAAGTGATCTGCGTGTTGACACTGGCCGTAATGCCATACTTCTTAACTGTGCGCACAGCTTTAAAGGCGGCATCAAAGGATCCCTTCACGCCCCGGAGCTTGTCGTGTAGTTCTCGGAGGCCGTCGATCGAGACGCCCAGAGCTTGAAGACCGGAGTCGACGGCCGCTTTTATCCGTTCCTCAGTCAAATGAAGACCGCCGGATTGGACCGTGCAGTCCATGCCTTGATCGCGAATCTCACGAATGATGCGCAGCCAGTCGCGACGTAGATAGGCTTCGCCGCCGATGAGAGTAACCTCACGCGTCCCCATCTTCGCCAGTTGACGAACGAGATCGAGGCACTCGTCAGTAGTTAGTTCTTCGGCGCGGCGTTTACCGGCGCGTGAGCCGCAGTGCTGACACTTAAGATCGCAGGCGAGTGTCAGTTCCCAAACCGCGTGCACGGGTACGAACGCCGAGCGATCTTCAGAAGAAAGATAGCGCGACGGCTCAGCCAAGTTTTTTTTCATAACTGATGTGGAGCTGACTAGTAAAAGCGAGGATGTACAGCTCGGCTTATTTCTTTAGTGCTGCTTCCAGCGCTGCCAGCGCAGATTGAACTTCTTTGAGATGGGCGCGCGCCGCGACCCCTAATTGCCTCATCTCGGCGAGGTTGCCCCGTAACATGGCATCGCGGATCGGTGGACCATACAAAACCATCCGACCGGCCTTAATGGCGCGGAGATCCAATGCTTTTCCTTTGACCGCATTTACTGCTTTGCGCGCAGGCTTCTTACTTGTTTTTCGCGTAGGCATGATCATCCTTTCCGGGCGTAATCCCGATAACTTGATTTTCCAATTGCGCTGGAAATCAGCCCCCGGCTTTTTTGATGGAGGCGTCGAGTTTGGCAAGAGCGGCTTTTACTTCCGCCAGGTATTTGCGCGTGCTGGTTGCGAGCGCTTTCATTTCTCGAACATCGCCGCGGGCAATTGCTTTGAAAATGGGTGGTCCATAAGGAGGTACCGCTCCGGTTGAGACTCGCGCCGTTGCTTTTCTTTTCGTCGAAGCCTTACGAGTTTGAGGAGCTTTCTTTCGAGTAGGCATTGAGACTTCCTTTGGTTCGTGAAGCAGGTAAAAACTGTACGAGGTATACAGGGCTTAAATAATTGATTGGGCGAAGCGTGTCAAGGTTTCATTCGGATCGGATGATTGCCTGGACTCAACGAATGTCCGATAGTTGCGACAGAGGGTATTCAGTACCATACGCGGTAGCGAATGGCCATGGCTCAACTCAAAAACAGATCGCGAGGTTGAGCGGTGGCCATTCGCTACCGCGCATGGTACTGAATAGTCGAGCTTGACGCTTCAGCATCGCATGACAAGCTAAAGCGGACATTCTACTCAAGGCCATTGAATCACCTTCGGTTTTCGAGGCGTAGTCTTTGACGAGTTAATCAGTTGTGGGCTCAAAGGACTTTCCTTGCGGCTCGGTGCAGAGTCAACTGAACTAGGCTTACTGGTGTTTGCTAACGACTGTGCCTTCTGATTAGTTGGGAGTGACACTTGCGATGCTTCCGGAGACGAAGTGCTCGGACTCACAACTGAACTACTGGCGGCATCAGTCGCGCTCGCAATAGGCTTGCTGCGGTGAGATGCCTTCCGCTTAGGTTTGTCGGTTTCAGTCACAGCTGTAGTTTCATTAACACTAGAGGTTACAACGGGAGTCGGCACATTTGATTCCTGAATCGGCTCCTGCTTAACGGTAGCCGCTGCCTTGCTTGAGTAGACGTGACTCGCCGTTACAACCGGAGTGGGCGTCGTTCCAGCGATCCGCTTGCCACTACGGATACCGATGTAGCCACCGGCGCCAACAATCACAGCCACAAGTAAAATTAGTATTGACCCACTCGACGGTAATCGCGCAGTAAGAGGGTTGGCAAATCCAGTCCGACTTGCCGGAACGGGTTGGACTAGTTCCCAGATCTCAGGAGGACGACTCAATCGCCTAACAACCGGAATCTTGATGTCAGTCTCTTCGATAGCCGAAGTCTCCTCGAAACCATCATCCATCGGCACCCTCTTCACGTAATTCTGTTTGTCTGCTGCCGACATTTGATTTCACCTCACTCATTGATCGTTATTCTGTCGCCCGCTTGAATTAATGGATCCTTCACGTTTCCCGACTCAATGTCCTTTAACTTGTAGTGGTTCACGATCAAAAAACCTTTTCCATCGTCTCGCGCGAGCCTCACCTCGCCTGACTTTCCGGTTATGCCACCCGCGACGATAATTGCCTGGGTCAGCGTTAACCCGCGGCGGTACGCTTTCTCACCAGGCTCCTTCACCTTTCCAGCAATGTAAAAAAATTGCGGAGGCGTAGGCTTGACCGTAATCACATCACCAGGACGGACCAATGAATTCATATCCGCCGCTTCTAATAAGTCGACTGTAAGGACCTCATTGGATTCACTCCTCGCAATTATCGCTCGGCCCGCTTCAGGCAGAAGCTCCGCGTCGGCAAGTACCACCGAGAGAGGAATCGCTTCTCTTTGTAAGATCTTTGTTCCAGGATCTTTAACGAGACCGCTCACCATGATCGCGTGACTAACGTATTCGCGAACAGCGACTGAGAAGCCCCCAGATCCTTTAGTGACGCTTCCGAGTTGGGTACTGATCTCTTCAACTGTAAGACCGCGCACCTGCAGCGGTTCAGTAAGTTTTGGATAACTGAGGAACCCTGAACTACTGACAGTAAATTGAGCCGGGTCTGTTGGACCAACGCTAATGTCCAACACGTCTCCTGGACCAACACGATAAAGCTTAGTTAGCGCCACATCGTTAGCTGAGGCACTTGCCTTCACACCGGTCGGCATCGATGCCTGCATGCGATCGGTTTCTGCCGGTTCTCGTTTCTCGGTATCCAACATCAAACGAGCGTGTGTGAGTCGCTTTTGCGCGTCTTTATCTTTGGGGTCCAATGCGACTACCTGTTCAAACGACTCGATAGCTTTATCCCACTCTCGCATGTCGGAATAGGCGCGGCCCAAACTGTAGTGCGCATCTATGTACTGAGGATCCAATCGTAGTGCTCGGCGAAAAAGTTCAGCCGCCTGAGGGAAGAAACCACCGTTACCGTAATCGACTCCCGCTTTGTATAACTTCTTCGCCTCTTTCCGAGCCTCTGGAGATCCGGCGATGAAATGACTTTCGTCACCACCACCGGTCGATGGCCCCTCGTAGGTAGCAAGCGAGCGTGGCCTTGTTTGTCCGTTCGTTTGTGTCTGCCCGATTACAGGCGAGATTCCTACTACACAGGTTGCTAAAGAAGAGACAACGAGGCGAAGGAGAAACTTGGAGCAAATTGTAGGCATGTTTGCTTACTTCCGATTTGACAAAGAGAGCCGGGGAGAAATCAGCTCACGCCGATCAGCAAACGCAGGAGGTAACAAGTGTGGGATGTTTATAACACTTCACCAGTGCCTGTTCAAGAGTTCAGGGAGTCCCAATCTGAATTGTTCTCTGTGCAACCTCCGTGTTCTCTGTGCCTCTGTGGTGGACGATGTTGTGACGAGAACTACCACCACAGAGACACAGAGAACACCGAGGTTGCACTCCAACGATCAGTAACGTTGCGAACTTCATACGCTTATTTATCCTCGGCTTTGCACAAAAGTCCCCATGAGTTGCTTCGAGGCTTTGTTCCAGAGAAGAAACATGTTCATGGCCTCAATACCGAACTGCACGTTCTAACTTGTTGCAAACGCGGGCCACATCACCGGCCTGGTTGTAAATCAAACATTTTGAAGCGTTGACTGATACAAGTCTATCTTTGGGTGCACGCACTGTGTTAAATCATTCTGCGATTGCCCAAGTCCAACATCAGGAGGCTTTGAGATGCGTAGACTCGCACTCGTCTCAGTCATTATCCCGCTTTTGACTGCGTGTGGATCGCTAACACAGAATCCAAATGTGAATCCTACGCCAATCCCGACGCCCGATTTAACGGGGCGTTTTGTTGAGGTGCCCAACAATCAGCCTTTCAAATATTCAGTGGTCGCGGGAGGCACGCTGCAACTTGGGGGACTCACGATAGCTGGCAACACTGGAGCCGTTGGACCCACTTACAACAATTTGCGCGTACTCTCACAACTAACTGGTGGCGACTTTATCGTCACGTATGATGGGTACGCGCAGCCGGATGACAACTCCAACTTGATCGTCAAAGCGCTTGCCGAAGGGGTCAACCAAGGTGCCGGTCCCTACGTTGTTTCTTTCAGAAGCTTCAACGCAGTGGGGATCAGTTTGGCGATACATGATCTACGTGCCGGCGGTCCACCTAGCGATTTCAAGAAGGTGAAAGTAATGTTAGAGATTAGCCGCTACGTTCGCACAAACTGAGGTTCGCGAAACCTCAGCTACGAAATGGTCAAGCCAAATGTCTTAGCGAGGATTAAACTAAGACTAGTTTATCGACTATGAGGATCATGAAACCTCTGCAAATCGGTATCACCTCAATTTCGCCACAAGAGAACAGAAGGCCGCAACGATTGTTGCTATAAGTGCTTGATAGAATTGGTGAAGCCGGGATCGAACCCCCGACCTCATCACGCCAGTTCTATTCAAAATCCCTTCCTAACGTTGCGGCGGAGTGGGAAGGCGCTGAGACAGTGGCCTAAGTTGGTGTAGCCGAAGGGGATGGAGTGGCGGATTCCTCCGTTGTAGTGAGTGCCTGTTTTCTCATATCGTCTCGGCGAGAACAACGACAGCTCCAACCGACGTTGCCGCCCCACTTTGCATTGTTGATGCGAGGGTGGCGTATACGTTACTCCAGGCTGCTTCAACGTCGGGTGTGAAGGCTTCGCCCAAACCTTTCCTTAGCGTCCAGAGAAGCGCCCGTCCAACGGTGTCGTAATCTTTGTCCCGAACGCCATACATGACGTGTCGTGCTCCTAGCGATCGCACCACTGGCAGAAGTTGCTCCATGCGGTCAAGACTGTTGACCGCAAGTGCAAGCATTTGCATTAATTTGCGACCTTGCTCAGTCAGGTTTCCTTTGAAGAGCAATTCCAGATTGGGGTCGAGTTCGAAGAGTCGGGCGTAGAAGAGTTGGGCGGCGCTCTCAGCGATCGGCGCAATCTGCCTGAAGGTACGCTGCACTAATGTTATCTGTTCATTGGTCATGATGACGTCCTCCTGATTGTTGCGACCGGGCAAAGGCTTGCCCTTTATTCTTAGCCGCGTTGTGTCTGTCGGCTCCAGGGACGTCACCTTAACGGACCGGCTCTGATCGTGACGCCACATTTACTAAGGCGTAAATCATTCGCGATTTGGCTCATCAGTGCCTTTGAAAAATCAAAATGTCGCCGACGGGCGGGGATGGAGGTCTACGAAGTGCGGAGGGTGGGTACCGTCATTGTTGCCGTAAGTGCTTGATGGGATTGGAGCCGAGGGGCGATTTTCCACTGCTGATGTTCGGCTAACCCACGCTCGAATGTTATGCGACCTGGTAAACCTGTATCCCTTCCTGGCGGCCTGTGACTTTCACTTCACCCATTGGAATCGCATCACTTGAGGCACCATCGAGCGTCTGCCAAACGTTCTCCGAGATCAATAACTGCGACCCAAAGACCTTGTTCAGTTTTTCGATACGCGACGCAAGATTAACCACATCACCAATCACCGTGTACTCGCGTCGCAGCGAAGAACCAATGCTGCCAGTGACCGCTTCGCCTGCATGTAGCCCAATACCAACTCTCGTTGGCGCTACGTTCCCCCGCGCAACTTCCTCTTCAACACGGGAAAGAATCTCTTTTGCCGCGGCGACGCCGTTGAAACAATCGCTGCCACCAGAAATTGGTGCGCCAAACACAGCCATGAACCCGTCACCGAGGAACTTGTTAATTACGCCGTTATGCCGATTGATAATTTCGATCATGAACTCAAACAGCGATTCCAGATAAGCAACGACATCTTCCGGCGCTGTCTTCTCGGCGTAGCTCGTAAAGTTGCGAATGTCGAGAAACATCACACACACGTCACGCTTCTCGCTTCTGAAGTCAGGCTTCAATGTCAGCAGTTTGTCCATCACAACCGGCGAAACGTATTCGCCAAACGTCCGGCTGATTCGATTGCGTTCTTCAATCATTTCAAATGAATTAAGAATTCGCTTCCTGATTTGTGCGGTAACCAAGCCGGCGGCAATCCCTGTTAACAGGAGTAGGAAACCCTTAATAATGTGCGGTGGTTTAGCGACTAAGATTGGTGCCACCGCCTCGTTGGACACTGTGGTGATAAAGATCGCGCTGAGCACCCAATATTCGATGGCGGCCACGGCACCCGTGAAGATGCAGAGCCTGAAATCCAATCTCAAGGTTGAGAGGACAATTAACACGGCGTAAACAAAAGGCGCAGGAGTGAAAAGGGAATAGACAGGTCCCAGAAACTGAGCTGTTGTGATCAGCGCGATTGACGGAATACTGGTTTCAATAAACGCGCTGACATATCGCAGGAACGGCTTCGCTCGCTTCTGCTGTTTGATCAGTCGAGTTATTGCCCAGCGCTCAACTGCTAGACATGACAAGGTCACCGTGAAGATGACGACAAAAGTCACGACGAAGCCGCTGAAGTGGCCTTTGAAAGAGCTTTGAAAGTTCTCGAACGAGAACACTGAAAGCACCGGCACTATGAGTGCAGTCACGGCAAAGACGCACATCAACAGCGTAATCCGCAGCCTGTCGCTCTTTAATATTTCTAGAGCAAACTCACGCTCGAAGAGTTGGGAGATCGAGTCACGTTGGTTCGTTCGAGGCGTCATCTTTGTTGCTCCCATCTGACGACTCTTTGAGAAGCAGTTTTGCGATGCTTCATCGGGTCGGCAAGATTAACTAGGTCGTAAAGTTAGGATTGTGGATCGATAGTCGGACCGCTAACAGCACACCTTGACGACGTGTGTTCATTCCGAGTCCTCGGAAACAGAACTCGCAACACTTGAGTTGGGCCAGGGATTGAAAATCAGACCGCGCTTGAAGGCATTTTAAAAGAGAGGCGGCTTGAATGGAAAGGGACGCATAAGAGCTACAGACGGTGTGGGCGGAGGTCCGTTTCTGCCTCGAAGATCCTCGCGATAACAACAACTCCGCGGCAGATTTGCGCACGCGATCAAAAGAACAATCTCACTCGTATCTCAGCGCGACCAATGGATCGATCTTTGTCGCCCGTCGATTGGTTCCAGGAAAAGTAACGAATCGAACTGGATATCGATCAAGAATCACTGAGCAATTTATTTGACGGTTAGATAGGATTGGTGGAGCCGAGGGGGATCGAACCCCTGACCTCATGACTGCCAGTTCTAAAAAAGCAGATTTCTTAAACCAAAACAATTAAACAGGTTGCAGCCAGCACGGATTTACTAGGGTTTTCCCGTTTCGTTACATTGCGTCACTCAATCGTATCGGTAGTTTGTTGTCGCATCCGGCCACAATTTGGCCACAAGAATTCCCGTCTCAGCTCGAGAACTGACGAACGTTCCCCCGTCAGCCGCGTGCCACTGATTAACGTAAAGTTGCCACTTAATAGTCACT
>JBKPMX010000091.1:0-35425 GCA_046765655.1 Acidobacteriota bacterium
TTTTCTTTCACTCTCGTGGGTCGATTGTCATTACCGAAACGCGGTTGCGTCGGGTATCTTAACTCTTAGGATCGCGCAATAGGAAAAGACCCGACGCTACTGCGTTTCGGTACTGACTATCGACCCACGCAAGTGTTGCGAACAAATCACCGGAGGCTCTCGTACTACCGAACACATCGCGTTGCTCCATTCTGAAGGCTCTTGAAAGGAACACATTATGTCGACATTAGGAAGATTAGGTCTTCTCGTGGTGGTTGTGTTTGTCGCGTGCGTCGCAAACACGAGCGCACAATCGGCTTCTGATGCAGCCGCAATCAAACAAACAGCATTGGATTACATTGAAGGTTGGTATGAAGGGAATGCCGAGAGAATGGAACGTGCTGTTCACCCTGAACTTGCCAAGAGAATAGTGCGCACCAATGCACAAGGCATGTCTCGCCTCGATCAGATGAGTGCGATGACCCTCGTTATGGGAACGCGACGTGGTGGCGGAAAAGACACGCCTGTCGAAAAGCAACAGAAAGATGTGACGATCCTTGATGTTTTCGAGAATGCGGCGTCAGTTAAAGTCGTCGCGTCTGAATGGGTTGACTACCTGCACATGGCGAAGTTCGGCGGGAGATGGGTGATTGTGAATGTGTTATGGGAATTGAAGCCGCAGAAGAAATAAAGACGGGGAGAAGGGGCGGCGATGGGGAGCGCGCGAGAAGTCGAATCCCGGTTTCTCCCCGTCGCCGTGCCTCCCCATCGTTAGTCTTTTAGCCGCGCTTCGCTTCCTGCCACAACGCTTCTAATTGTTCGAGACTGGTTTCATTGAACGCGCGGGATTCGTCTTTCAGCCTATCTTCGATGTACCTGAATCGCTGCCGAAACTTTCGATTCGTAAGTTTCAACGCGGCTTCAGGTTCGACGTGCATGTGACGGGCGATATTGGTAGCCGCAAACAGCAAGTCGCCCATCTCTTCACGAACGCGAGTATGCGTGTCTTCATCGTTCGACGTGCCATGCTCGTTAATCGCAGTGCGCAGTTCTTCGATCTCTTCATGCAGCTTGTCAAAAATGTCGTCCACAGTTTTCCAGTCGAAGCCTACTCGCGCGGCTTTGGTCGACAGTTGATGAGCTTCCATTAATGCCGGCGCCTTTGAAGAAACGCCGTCCAGCAGTGAGCCCCGGTTATCGACTTTTCCTTTAGCGCGCCGCTCCTCTGCTTTCATCGACTCCCAATTGCGCAGTACTTCAGCTGAATCGTCAGCGCGCACATCACCAAAAACGTGCGGGTGCCGGCGCACCATCTTCGAATGGATCGCGTCGGTTACGTCGTTGATTTCAAACTCACCGCGTTCCTTGGCCACCTGTGCGTAGAAAACAACCTGGAAAAGAAGATCGCCGAGTTCATCACGCAGTTCTTCCGGTCGACCTGTGCGTGCTGCCTCAACTGCCTCAAACGCCTCATATGCTTCTTCGAGAAGCATTGGGGCAAGCGTGGCGTAGTTTTGTTCTCTGTCCCAGGGACAACCGTTCGCAGATCGCAGTCGATTCATCAAGACAATGAGATCGTCAAAAGTGGCAGGCATGCGGATAGTCTAAATCGTGAATCGTGAATAGTGAATCGTGCATAGCGGTAAGAGATAAGGGTAAGAGCAGTAGCCAAGAATGTAGATTGCTCTTACCGCTTACCTCTTACGCTATTCACGATTCACGATTTTACGATTCACGATTCATAATGCTACCATCGCCGCATAGCTTATTAATTCGAATGCAAACGGTCTTTCGACAAAAAAGATCCGTCGCAGAACCACTATGGACGAGCAACAAGGAAACTTTAAAGTAACTGATAGGCGGCTCTTCAACGCAGATGGCAGCCCTCGGGAAGTACCGCCCGAAGAACGTCCTGCGCCGGAGCCGGCGAAGACGGAGACCGTTCCCAAGGCCGACGTTCCACCCGCTCAAGCAACAACGACGACTGAGCAAACAACTACAGAAGCGCCTCCGTCTTTGGATGTCGAGGATGATCTGGATCGCGAACCGACTCCTGAGGAAGTAGCCGCCGCTCGCGACCCGGCAAGCTTTGTAAACTTCCTGATGTCGATCGCTTCAAACGCAGCATCAGCATTGGGCATGATGGAGCATCCGGTTACACACGAGCGTGGTGTGGATCTCGAGCTTGGCAAACACTGGATCGATGTTCTCGGCATGCTGCAAAAAAAGACGACCGGCAATCTGACAGCTCAGGAAAAACAGATGCTCGAGAGCTTGCTTGCTGATCTACGCATGCAGTTCGTTTCGCTATCCAATACTACTCCTAAGACACGAAGCTTCTCTGGGGGTGATATTACGGGTGGAGGGTAAGTCCCTGAGTTTGGTGCTTGGTGCTTAGTTCTTTGTGCTTTGTACTTGGTAGAGTTTTTGTCTCCTAGTTGAAGAACGACGGTAACAAGCACAAAGTACTAAGCACAAAGTACAAAGCTTTACCGATTCATGAAACTCACCTTCCTAGGTACAGGAACTTCAACCGGAGTGCCGTCGATCGGTTGTGAGTGTGAGACGTGCTGCTCCGACGACCCACGCGACAAACGTCTGCGAGTTTCTGTAATTATCGAGCACGCCGGCCAAACTGTTCTCGTCGACACGTCATCAGACTTCCGCCAGCAGGCATTGCGTTTCGGTTTGCGACGTCTCGATGCCGTACTCATCACTCATTGTCACGCAGATCACATCTTTGGTCTCGACGACATTCGCCCGCTGAATTTTCGCTTTGGCGCACTTGGTGTTTATGCAAACGAGCGCGCCTGGGTCGATATTAGACGCATCTTTAAATACATCTTTGAGCCTTCGCATTTTGGTGGTGGTTTGCCGCAGGTCGTCCCGCACGTCGTTTATCCGCAAGCAAGTTTCTGTCTCGCGAAGGATCTTCAAATTACTCCACTCGAGACAATTCATGGTCGACTCCCCGTAATGGCGTATCGTTTCAACGACTTTGCCTACGCCACTGACTTGAGTGAGATTCCACCTGAGTCAATGGCCGGGTTGAAAGATCTGGATGTGCTCGTCCTCGATTGTCTCCGGTTCACTAAACACCCGACGCACCTGTGGGTCGATAAGGCACTGGAGTTCGTTGAGGAGTTGAAACCGCGGCGGACTTACTTCACTCATCTTGCGCACGACATCAAGCACGAACGAGATTCCGCACGGCTACCACCGGGCGTTGAGTTTGCCTACGACGGACTTGAGATCTCCGATTAATCTCATGACTCGAATCCATTTGTGCATCACGTTGACATTACTATTACTGAACACCGGTTTCCTTAGTATCGCTTCGCAAAAAACTCCACCATCCCGGCGCTCGCTGGTCGGAGTACTCAAGGACCAAAACCAAATTGGGTGCGGATGCTACCTTTCCTTTGTTTCCGATCGTAGCGAGCGATGTGTGTTTATGTCGGATCCCGAAGACAATGCCAGGATGAACATCGACGGAAGTGACGTTCGATTAAATCTGGTGAAGCGCGTAGCTCCGGCAAACGAAAAGGTTGGTAGGCACTCAACCGAGATCTACCAGGCACCCGGCATCAAGGTTACGGCGCGTTATGTGATCACCGCGATGTGCGAACCGAACGAACCCGGGTGCGAGTCGACCAGTTACGACGCGACGTTCACCGTTGTCAAAGGCAATCGCCAACAGACCGTGAAACTGGAGGGCGCTTGCGGGTGCTAAGGCTGGTCGATGGCTATGCGTTTATTCCACGGTACCGATAACGCTGAAATTCAACGACCCACGGTCCTGACGCTTGGTGTATTCGACGGATTACACATCGGCCACCAACTGATCATGAAAACTGTTGTCGAACGTGCGCGCGCGATTGGCGCCGTGCCAACTGTGATCACTTTTGATCCACATCCACGCGCAGTGCTGCACCCGGAGTCAGCTCCACCGCTGCTTCAAACATTCGATCAGAAAGTTGAAGGCTTCGGAGTGCTGGGGGTTGAACAAACCATCGTAGTGCGGTTCACGAAAGAATTTTCTGAGATTAGTGCGCGCGAGTTTTTGCACGACGTCGTCAAGGAACGACTTCATGCGCAGGAAGTTTATCTTGGAAAAGGATTCGCATTCGGTCATAACCGTGAGGGGAACATCGACCTGCTGACTAGCGTCGGTAAGGAACTTGGTTTTGTTGCGGGAGAGGTCCCCGAGGTGAGTCTCAGAAACCGTCGGGTAAGCTCGAGCAAAATTCGTGAGTTGCTGACGCGCGGCCAGATTAATCTCGCGAGACGCATGTTAGGGCGCCCGTATGGTGTCGAAGGTCTCGTCGAACATGGCGCAGAACGCGGTCACCAGCTGGGTTTTCCCACAGCCAACCTGCATCCACGGAACCGCGTCATACCCCGGAACGGTGTCTACGTGACGGGCACGCTAATTGAAGGTCAGTGGCGGAGAAGTGTTACAAATGTAGGTGTACGCCCTACATTTGGGGCGGCGTCGGAACCTTCCGTCGAGACCTTCGTAATGGATTGGTCGGGGGACTTGTATGGGGACGTTGTTCGCGTTAGGTTTCTCCACCGTCTTCGAGACGAACAAAAGTTCAGCTCACTCGACGAGCTAACGAGACAGATCAACCGGGACGTAGCTCGCGCGCATAGTTATTTTTCGAAAGCCGGGACGCGTCATTCGTTATCGGTGGTTTAATAGCCGGAATATGTCGACGAACCAAATGATAGTCAGGGCAGGGGAGAACGGCGCGAGCGGAAGTGTCGTCAGCTCTTCGTCGGGCGCCGCACATAAGGCAGTGGCCGAGATTGCGCCACTCACCGAAGAACTCGTTAATCAAACACTCGCCGGCAGCGGCTTGCGTGGTTGGTTGAGAGCTTTCCAGGTTGTTCGCGTGCTCGGGTTGTTCTCGCTCTACATGTTCCTTGACGGCTACGAGGTACGAGCCGACTTTAATAGAAAGGTATTCAATCGGTCACAGGAAAAAGCGCGTGAGGCAAGTAACTGGGAACGACTGAGAATAGCCGTTCGCGGAAAATTTTATCAGCTCCTGGATCGTTTCATCCGGCTGCTGCGTTATTTCATTTTCCGCGGAGCAGAAGGTTCCGACGCGAAAGCCGCCCGTCTTGCGAAGCAGGCAACTTGGCTGCGCGAGAGCTTGATAAAGCTTGGACCAACGTTCATCAAAATCGGACAAGCGTTAGGAACTCGTGCGGATCTTCTCCCCCTCGCTTACGTGAGGGAGCTCGCCACGCTTCAGGATCAGGTTCCGGCGTTTCCTACCTCCGATGCGTTCGCGCGAATCGAAGAAGAACTCGGCAGGCCACTGCACGAATGTTTCCCCGAGATTGATAGCGAACCTGTTGCGTCGGCGTCACTGGGCCAGGTTTATCGCGCACGTCTTGCTTCGGGGCACGAAGTTGCCGTCAAAGTTCAGCGACCGAATCTCGATCGAATCATCAGTTTCGATATAGCGATTCTTTATCGCCTAGTGAAACTCATCAACCGGTTCTTCCCCACGATGAATGAGAACGCTGACTGGGAAGGAATGCTGTACGAGTTCCACGCCACTGTCTTTGAAGAGACCGACTACGTAAGGGAAGGCCGGAATGCTGACAGATTTCGCTTCAACTTCCGCACGTGGCGTCCGGTTCGAGTTCCGAAGGTCTACTGGTCGCACACAAGTCGCCGCGTCTTGACGCTGGAGTTCATCCGCGGGACAAAAGTCACCAATATCGAGCAGCTGCGCGCGCGACGCATATCCTCGGTAAAAGTGAATCGTCTGCTTGTGCGTACGTATCTGAAGCAGCTACTCGAAGACGGATTCTTCCACGCTGATCCGCATCCCGGAAACTTGCTCGTGATGGACAGTGGACATCTGGCGTTCTTCGACTTTGGAATGGTTGGTCGCATCGGTCCGAAGTTGCAGTCGCAGATGATCGACGCATTCTTTCATGTCGTTGGGCGCGACGTACAAGGGTTAGGTCAGGATATCATCGGTCTGAATTTTCTAAAGCCTGGCGTGGATCCCGAGACAATACGTCCGGTGGTTGAAGCGCTCTTCCAACATTACATAAATCTTCGATTAGGTGAGATTAACTTCAAAGAACTCACGTACGAGTTGGCCGAAGTGATTTACGAATATCCTTTCCGGCTGCCCGCAAACTTCACCTATATCATGCGGGCGTTGATGACCTTGGAGGGAATAGCGATCCTTACTGACCCCGGCTTCAGCTTCTTCGAAACAGCTAAACCTTATGCGCGCGAGTTTATGTTGCGGCGCGAAGGAAAGATGTTTCGTAAGTTGATCCTCGACAAGTTGTCGGGTCGAGAGGACGGTAACGGTCGCATTGCGTGGTCACGAGTTTGGAAACTTACGAAGATGGCCGCGCAGATGTACCTGGAGAAATAGGCAAAGGGAAACGGAGAAGGGGAGACGGGGAGATTGAATCACCCCGTCTTCCCGTCTCCCCTTCGTATCGTTACTTCGTTAGTTGACCGCGCACCGCGCCATCCGGAAAGTCTGCGTTGTGAACGTTCACGTAGTAGTGATCTGGATTCTTTATGATGTCCAGAATCTTATCCTGTTCGAGTGACACGCAGTCTTTTGCCGAGCCGTTTTCAGGCGCCTTCAACATAACTAGCACCGGCCCCGCAACGTCGGCCGCTCCAGTATGAATATGAGCGGCAGTTGCATTGCCAATATTCGACACTGCCAGTTCGTAACAAATCCGATTCTTGCCAGCGCTGAGTGTGAGCGTAACTCGGCCAGTTCCGTCCGCATCGCCGGGTCCAGGGACTTCAGCTGAGCCAGTCAGCGTTGCCTTCAGCTGACGGCTCGAGTTGTATTGCTCGGAAGCTAACGCAAAGCTTACAGCGGCGACAAAGATGAATAGCACAATCAAAGCGCCTGGTTGCTTCATTCGATCCCTCCTTGACGGGGCTAACTGGCGAGGTGGATTACTTGAGGCGCGGGGAGTATCAAGGAGATTCAGCAAGAAGGTTTGGAGATTGTTTCGCTTTTCTGTGCCGAGGTTGACGGCGAAGCAGGGACGGGAGAAACGGAGACGGGGAGAAACGGAGAATCGATCTCCGTGTCTCCCCGTCCCTTAGTCTCCCCGTCTTTACCGTAAGCCGCAGGTTACCGGCTCGGCGCTTTCTCCCCATTCCCCGTGAGATTGAGTCTGTCACGGAACAGGTTCAGCAGCAGCAGTGTACCGATGCCACCACCGCCTTCGCCCGATCCGCCGGTGGCCATAACGTCAGGTGTGATTCGTACGCCTTTTTCACCGATGACCTTCAACGTCTCGACGAGCGCGACGCCTTGAGCTCCGAGCGCATTCACCTGTTCGTGATAGGCGACACCCTGAGCTTCACCCATGAGCCGTACCTTCTCAGCTTCGGCCTTACCTGTTTGCAGAATGTAATGAGCTTCACCCTCTGCCTCTGCCTTGCGTTGTTCGGCACGTTTGGCAGCGATTTCAACACCGACAGTTGCAGCCATCAGATCCTTCTGATTGTCTGCGTGTGCCTTCGTCTTTTCGAGTTGAATGCGTTTGTCTTCAGCTTCACGCTGCGCATTGAACATGTTTTGTTTCTGCTCGGCGAGAATTTTCTCCGTCTGCGTTTTCATTAGCTCTTCCGGCAAATGAATGTGGCAGATGAGCACGTTCACGACGTCAACGTGATACTTCAGCAGGTGCGCGCGTACGCGAGCTTCGGCGCGCTCCTGTTCCTCGTGACGATTTTGCAGGTATGCCATCGCCGAAGACTCTGACGCCTGGTTGCGGAAGATTGAATCGATCAATGGGTGCATCACGTTCTGAATCAAGCGTTCAATCCCGCCGATCTTCGCGACCATGAACGGCGCGTCTTCAGGCTTCACTCGAAACACGACGCGCACCTCCAGTTGCATCGTGAAACCATCCTTGGAAATCACTTCGAACGGGTTGAATGTGTTTGCTACTTCACCTGCGGTCCATTCAACCGTTTGATTAGTTGTCGGAATAATGATCGGCGAGATCGCTAGCGTGTTGACATAGTAACGACCTGGTCCAACAACCGATTCCTGAATGCCGCGATAACCTTGAGGTACGACGTACGCTTCATGAGCGCCTTCGTCCAGGCGTCGATCGGCAGGATCACCGGTCATTAAGTCTTGGCGAATCTCTTCGACTGTTCTCGCGTCGTCGATCTTGTCCAGTCGTTGGGCGGATTGTTCTGCTTGCTCCTGTTCTTCGCGTTCCATGCGTTGCCGGACCTTCGCAGCCATTTGGCGTCGCACATCGTCGGAAGGATCTTTGCCGACGTTTGAAACCACCACTGCGACTTCGCCGGGTTTTACTTCCTTCGCAGTCTCGAGGATGACTTTGAAGAGAAAGGGATTGATGTAGTAAGTACCTGGAAGCAGGATGTCTTTTTGTGGACCACGCTGGCCGCCACGCCCAATAAACTCGTGACCATCCTGAAAGTTGTCGTGACCTTCGAACGATTCCGCGACGTAATCACGCGGATTCAGCGGAGCTCCGTCCAGTGCTTCGACTAATCCAATCTGATTCTCGCTGATACTGGTGGCGTCAAAGAGTCGAACTGCGAACAGCCCGGGCTTAACGTCGGTGCCGCCTTCAAGAGCTGTAGATTGCGTCAGGATGCGGTAAACACCGGGAGTTAGAATATCGACTTGCGGACCCTTCTGACCGCCCGATGCGATGAACTGTTCAGCGTCCTGGAAGTTTCGGTGATCCGTGATCGCTTTTCCTAATAAGCGGCCCGGGTCGAGTGGCCCACCGTCAGCTGCGGTTACCACGCCAACTTTACCTTGCGGGACTACTGTCGTCTTCGCTACGGAAACACGAAACAGGTACGGATGGATGGGCCATAAGCCGGGCGGCAAGGTCCGGAGTTGTATTCCTTTGACGCCACCCCTCTTGATGAACGCAATTGGATCCTGGAAGTTGTTGTGCGCGTTCTGTGCACGGTCAGGTGCAAAGATTCCACCCGGGGGCATCGGTTCGCCGTCGACAGCTTCGATGATTCCCATTTCATCTGCGCCGATCTCGATCAGCGGAACCTTGCGGACGACGCGCTCAAAAGGAAACTTAATGAGGTGCAGACCTGGTTTCAGAACATCTGCCTGAATACCGACTTCGCCTTCAGTCGCGACCACGCGTCCGGGAGGCATTTTCTCGCCAAGATATCTCCGCTCCTTGATCGCGATTTCGCGCGCATCGACGTTCACGAAGATTCGCCTGATGAACGCGATGAGGATGATCAGTGCCAGCAGTGCGACAACCGCTACTGGTATTAATGTAACGAGGTCGATGTTATTCATGTTGGTTCTTTCTTCAGTTCAACTTTTCAGTTGATGGTTAGTTGCGTTGGTTTGCTCGAGTTCGCGCCGAGCAGATGCGAGGCTGCGTTTTAGGACAAAGCCGGCGCCAGAACTTCGGGTTGCCGATGAGAGTACCCAGTATTCTCCGTTTAATAAAGCGTTCAGCTCGACGGCTGTTAGATTCGGTATTTTTTCTTCGCGCCAGAATTTCAGGGCGAGTTCAGCGGCATTTCGATAAATGTCAGCGTCGTCGCAAAGAGCAGCAACATGCAAAGTTTTGGCAGTCGACGGTCTGTCGGGAGCCTTTTGCCACGAAACGATGCAAGCTTTTGCTAGTGTCGTGTTAACCGGCCACTCGTTTCTGGTTACATACGAGGTTAATGAAAGCAGTTGCGCATCCGATGTGGCTGACGCGACTAGTGCGGTTAGCAGTTCATCATACAGTTGCGCATCGTTGAGCTCGCGCGCTTTCTGTAGTGCTGATTTGTCTCCGGCGCTCGCCAATGAGGTCAACTCCGTCCGTATCTGTTCATCGTCCAGCTTCGTCTCGATTTGCGCGGGTTTTTCAGGTTCTGTGAATAAACCTCGCGGATCGGGTGGCGGAGGCAATTCATCTACTTCGAGTGTGCTAGCAGGTTTTTGCCAGAGGTAAACGGCCAAAACAAGTAGGCCTAGAATTAGAACGGAACTGAAAAGAAGGGTGATCATTCGCGCTGGCTTCGGAGGGTTAATTTTAATTCCGTCGCCGCGTATTTGTGTATACGGTCTTTAGGTGAAAAGGGTTCAAGAAAGCGAGTGTACTTCTTCTTATCAACTTGACTGGAATAGTTCAAGAACCAGTAAAAGCGATCGTGTCCTAACTACCGCCTCGCCAGAGCATTAAAGAACAGCGGATATGTCGCCAGCGATTGGGCCCGATACTGAGGTCGAAAGCCAAACAGAACAACTCGACCCTTTCCCATCGTCACTTCCACCAACGCAGCTTTGCCTTTGATTCGACTTGCTCCCAATAGCCACCCGGATAGAAGGGGATCTGCATTGCGCGGATACCATGCGACTACTCTCACTGCACTTGCAGGAACTGAATACTGACCCGCGGTTGCTGCGCTATCAATCACTTCGAATACAGGCGAATCTTCCGCCCAGGCGATTGATTGTTTCGGCATGCTTTGCGCAATCGGATTTGTAGTGTCGAGTTCGATGCGGAGAATTGATCCGGGCACATAGAAATCAGTTCGCGGTAGTCCCGCGACGACGTTCTTGATCGGTAATTTGAATTGTTCGATAGCGAAGTCTGATGCGCGATTGAGAAAGACAATCGTGCCTCCGTCTTCGACGTACTGGCGCAGTGCTTTCACACCTTCTTGACCTAGCCCGCCAGTAAGTTCAGCTGGCATGGTGCCAGCACGATAGCCGTTCAGAATTGTGCGAGCAGGTTGATCCGGAATGACAATCGAGTCGTAGCGCGGCTTCAAGTTTCCGTCTTTAACTTCAGTGTCGACCAAAAGACTCGTTTGTCCCGGAGGCCATTTGGAGAAGATCCAACTGGTCCATCCCGCATCGATTGCCGGTACGTGAGACTTGTAAAGCGCGATTCTGCGGTTGCCCGATTGCCAGTCTGGTTGCTCAATCAGTGCGCTGGACAACGCTCCCGCTCTAAATGGTGCGCGGATGCTAGTCACTTCCACTCCCATCAAGGCAGGTAACGCGTGAGCAGTTACATCGTAGGGTGCGATTGGGTGACCCTTAGCATCTCGCTGGTTCGGGTACACCTGATTCTGCAACACAGCGCGCGCGAAACTTCCATAAGGTTGGTCCAAGCGGACGATGGTGCCCCTGTCTGTAAAGCTGACTCCGACACCGGCACGCTGGAGAATTACGCGCAATTGGGACCAGTTGTTGAACTGTCCTGTGTCTCGAGTAATTCTGTAGGCGACGAGCTCGCCGGGTTTTCGCCGCCGGACTGCCTGCTTCCCAATCTCATAAAACCTCGTCAACCATTGCTCACGATTCTTCGACGCGTGTTGCAACAGTAGGAACGCGGTTGTCGTCATGTAGTTCGTAATGTCTCTTAGCTTCCATTCACCACCACGCCACAATGGTCCAAAGTTCGGAGATTCCTTCTGCGGATCGTAGCCTTCGCGCGATGTGAGTTGGTCGAACTTCAACGTGATTGGCGAAGCGATTCTAGCTGATGCAGTTTCAGAAAGGATGCGTACACCGCCGTGATAATGGGAATACGCACGCGACGGCGACCACGCATCGTACGTTGAGTTTGTCGTGATCCCCTGGAATCCCTTAGCTCGCATCTCCCGAGCAAGCCAGTTCCCAAGCTCGGTGTAGCCTTCGACGATCTGCTTCGGGACGTTTGGTTCAACCGGCTGCATATACGGCGGCAGAAACAGACGCGAGCCCATTGCACCTTGTTGATGAATGTCGTGGACGATCTGGGGATGCCAGACGTTATGAATTTTTTCGACGGTGATTTGTGTTTCGACTTGCGTGAATGCGTACCAGTCGCGATTGTCGTCGTGGCCGGTGTACTTGTGATAAAGCTCTGGTGGATCTGTGCCTTCGTAAGGAGTGCCAAGGGTCTTGTCGTACCAATTCTTAACGATGTCGACGCCGTCTGGATTTAATGAAGGAACTAAAAGAATGATCGTGTTGTTGAGAATATTCTGGATTTCAGGTTCATTCGATGACACCAATCGATGAGCGATCAGCATGCTCGAGAGATACGAGCCCACTTCAGTCGAATGAATACCACACGTGATCAGAACGATGGTCTTTCCTCTTCGAATTAGCTCAGCTGCTTTCCGATCTCGACCAGCCCCAGTGCCAAGCGTTCGTGGATCAGCGAGTTGATCCTGAATCGCTTTGTATTCCTCAAGCCGCGCAAGGTTCTCCGGCGCGCTGATCGTCGCCATAACGAATGGCTTGTCCATCGTCGACTTGCCGAGTGTTTCGAACTTAATCCGATCGCTAGCGCGGTCTAGCCGATCGAAATACTCGACAACCTGATTCCAACTCGCGAGCTTCCGATCATCACCAGGCTTGAATCCCAGTACCTCTTCGGGCGCAGGAATAGATTGCGCGGCAGTCTCGGCTGGCGCCGATAAATCTCGAACGCACAGGTAGACGAATCCGATCAATAGCAACGAGAGGACGAGAATTCTTTTGTTCATCTTTTCGGGCAATCGCGAAGGTTAATGAAGCACGGAAAGTGTCCGATACGCTTTAGCTTGTCGTCAAGACTCACTATCACTCAACGTTGAGAGAAACCGAATCTTGATGACAACCTAAAGGAAGCTCTGAGCACGTAACCAGGCTAATCAGTACCATTCGCGGTAGCGGATAGCCAAGACTCAACTCCATTACTGCGGGTGTTGAGACTTGGCCATCCGCTACCGCGAATGGTACTGATTAGCACTTGATCAGAGGTTCCTAAGGCGTGTCGGACATTCATTCGACAGGTTGCTCACGGGCCATCGCGCGTGTAAAGTAGGGCCAGTTTCACCCCTTTGCACTCCCCGTAATCAAAACTTCTTTGGAGGTCTTGCCGGATGTCGACTGATAGCATCGGTGCGAACGAATACCCAGATAGAATCGGGGCCAAACCTGAACACCCAGACAATCCATTGCTCGCGACATTTCGTCCGTATATTCCAGCGTCAGTTCAGTTGCGAGAACTAACTGCGCTGCCGCTGATCATCGGCACATTGTTGGGAATGGTGTTTGGTGCTTCGTCGCTATGGTTGGTACTAAAGGTCGGCCTCACGGTGAGTGCGTCGATTCCTGTCGCCGTTATCTCGATCAGCCTCTTCCGGTTGCTCAGCAAAGTCGGATTTAGAGAGGCAACAATTCTCGAAAACAACATCGTTCAGACTGCTGGTTCAGCAGGTGAGTCAATCGCGTTCGGCGTGGGCGTTACGATGCCGGCGATCATGATTCTTGGCTTCGATCTGGAGTTCACGCGCGTGATGTTAGTTGCCGTGCTTGGAGGCTTGTTGGGAATCCTGATGATGATTCCACTCCGCCGAGCGCTGATTGTTCAGCAGCATGGCCTTTTGAAGTATCCAGAAGGCACCGCGTGCGCGGAAGTGTTGAAAGCGGGTGCATCGGCAGAATCGCGGGCAGCCGCGCACCCGGAACACCGTGCACGAGCAGAGGCTGCTGACGACACAGATTCAGGGGCGAAGACGATCTTCACGGGATTCGGAATAGGACTCATTTACCAGGTTGCGATGGCAGCGTTCAAAGGTTGGAAAGACACACCGAAGCATATCTTCGGAGCACCTTTCAAAGCCGGATCTATTTCAGCTGAAATCTCACCAGCACTGTTGGGTGTCGGCTACATCATCGGTCCACGCATCGCGTCGATCATGTGCGCTGGTGGTGTGCTCGCTTACCTCGTGCTCATACCAGCAATCAAGTTCTTCGGTGAAGGAATGACGACGGCGCTGCCTCCCGGCAATGTGCCAATCGCGCAGATGGAGCCGGACGACATCCGCGGCGCGTATGTCCTATACATCGGCGCAGGCGCGGTAGCTGCCGGCGGCATCATTAGTTTGTTCCGTTCGCTACCGACAATTTGGAGCGGGCTGAAAGGCGGTCTTAGCGATTTGCGTGGCGGACAATCCTCGACCGCTGCTGTGCCACGCACGGATCAGGATCTATCGATGAAGGTGGTGTTGGGTGGCTGTTTTGTTTTGATCGCGCTTATCGTGCTGATGCCGCAACTGCATTTGCAGTGGAACATACTTGGCGCAGTACTAATCATCGCTTTTGGTTTTCTCTTCGTCACAGTCTCCTCGCGATTAACCGGCGAGATCGGATCCTCGTCGAATCCAATTTCCGGCATGACGGTCGCGACGTTGTTGCTCACGTGTCTGATCTTCCTAATCGTAGGTTGGACTGGCCCGGGCTACTACGTGACCGCATTATCCATTGGCGGCATCGTCTGTATTGCAGCGTCGAACGGCGGTACTACATCACAGGATCTGAAGACAGGATTCCTGGTTGGTTCGACTCCGAAGTATCAGCAGATTGCGATACTAGTCGGAGCGCTGGCGTCGGCTTTGATCCTTGGTCCAATTCTGCTGCGACTTAATGATGAGAGCACGGTCTACGTTCCTCAAACAACTTTCAAGGCAGTCGAGAATCCAACGCAAGTTGACAGTGCTGCGATGGGCAGCCTCACTCCATTTACAGAAACGGTTAAGCCGACAACCGGCGGCAATTACCGGGTGCTGAAAAATGATGCGGCTGCTCCGACCGTTGCTGGTCTTGACCCAGGCGAATATCTGGTTGACGACTCGGGAAAAGTTGTGCAGAAGGTCGAACGCAACTTCCCGGCTGATCTGAAACCTGACATGTCGAACTTGGGTCCGCCGGAATCGATTCAAGGTGTGCAGGCTGGCACAGACCCCAAACAATATAAGACCTGGCATAAGATCGAAGAAAAGAATGGACCTCCAGGAAAGTATCTGGTTAATGACGACGGTACTATTGCGTACCACGTCGACCCTGGAATCAACGGAACACACCGAACAATTCCAAACAGCACTTCATCAGTGACGAAGTACGATGCGCCGAAGGCGACACTGATGTCATACATCATAAAGGGCATCCTCAATCGCCAATTGCCGTGGGGTTTAGTGCTGCTGGGAGTGATGATTTCGATCGTGCTCGAGATGTCAGGTATTCCATCTCTCGCGTTCGCTGTGGGTGTTTATCTGCCGTTGTCGTCGTCGAGCCCGATCTTTCTCGGCGGTATGATTCGGTGGCTGGTCGATAAGTATCTCCGCGTCAAGTTTCGCGGTAAGGATCTGACGGAAGAGGAGTTTGTTGCCGAGACTGACAAGAGTCCCGGTGTCCTGATGGCTTCTGGTTATATCGCCGGAGGAGCGCTCGCCGCCGTATTCATTGCCTTCTTCGCCGGGGTTTGGAAGGAGCGCAGTGATCTGGTCGAAGCCTGGTCTCGCGATCACAACAAATTTTTCAACGGTGACTACTCCGACTTGCTCTCATTAATTCCGTTCGTGATATTGATGATCCTGTTGTATCTCGTCGGTCGTGAAAAATTACTTGCGCCGCGACGGGCAACAGCGAAACAATTAGATCGACCGTGATGAAGTCATCGTCTCTTGATCGACTTCCCGCCAATTTGGGCGCGCTGCAATCTCGGGCGCGCCCTTTAATTAGCAAGGATTGAATTGATGCTCCAACAAATTGTCAGATTCAAGCAGCCCGTTCTTGCCGGACTCTTGCTCGTTGCGCTCTTGCCGTTTGCCTCCGCGGCGCAACAACGCACCCCCACTGACACGGTGCGCGACTTTTATCAATTCCTCCGCGATAGGAAGTTTCGCGAGGCTTTTGCGCTCTCGATCTACGGGCCCGCTCTAGACGGACTCTCCAAAGAGGAGTTCGAAGAACTGCGACCGGACTTCGAGAAGATGGCGGTCGCCGTAACGGAGAAGATGCCTCCAAAGGTTTCAATAACGGGCGAACAGATCAGCGGCGATGTGGCAACTGTGTTCGTCCACGTGTTCGACGCCGACGGCAAGGACGTGATTCAGCCGGCAGGACTACTCAAAATTCAGAACGTTTGGATCGTAGGTGACCGAGAGAGCCAGCAACTCGTCTTAAAGGAGGGCAAAAAGTTCTTCTTCGAGGCGCGCATTAATGCACACCATACCGACGTTCAGGACATGATGACGCGGATAACACTGGCCCAGGTGGCCTACAGCCAGACGCACAATGGCCAATTTGGAAATCTTCAGGAACTGATTGCCGCTGGGTTCATGCCGAAGGACATTGAGGCCACTGATTCCACCGGGTATCGGTTTCAGGTTATTAAGTCTGCTGACGCTAAGACGTGGTACGCGACCGCGGAACCGGCTCAATATGGACGAACTGGCCGGCTCTCATTCCATCTGGATCCCTCCGGCCTCCGGAGCGGCGACACGGGCGGTAAGCCTTTGCCACCGAAACAGCCTTGACGTTTCAAAGAAGGTTAGTTCGATGAGTGTACAGCCCCTGCGATACCTCGCGACGATTACCATCGCGTGCTTCTTCGTTCTCCTCACAACATTTGCGATCAGCGCACAAACAACTCGAACACCCGCTTCGAAAGTTGGCTCGTCTGTTCGTGGCCGAGTCGTTTACCGGGATAACGGACAACCTTTGAGTGGTGTAACTGTCGAAGTTTTTCGCACCGACTCTGATGATCGTTTGACGACAATAACCAATGGGCGCGGTGAGTTTCACATCGATGGCCTCACGTCGGGAAAATATTACGCTAACTTGCAGGGACCAGGCGTGGCGGCGCCGAGCGGTGCGGGAATGCAGATACCGCTTCCGATCGCAGCGGTTCCACGCGCTGAAGATTATCCAGAGATAGTTCCCAAGCACGATGCTGTATTTACGGTCGATGGTACGAACACTGTTGATGTGGATATTCGCGTCATTCGCGGAGGCACGATCACCGGCAGAGTCTTGAAATCGGATGGCACAGCGGTACCAGATGTCGCAGTAAGTATTCTGTCGCGCGATAACAATGGTGGGTCATACTCAGCGCGGTTCTCTGCGCGTACCGACAAGAAAGGAATTTTCAAGATCGAGAATGTTCCGCCTGCCGATTACGTCGTTGCTGCGTCAATGGAAGACAAGACTGGCAATTACGATGTTCGCGCACGGCTGCGAGGTGAGTCGCAGATTGTGACGTTTCATCCTGCCGCCATTCGTTTGTCAGAGGCACTGAAGGTTCGTGTCGACTCCGGGCGGGAATCGAGTGGTGTTGACATCACACTCGTGGAACGACCGACGTTGAAGATAAGCGGTAGATTGATCCTCGGCCGTGACGATTCGCCAATCTCAGGTGCCACCGTCATCCTCAGACCAAAAGACTCGGAACAGCTTGGCCCGCTTGTTCCCGGGATGGCGCAACGGATGACCACGACAGCGAGTGACGGTACATGGGCTTTCAGCAACCTCAGCCCAGGGGATTACGAAGTGACTGCACTCAGGCCGCTCGATGGTTCAGCAACACGCGCGCGTCCTCTCGTGCGACCACCATCAGATGGACAGTCGCCGGTCCTGCGTTCAGGTCCAACGATGGTGCCCATGGCGCGACCGCGCTATTCGATGGTGCAGGAACAGCTGAGTTTGGTAACGTCAGATATCGAGGGCCTGACTCTAACTTTGCGCGGCACCGGACGCATACGCGGGGTTGTCGAAACAGACAATGGCGACCCGTTACCGCGCGGTGTGACTCTTTTCTTCGAGTTTGCTGACAAGGGTGGCCGTCCGTCTCGTCCTCAGCCTGCCCAGGTTTTAGCGGATGGATCCTTCGTGCTGGACGGCGTCCCGGCGGGAGAGCAGGCCATCTCAGTGGCGCTTCCCAATGGATCCGAGCATTTCGTTCTATCGGCGACCGCGGGTGGGGAGGACCTGACTAAAGGGATCTCAATTGTAGAGGATGCGGAAGGTGCACCGGTACGCGTCGAGATTTCCAATAAGTACGCGCAGGTCTCCGGCCGCATCAAGCCGCCGCAGAATGACCAGAATTTTGTGGTCTTATTCGTCCCCGTTGAAGCTTCGAAGTGGCGGTTTCGGACCGCTCACACGGCGCTTTTGGTTGGTGCGGACGGCTCTTTTTCAGGGAAAGTCCCGCCCGGCGAGTACGTTGTTATCGGGCGCCCGCGTAATCAGGTGCCTGTGACAATCACGCGCGGCTTCATGGATTCGCTAGGTGCTGATCCGCAGCGCCTCACCCTCAGTGCTGACCAACAGAAAGTGTTGGAAATACCAGTCATCCTTCCATAAGCCCTCGATCGCGATTCCTTTCGTTAAATAGCTATTGCGCCGCGTACGCGCGTTTCTCTAGAATGAAATAGCGATTCGCGCAATCGCCCTCCCGACGGTGGCCCCTCCTCATTGTCCAGTAAGCAAGCGGGTAAATAGATGTCAGACTTCCCACGACGAATGGCAGCCCAGTTGCGGCGCTTCGTTGGCAATCGGCGCATGGCTAGACGTGTGACCGCCCGACTGAACTTCACTCTGACACTCGAGGATCCACGCCTCAACGGCAACGGCTTTCGTAGACTCCCTCCCCTCAAAGGCCACACCACAGACATCAGCACAACTGGTCTTGCTCTGATCGTTCCTACGATCCGAATCGGTGAGCACTATCTGGCAGGGATAGATAAGAGATTGTTTGTACGACTGGAGCTTGAGGATCAGACAGTTGATTTGAAACTAGTTCCAGTTCGTTATGAATGTCTTGAAGACAATCCGAAAGAGCAGGGATATCTCATAGGCGCCCGCATCGAAGAGATGTCGGCCCAGGATAGAGCGACATTCACCAAGTACGTCGAGGGTATGTTAAAGAAGCCGCATCACGAACCGAGCTATCATCCGTAAAGGTTGTTTTGCGACGCATAAAATTGTAGGGGCGGCCCTCCGTGGCCGCCCTTTCCTGTTGCCCGCATTGATGAAGATGCGAGGAGCAGCGGGCGGCCTCGGAGGGCCGCCCTACAAGTGTATCTACTCAAACACTAACGATCCGAACGCTTCCGGCACATGGAAGTTAGGCTCAGGAGTCTTCGTCGGTCGCCACGCGAGATATCGATCAGTCGGATGCAGACCAATACAACGAAACAGGTTCACTCTCCACACGTCTCCAGATTTCGGTCTGGGAATCCGTGCGCTCCAGGGAATAGTGATCAAGGTAAATACGAAATCCTCGCCGATGATCGACTTCGTCTTCATTCCTGACGAATAGTCCCACTCAGTATCGCGACCTGTTGGTTTCATCACGATTCCGAGATCGACCCATTCACCGTTTGGGGCCGCTTCGAATTCGTAATACACCGACGGGTTTGTTGCGTCGGGCGCGACGAATATCTCGCAAACATCGCGATCCCAAACGCCAATCGTTTTTTTATTAGTGCTCGGTGCATCAGTGGCAATTACGGGCTCGTGTTGTTCACATCCGAATAGCGCGTGGAGTCCTTCATCTGACCAACATAAGCGGGCTTCAGCGTGTCGTTCGGCGGGTGCTCTTTGGCCCGACCAGAGCCGTTCAATTGTGATTGACTGCGCCTCGTCCCAAACAGGATTCTTCAAATCGTGAACGGTTTGAGGATTCGCGACGCGGTGAGCAACGATAGTGGCTTGCTGGTCCATGCTGGTTGATCTTAGAGCAGACTCCTGATCCAGCCTCCATCGACTGGAAGTGTGATGCCGGTGATGTATGAAGCCCTTTCGGATGCGAGAAACGCGACGGCCCAGCCAATCTCAGCGGGATCGGCGAGCCGGTTCATGGGAGCCTGCGTGGCCCATCCTTCGATCATGTCCGCTTTTGATTTTCCGAGCGCCTGCGCACGGGCTTCGGCATGGTGGTGCTGTCGTTCTGTAAGCGTGTAACCCGGCGCGACATTGTTGACGGTGACGTTGTGTCCTGCCACCTCATTGGCAAGACTCTTGGCCCATCCTGTCAAACCGGGCCGTATCGTGTTTGAAAATAGCAAGCCGTCAATCGGTTGTTTAGCTGAAACTGAAGTGATATTAATAATGCGGCCCCACTTCCGTTCGAGCATGCCCGGTACGACAAGCTTCGCGAGTCGTATCGCTGATACGGCAGTCAGTTCAAATGCAGCGCGAAACGTATCAATGTCGGCATCCGCAAATGTTGAGGCAGGCGGGCCACCTGCGTTTGTAACGAGAATGTCCACACGACCTGCTTGTTCGAGAGCAATTCGCACGAATCGTTCTGCGGCGGTCGCGTCAGTTACGTCGGCTTCGACGCCGGCTACGGAAGCACCAGTTTCGTTGTGAATACGACGAGCAGCGTCACTTGCTCGCGCTTCATTGCGCGAACAGAGAAAAACTCGAGCACCTTCACGCGCTAACTCCAGAGCGCACGCGTAACCAATGCCGGCACTCGCGCCCGACACGAGAGCGATTCTGTTGGATAGGCCGAGATTCATTGCGTGTGTGCTTTGTGCCTAGTGCTTGGTGCTTGGTGCTTGGTACTTGGTACTTAGTGCTTGATACTTGGTACTTTGTCATTGGTCTAAGCACAAAGTACTAAGCACAAAGCACAAAGTACAAAAACTAAACACAAAGCCACTACGCCTTTATCGCTTCAAAACACCGCTCAATCAACTTCTCCGGATCCTCGTCTTTGAACACGACTGCTTTGCCGCGTTTGCCGAACTTCTCAATCAAATAGTCCACTTCATCAGCGACGCCACCTGTTCCCGACAAACAGCCGATGATCTTGCCTTCATCGTGTGCAATTGTGAATTCATTCAGAGAACCCATTGCGCCCGCGATAAAAAGAACAATGTCAGATGACCTCACCAGTACAACGTTGCGGCCTTTTAAGCCGAAGCCGGTATACACGATCGCATTGCAAGCGTCGAGCGGCAATTTGTAACTCTCAACGTGTTCATTCTCATTGCTCGCCGGAGAAATGCCGATGTGAAAGACGCCCGCCGTCTGCGCCGTGTTTCCAACTAGATAAACGATTCCGGTTGTTGCGCCCGTTAAGAGAATAGCGTCGCGCTTCGCAATCGCAATGGCTAAAGTTTCAGCTTTCTGCGTCAACGCCTCGCGAGTTTCCGGTGCGCCAATTTCTGACGCCGAACCCATGACGCCGATTTTGATTCGCATCTGTTTTGAATCCTGGTGAAACTATCGACAGCCAAAGAGGTGGCTGTTCTCATCAAGCAACGAATCCGGTTCAGTCGATACTTCTGACAAGTTCTTCAGCAGTCTCAAGCTCTTGAGCAATAGTACGATCACGATCAGCAAGCGGTCGTTCTTTTGGCTGTAGTGTTTTTACGTGGCCCCACCATCTGTACGTAATGAGCCAGATAATTCCGGGAACGACGAATAATAGGCCGATCCCGATCGTAACGACGCGTGGCGAGATACCAAATCGATCTAATAGTTCTCCGGTCACATAATTCGATGCCGCCATGGTTAATGTGAGTAAGGCTAACTCCGCTGCAAACACTCGGCCTCGGAAGTTATCCTCCACTGACCTTTGCAGAAGCACGGTTGAGAACACCCAGAGAATACTGCCGCCCATGTGCGCAACTCCCAAAACGATCAGCGCAAGTATGAAACTCGTCGCACTGCCAAAGGCCATATAAAAAACTCCGCCGATCAGAAAGGCAATACCGATCGTGATCTGCATTCGCCGATCGCCCTCGCCGGCTATGCGACGGGCGACTATGGGTCCGACTGCTGTTCCAATGCCACGTGCAGCGAAGAGTACGCCAATTCCTGTCGCGGCACTTTTACCGACTGGAAAGATACGCTCGCCAAAGACTGCCAGCAGCGTCAGAATGCCCCCACCCAGGCCCCATGCGGGTTTGACCATTAATAAGGCGAATACACGAACGCGATCCTTGACGTATCGGGCGCCCTCAATCGTGTCGGTGATTCCAATTGCTTTGGCGAAGCTGAGCTTTTTTCTTTCTCGCGGCGGTCGCTTCGGCAACCGAACGTTGAAGATCAACCAAGCCGAAAGCAAGTAGCTCAAAGCATCGAGAATAAACGCCGCATTCGTGCCGAACCATCCGGTGATAACACCGCCGATTGCTGCGCCAAGTGTCAGCATGATCGACCACGTGACAGACGAGATCGCGTTTGCAGCAACGAGTTCGCGATCGTTGACGATCGACGGTATCACTGCTGTTTTCGCCGGCTCAAAGAATGTTGAAAGGCCTAGCTGCAAAACTGTCAGGACGTAAATAATCCAGAGTTGATCAGCCCGCCGGACAAACAGGAACCCAAGCACAACTACCGCACGCAGCATGTCAGTAACGATCATGATCGTGCGACGACTGAACCGGTCAGCGACTACGCCGGAGAGTGGCCCGAAGAAGAAACTCGGAACGAAACGAGCGACCAGAAGTAGTCCAACATCGCGTCCGGAGCCCGTGAGGTTAAGAATAATTGTGTAGAGCGCGATGGTGTCGAACCAATCGCCCATCTGGCTAACAACCTGGCCCAACCAGAGTTGACGGAAGCTACGATTACGCTTCAGCAGATCAATGTAGCCGACAGGCTGAGTTGATTCAGTTATATCTTTTTCTTTCAAGACGGTGCGTACGACTTATCACTGGTTATGATCGGCGAAAGCCAGAGTCTAACTTAACGAGGTGGAATTGCAGAACTTAATGTCCGATTCGATTCATCAGCTTGTCGCGCCGTGTCGCATTCAAGTTAAATTTGGAATTGGTGAACCGTCAGCAGCGTCACACCGGAGGTGTGACGTGTTTATAGCCTCCGGCCCTTCTGAACAACTACGCCGTTCGGAGGAGCGGAAATCAAGTTCACGATCCTTATTCGAGTTCGTTTCCGCTCCTCCGAACGGCGCGGAAGGCATTTCGTTCCAAGGTCTATAAACATTTCGCTCCTAACGGAGTGCAACCTGACCGCAGGCATTCAGGGTGACAGGTCAATTTGCCGACGCCAAGACCCTTGTCTCAAAAACTCCCAGCAAAACCGGCTGTTTTCCGCCCAAATGCCTCCCCCAAACTGCGGCATGCGAGTTGTGATAGTAAGGGCGCGGCTTGGAAGCTTCCGAGCTTCGACGGGCTCTCCGCACGGAGTCCGAAGCCGCCAAAAGTTCTCTGAAAGGCGACAACGTCATTACGACGAAGCGTTGACGAAATCTCACCCAGCAGGTAGTCAACCGACAACGACTACCGAACTTGCCCTTGCCCTATTTGTCCGGAGATGAGCTGCTTGCTCCCAGCTCGTCTCCGGCATACGTATTGACGACGTTACTTCGGTCGAGGCTCCCCATTCAGATCACGCTGGAGATTCCATGGACAAACCCCCGACGTCCAAAGATAGCCGCTTGGCGGTGAGGTCCACCTCTCTGCGAACCGTCCTGAGTTCATCATGGCGCGCTAATCAACTGTGGGTGTTGTGGAGTGTCTTCGTCACAACACTTGCGGCAGCGATCATTTGCGCAACTGTTCTGAAGCAGATTTTTCCCTACCTGATTCTCTCGGCTCTGTCTGTATTCGTAACTTACTTAATATTTCGGAGCGCAAGTTCCCGCTTAGAAACCAAGACAAGAGAAATCGAAAACATTAGTGAACTGCACCTCGCCACAGCCGAGGCACTCGCAACGGCAATCGACGCAAAAGATCAAACTACTCATTGCCATGTTCGGCGCATACAAGTTTATGCAGCCGGGATGGGAGAAGTGTTTAACTTGCCGCCTGAAGATATAGCGGCGCTTAATGCCGGTGCATTGTTGCACGACGTCGGCAAACTGGCGGTGCCATCTCACATCTTGAACAAACCGGGGCGCCTGACACCGGCTGAATTTGAGCGCATGAAACTTCATACAATCGTTGGCGCGCAGATTCTTAGTCGCGTCAACTTCCCGTACCCAGTCATTCCGATCATTCGTCATCACCACGAACAATGGGATGGGCGCGGATATCCGGATCAATTAAAGGGCGAAGAAATACCTCTGACCGCGCGCATCTTAGCTGTCGTCGATTGCTTCGATTCAATTCGTGAGGATCGGCCATTCCGGCGCGGGATGACATCTGAAGAAGCGACTGCGCTGTTGCAACGCGGCGCGGGCAATCATTTTGATCCGCAGGTGGTGGAATCGTTTCTCAATAATTTGCCGCGCTTCGAGGCTGAGATTCGGGCTCGAGGTTTGGAACACCAACCCGCGAGAGACAAGGCAACGGAGCCGATCAAATTAAGTGATATCGATCTCTCCCAAACGCGCGAGCGCGGGTCATGCATCGCTTACGACGTTATTAAGCAGGCAAATCGTGAAGTCTACGCGCTCTACGAGATTGCGAGAACGTTTGGTACTTCACTGAAAGTCGAACAGACCCTCGAGATACTCGTCGACAAGGTGGCACATGTTGTTCCTTTCGACACCTGCGCTGTCTATTTTTACGACGAGAGCAAAGGTCACGCGACGGTGCGTCACGTCGTCGGTAAGAATGCAGAACTTATAAATGCACGATGCATCGTCCCTGGTGAAGGAGTAACGGGGTTTGCCCTTTCGAATCGAATGCCGGTCAAACAGATGCACCCGAGCCTCGACTTCACCGATGTAAAAGCCAATGGTGAACTCAATTACACAGCTATGGCTTCGTTGCCACTGTTCAAAGACGATGTATTGCTTGGCGCGATCTCCGTGTATTCGACCGAACTGCCGCAATACACGGACGATCACATGCGTCTACTTGAGACTGTTACGCGTCTCGCATCAGACGCACTCGCAAACGCAATGCAGCATGCTCAAGCTGAGTCGCACGCGTTGACTGATCCGCTCACAGGTCTACCCAACGGGCGTGCGTTAGCGTTGCGGTTTGAAGAAGAGGCTGCGCGATCGCGCCGCACTAATCGAACGTTCCAGGTTGTGATGCTTGACCTCGACGAGTTTAAGAACGTCAACGACACTTATGGTCACAAGATAGGTGATCAGATGTTGCACGAGGTCGCCGCTATCATTCAGAAGCAGCTCCGTGAATACGATTTCCTCGCTCGCTATGCAGGTGACGAGTTTGTGGCTCTTGTACCTGAACTTGTTGGAATTCAAGTAGAGGAACTGTGCACGCGAATCGAGAACGTCGTTTCGCAATTCGCGCTTCCGGCCGGTCGCGGTAGTCATGCACGAGTAGGCATCAGTCTGGGAACAGCTACGTTTGGTATTGACGGAGAGACACTTGATCAATTGCTGATGAGTGCTGATCAGGAGATGTATCGTGTTAAGTCGACTCACAGACTGGAACGCGCCGTTCCTGTTGCGATTGTCACGACTACAGAAGATACGACCGTTGCAGCACCTATAGGCTGAGTTCAACCTACACACAAAGATTCCGCGTACATAACATTCATCACTCAACTCCACTAGCACCAATCAAGTCAATTAAGTTGCAGGTGAGGAAGGGCGGTTCACCCCCGCTGAGATCCGTACCGATCAACTTGAGTGGTTAATGGATCGTGAGCGAGGGTAAACGCCTTCCGAGCCTGCGATTGCTAAAGTTGAGTTGTTTCAGCGGAGTTGAATGGTTAATGTTATGTACGTTGAGCTGTTCCGAAAACATCGGTCAGGCTAATTCGCGCAATAAACACATCGTATGAATCGCACATGGACGATCATTGGTGTAAGCGACGTTCCTCGTAGCTTCAGATGGTACCAGTCGCTTTTTGGTCAGCCGGAGACGAGTCCGGCTCATGATTATTGGGGTCAAATCCTCGATGCCGACGGTACCGTCTTACTCTGTCTTCACGAATGGGGCGCTCACGATCATCCGTCGTTATTCAGCCCCACAGAGGCGAAGCCCGGAAATGGATTACTGTTGTTCTTTCGGGTCGACGACTTCGACTCAATACTGCAGAACGCCCGTAATCTCGTCAGCAGTCTCGAAGAGGAGCCGCATTTAAACCCGAACACACAAACACTCGAGTTCTCAGTCAGGGACCCAGACGGCTACTACGTCTCAATCAGCGCGTTCTCGCCGCCACTCGACTAGCGGGGTTTCGACTGAAATTGCCCGTTTGACACAGGTTTTGGGTCTGGGCATGGCTCCGAAAAACCATTTCTTGACATCCTCGCCGTGTATCGCTTTCAATCGATTGGGCGCAAACCCGAACCTCTAAACTCGCCCAGGAGTTAGCCGGAGTCGTGCGGATGGCGCCGGTGTCTGTAAAGGATGGCAGCTCCCACCGAAAATCAAACGGCCACACTCTTAATCGTCGATCAGGATCCAGTCAGCCGGCAGCGTCTACGCGATCTTTTCGAGACGGGTGGATACCGCGCGGTCACGGCCGCCGAACCATCATCCGCGCTTCGTGTCCTGAATGGTGTTCGGTGCGACCTCGTTGTGCTCGACATCGAAATGCCGGGCATCGATGGTCTCGATCTGTGCAAGTTGCTGCGCGCTCGACCAACCACGAACAAGTTACCGATTCTCGTTCTGTCTGCGACAGACGATGAAAGGCGCAAAGTCGAAGCGTTTTCATCGGGAGCGGACGATTACATTATCAAGCCTTCAACTGCTGGAGAGCTGATCTCTCGCGTGAGTTTGCACTTGCGTGCGTCGCAGCGCGAATGGGCTCTGATCGGTAGCAATCGCGAGCTGAGCTTTTTGTCTGACATCGGCCGCGGTTTGCTGCGAGCACTGGAGCCGGATCAACTTGTTCGACGTGTCGCCGGAGCCACGTTCGAGGCGACTAACGCTTCACTCTGTGCTGTTTATGCTGCGATTGCGCAAGATACGAACGCGGCATGCGTCTTTGATCGAGAAGGTAGCGCGGAAGACTCAACGCATCTGAACGTCGAACGACTACAGAACTGGCTCACTTCCGCTGAATCAATCAATGCCGCCCAACTTACGACAAACGCGGAGTTCTTAATCAAAGACGATCGCCACACCGTTGAGTACGTCGTGCCTTTACGCTTTGGCGGACGCACCAAGGGAGCACTGATCGTCGCGTTTGATCGACGCGAGGAATGCAACGAATCTGAGCGACGCTTGATTGATGCTGCAGCGCAGCAAACGTCACTCGCCGCGCACATCTGTTCGCTTTACCAGGCCGCTAAAGACACCTCAGCGAGCTTGGCAAAAGAAGTTGCGAACCGCACAGGTGAAATCGAGGCGCAACGCCGGTTCATCGAAGCAATTATTGACAGCTTGCCGCTTTCTCTCTATGCGATCGATCGCAATTACCAAGTCGTCGCCTGGAACCGCAACCGGGAGTTGGGCGAGCTAGGCATACCCCGGCGCTCTGCTCTGGGCAGGAACATTTTTGAAGTCTTAACGCGGCAGCGACGCGAAGTGCTGGAGCGAGAGTTTAAGCGCGTATTTCAGAGTGGCGAGATCGAACGGATTGAGCAGGAAACGGTCACGCAGAAAGGTGCAACGCGCCATTGGCTGATCAGCAAGATTCCGATGTGGGCTGACACAAGCGGAGATGTAACCCACGTCATAACGGTCGGCGAAGAGATCACGGAACGCGTTGAAGCGAACCAGGCGGTAGCTCGTGCCGAGAAGCTTGCAGCCGTCGGTCGACTCGCTGCCGGCGTGGTCCATGAAATCAACAATCCATTGGCGACAATTTCAGCCTGCGCTGAAGCGCTTGAGAATCGTGTTGACGAAGGAGAGTTTGAAAACTCTCCGGCTGCTGCTGATCTCAAAGAGTACCTGGGTTTGATTCGCAGTGAAGCCTTTCGCTGCAAGACGATAACCAACGGTTTACTAGACTTCAGTCGGACCAGGACTTCGGAGCACATCCCCGTCGATCTGGGCGATGTTATCTCGTCCGCAGCGCGTTTGCTGTCGCATCAAAAACGCAACGCAGCCGTTAATATGCGTGTCGACATCGCGCAGGGTTTATCGTTCGTATCGGGTGATCCTGGACAATTGCAACAAGCCATCATTGCGCTCGCGACGAACGCGCTCGATGCAATGCCAGAGCGCGGAACTTTGACGATTGCTGCGCGGAATGAAACGAAGTCGGTTGTTGTCGACGTGATCGATACTGGCATTGGAATTCCAACCGAGAACCTGCCGAAAATTTTTGAGCCTTTCTTCACAACGAAGGAGGTTGGTCGGGGCACTGGCCTTGGTCTTGCGGTGTGTTATGGTATCTTAACCGAGCACGGCGGCACTCTTGACGTGCAATCTTCAGTGGGATACGGAACGACGTTCACGATCACTCTTCCCGCGACAACAAACGGAGAATAGCCGAGTTTGAGCGAACAATCGCAGGCAAGAATTCTGATCGCAGAAGACGAGGCTAATCTTCGGCTTGTCTTACAAAAAGAACTCGAGCGGTTAGGTTATCGAGTCCAGGCAGCACCTGACGGTGAAGCCGCACTGCGAAAGCTTGAAGAAAGCAACGTCGATGTGTTGTTGTGCGATATCAACATGCCACGTATCGACGGCATGGAGTTGCTGCGCCGCGTTCACGAGCGACCGAACCCACCTGAAGTAATCATGCTAACGGGACAGGCGACCGTTGAAACTGCGGTCGAGGCGATGAAACTTGGCGCCTACGATTACCTCACGAAACCTTATCGCATTACTGAACTGGATATACGTGTTAAGCAAGCCGCCGACAAGCGGCGCTTGCGTGTGGCAAACCTGCGTTTGCGCGAGCAACTCGCGCGACAATCAGCTTTGCCCGAAATCGTCTCTGTGTCAGAGCCGATGAAAGAAGCAGTAAGACTGATCGAAAGAGTTGCACCCTCGGAAGCCTCGGTTTTGATCACAGGCGAGTCAGGAACGGGAAAAGAACTCGTTGCACACGCCATTCATCGTCTTTCAGCGCGCGCCGATTCTTCATTCGTTGACCTTAACTGTGCTGCATTTCAGGAGTCGTTACTCGAGTCGGAACTTTTCGGTTATGAGGCCGGAGCGTTTTCGGGAGCGAAAGGTCGGAAGTTGGGTTTGATCGAGTTGGCCGATGGCGGCACTTTGTTTCTCGATGAAGTTACTGAATTGCCGGCCCAGCTACAGGCGAAGCTGCTGCGCGCCATCGAGACAAGAACTTTCTTCCGCGTTGGTGGCGTGCGTAAAGTCGAAGTGAATGTGCGAATTGTTGCTGCAACTAACCGCAACCTCGACACCGTAGTCAACGACGGTTCATTTCGTTCGGACCTGCTGTATCGAATCAACGGTTTTCAAATCAGTCTATCGCCGCTTCGGGAACGACCGGAAGATATAGAACCACTTTCCAAATATCTATTGAAACACGTCGGTGGAACAGTCCAACCGGAACTCACTGATGACGCGCTCACTGCGTTGCGCGCATACAGTTGGCCCGGCAACGTTCGACAATTGAAGAACTGCCTCGAACGCGCTGTTATCCTTTCAAATAATGGTCGCATCACATTGTCAGAACTTCCGCCTGAAGTCGTGCGTCCTGCTCCTGTTTTGACACCGGCCGGAGTCACACAACCACCAGCAGCAGTAACTGAAGGGGCAGCTTCAACACCAGTCGGTGCACCAGGTTCTCTGCGTGAAGTTGAACGCCAACAAATCCTCGCTGCGTTGGAACAGACCGGATGGCATCGCGGGAAGACGGCGGAAATTCTCGGGATATCGCCCTCCACTTTGTATCGACGGCTTCGTGATTACGATCTGGAACGACGGCGGTAAGTTTCGGTTCTCATCCAAAGACCAGCACACGAGTTTTAGTACCGGGTTTTCTGAGGGTTGCTCGTTGGTCGTATTTTCTGTTCCAACCCGATCTACGAAATCACCACCTTACGCAAACACGACCTGATAACAATTCAGAGGGAAACAAAAAAACCGGCGCGACAGAGCGCCGGTTTTTGCCGGGGCTGCGTTTAAGATGTCACCGGCGTTTACACTGCCGCTGCGACGAATTCAGCGCTAACCTGAATTCCAGAACAATACTTACGGTTGCTACGAAAGCAGCTACAGCACGCTAACCGGGTTCACTAGAAGAAGAATCGACTTGTCGGCAAATCTTGGGCCAACCCACGACTCGCCAGGAAGTTTAGAAATCTCTTCTATTCTCGAAAATGGAGAAACGAGAAAAGTCTAGAAGTTAGACTTGCATTCCAGACTTCGGACGCGAACTTATGGCTGGAGGCTTCGGCGAATGTGATCTGGAATCGGAATGCTCGAGTGGTTGCTCAAGTCCATGGCGACTACGACCTGCGATACTTCAGCACAAGGCAGACCTTCACTGTTCGTGACTTTATAAGACAGCGCGAGCGACTTTGTACCAACCTTTAAAACTGTCATTGTTATATCGATTTCATCGCCATAACGCAGAGGGATCGTGAACTCGCCATCTATCCGCGCGGTTGGGAATCCAACGTGCTGCTCGCCGGTAAGTTTGCTGTACGAAACACCGCAAACTTCCTGGAAGAAGCGCTCCATCGCGATGTGGCAATAGTGAAAGATGTTGGGGAAATAAACTAGACCAGCCGGATCTGTATCGCCGAAGTTAATTGTGATGCGGGTCGAAAAGACCATGGTCTAAGCAGGAAGGTTTTTAAGACTCCGTCGATCGATCTTTCCGCGATCGTTTTTGGGAAGTGAACTGACGAACTGTATCCACCGAGGATACTTGTAAACTGCCAGCTGCGATTTAACAAACTCCTTCAGATCATTCGCGGTGTCGTCTGTCGCTTCATAACCTTCACGCAACACGACGAACGCTTTCGGCTTCACCAAACCTTCTGTCGATTCTTGACCAATCACGGCGCATTCGATAACAGCGGGGTGTTGCAATAAGCAATTCTCAATTTCCGCAGGTGCAACGAAGATCCCGCCGACCTTCAGCATGTCGTCGGTTCGACCGTGATACCAGTAATAGCCATTAGCATCGACATGAAACTGATCGCCGGTGGTGCACCAGTCTGCAGCGAAGGTCTCTTTCGATTTCTCATGGGCATTCCAGTAACAAAGGGCCGCTGTATCTCCCTTGATTTTTAGTGTACCCATCTCACCTGTCGGTAGCTGCTTACCATCGCCGTCTACGATGCTCGCTTCATAACCTTCAACGATTCGACCAAGACTTCCCGGCTTCACATCGGTGGGTCGATTGGTGATGTAGATGTGAAACATCTCAGCGGAGCCGATGCCATCGCAAATCTGAACGCCAAAGCGACTCATCCAGCGTTCGTATAGTTCAACCGGCAGAGCCTCGCCCGCGGAATAACAAAATCGCACACTCGCAAGATCGTCGGGAGCAGCGCCATCAACATTCAACATCGCATTGATCATCGTCGGCACTGTCGTAAGGATGGTCGGTCGATATCGTTTGATAACCTCAAACATCTTCTCCGGAGTCGCGCGTTCAGAAAACAGAGCGGTAGCGCCGCCAACTGCGAACGGAAACAGCAGATTGGTTCCGGTCGCATAGCCAAAGAAGAGCTTTGGCACTGACACCGTGATGTCATCTTCGTGCACTCCCATGGTCGCTTTGGCAAACAGTTCGGTGTTGAGAGGCAGATCGTGTTGAAGATGGACCGCGCCTTTCGGATGGCCAGTTGATCCCGAAGTAAAGAGCCAGATTGCGATGTCGTCTCGATGTGTATCAGCAGGAGTACATTCGTCCTTCGCACCTTCGGATGCTTCAGTGAAATCGATCCAACTGACTCTCGGATTGCCCAAAGGTCGGCCCACATCCGTGCCTCGCCCAACAACCAACACGGTCTTTAGGTATTGCGAACGTCCAGTAGCCGCCGCGAAAGTGTTGAGGCAGAGTTCGTGCACGATTGCTACCGGTGCGCGAGTGTAATCCAGGTAGTACTCGTAGTCAGAGGTCGTAAGCAGCGGATTCACCATCGTAATCACCGCTCCAATACGAGCTGCGCCAAACCACGCTGCGACAAATTCCGGACAATCTGGAAGAACAAACAGAACCCGCTCCTCCATCTTGATTCCACAGTTGCGCAGCAAGTTTCCGGCTTTACTGGCGAGGCGTGCCGTCTCTGCGTAGGTCCATGAACGATCTTCGAAGTAGAGGCATGTCTTGTTGGCCCGTCCCTCCTCCAAGTTGTGAAAGAGGAAGTAGTCAGCCATGTTAAAGCGCTCTGGAAACATTTGATTGAAAGGGACGATGTGATTACTTCTTGCGGCTGTCGTGGAGAAAGACGTTTTCGATGTACCGCCGGAGTCGTGCTTCGTCGTCTCCGTGACCTGAATTGAACTTAAGTGCGAAACCAATCTCGTATGCAGCGTCTACGACTTCTGTCCACATTCTGAGCAGCTCTCCATCGGGCAGCTCGATTTCGAGCCAAATTAACTCCTTCACTTCCACCGTTCCGCCGCTTAGTACAAAGCAACCCCTCTCACTCAGATCTGTTACGGTGGCGACCCCCTGATGCATCGCGCCTTCCCAGCGCGCGGGCAGGTTAGTTCTGACGCGGGGCGATTTTCGTCTTTCGTTTATCATTTGAGTTGTCTAGAGGCACAGCGAGGAGCCGCTTGATCCCCCTGGTTCGCCTTAGTCGCGATCTTTAATGCCGCGCAAAAGGACAGCCATCACGGCCGTGCTTGGTGTCGAGATAGGTGCGTGCTTCCCAAAGCTCAGGAAAGAATTTTTTATCCAGCGTCGTTTTGAGATATCCGATTCCTTCGGAGCCGCCAGTCCCACGTTTTGCACCAACCATGCGCTCGACCATTTTTATGTGGTGTGATCGCCACAACGCAAAAAATTCGTCGTGTTCAAGCAGTGCTTCTGTAAGTTGAAACTCTTCGTCACGATCTTCGAAGTGCGTCAAGATTTCAAGCACTGCACGTGTTCGAAGGTCGTAAGACTGTTTTTGTTCATTAGGGTTGGTATTGCTGTCAATTGATGGCGACGTGAATCCGCGCTGGCCGAGCGCACGGAAGAACGCATCTGCCAATGACGGCGAATCGAGTCGCTTCTGCAGGCGCGATGATGCAAAAGAATCATCATGAAATTCCGCGATGATTGACTTGTCCTTCAGACCAGAAGTGAACTCAATCTCCCGAAACTGCATCGACTGAAACCCGCTGGCGGGATTCAGTTCATCGCGAAATCCTAAGAAACTTATCGGCGTCATTGTTTCGAGGATATGAATCTGCGTTACGAGCAGTTTTTCAATTTCCACCACGCGTCGAACAGCGCGCGCGGCAGCAGTCAACCGACCTTCATTCATCAACACTATTGCGGCATCGAGCTCATGAAGTATTTGCTTGAACCACAGCTCGTAAGCCTGATGGACTGTAATGAAGAGTAGTTCATCATGATGGGCCGGATCCGAAAGACAATCTTGAAGATTGATCAGATCCGGAACGCGTAAGTATTTGTTGTAAGAGAGAGGAGCGTTGTCGCCGTAGGATCTGGACATTTGTTTAGCGATTAAAAGGCGGCTCCCGCGGTTTCATGTTCGAAAGCCCGAGTGTCTGCGATCTTTTTCATCTCTTCGATGATCAATTCCAGCTCACGATCAGTCGTGTAGAAGTGTGGCGAGATGCGAACACCGGCGCCGGGCCGAAAATCGATGATGAATTCGCGCCTAACTAATTCTTTCGCTATCGCAGCCGCGTGCTCGTGCGCAACGGTAATCGTGCCTCCGCGCTGAGCCGGATCGCGCGGGCTTGTTACCTGAAAGCCAGCTTCTTCCGCGAGCTGGATCAAGTATTCAGTTTGCCTCGTATTCTTCGCGCGAATCTTGTCGACACCGATCTCGTTAATGATTGCGTAGCCGGCCTTCGCAGCAAACAAAGCCGGAATGCCAGGTGAGCCGTGTAGAAACCGAGTTACATTCGAGGCGTAATGAAGGTCCGTATCGAATGCAAATGGATTCTCATGGGCCATCCAACCCGTCGTCTTTGGCTGAAGTTTATTCTGGAGATCTGGACGAATATACAAGTAACCGGCGCCTGGTCCCCCACACAACCATTTCACCGAACCACCAGTTGCGAAGTCGGCGTTTAATTCTTTAACGCTGAATGGCACCGTGCCCGCTGATTGATATGTATCGAGCACAACCATTGCGCCGACCTCGTGTGCTTTGTCGATGATGGCTTTTGCATCCTGAAGAAACGCGCTCTTAAAAAGCACATGAGAGAAGGGAACCAGCAGCGTTGTTTCATCGATAGCCTCGAGCATCCGCTCGAGTGGAACAGTTATGCCGTCGTCAGATTTGACTGTCTCGATGCGCAGCCTTCCTGATCGTGCGTGCGCTTCGTAGACGTACATTACCGACGGAAAATTCAACTCGGAGTAGACTATCTTGTTTCTCTGCGGAGTTGGTTCAAAACACGACAAGATGACCGACTGACAAATCGAAACGTTCTGATGCATCACCACTGAACCGGGATCGGCACCGATGATACGAGCGATTTCGTTGCCGATTGTGACCGGCATGTCCCACCAACCCTCGGCCCAGGCGCGAACGCCGCGCGTCGCCCATGTGTCGGCATATTCACGAAGGTGATCGTAAGTGGCTCTCGGCATCGCTCCCAAACTGTGAGAGATCAAATAAACAGTCTTCTCCAGGATCGGGAATTCGCTACGCCACTTCAGTAACTCGTCCGTCAAAAAAGCTCTCCTTCAATAGTGTCGACCTAATGTACCACAGGTGTTCATTAAGCTTCAGCTTGGCGGTTTTTGGTCGTGTCCCAACTCGTGTTTGGGGTTTTCCTTTGCGCCTTCGCGTCTTTGCGGGCTAATCGAACAGGAACGGCCAGTCTCACGCAAAGACGCAAAGGCGCAAAGAAAAACCGCAAAGGCCAGGACAACTGAGTTTCCGGAACGTGCTAAAGTTACCTCGCGACCATATGTGGAAGTTTGCTAATCCTGTCCGGCACGAAATACCACCGACTACCTGGCCGTCCGCAGACGAAACTAAACAGTCTTTACTTTACAGCCCAATCAAAATTGGTCAGTTAACAGCTGCCAGTCGTACGTGGGTTCCTGCCATGGTTCCGTGGCGCGCCACAGACGATGGGTTTGTGACGAAGGAAAATCTCGACTGGTATCGTCGCTTCGCGCAGGGTAGGCCGGGTGTTCTCGTTGTCGAGGCTACAGGAGTTCGCGATATTCCGAGCGGACCGCTGATGCGCATCGGTGACGATCGTTTCATTGCGGGATTGCGACAGCTTGTTGATGTTGTTCGCGAGGCAAGCGATGGGGAAACCCTGCTGTTCATTCAGATCATCGACTTTCTTGCGGTCAAACGACGGCCCGAAAGAGAAAAGTACTTTGATCGATTTTTGAAAGTTGATGAACGACTCAGGAAAACCATGGTCGCAAACTCAGGCGATGAGGCTTGGCTAAGCAAGTCTGAAAATGAAATTCGCGAATCGCTAAAGCGAGCAAGTGATGAGCAACTCGACCGAATTCTAGCTGAGAGAGAGATCGAAGCACTTCGCTTCGGCTATCGCGAACGAGTTACCGACACCAACCTGCCGCACGTTCAGAACCTGCCGGAAGAACTTCCCGAAATATTTTCGGCGGCCGCTGAACGTGCGCGCGAAGCCGGCTTTCATGGCGTCGAGTTGCACTATGCTCATGCCTACACAATGGCGGGTTTCCTGAGTGCTTTTAATGATCGCGCTGATGGCTACGGTGGTCCAAGGGAGAAC
>JBKPMX010000092.1:0-17840 GCA_046765655.1 Acidobacteriota bacterium
GCATTTGGATTTCCCATTCTGCTAGGTGAAGAGGTCGTAGGCGTCATGGAGTTCTTCAGTCGTGAGATACGACAACCTGATGAGTTGCTGCTCAATATTATCGGGAGTTTAAGTAGTCAGATCGGACAGTTTCATGAACTCCGGCGCGCGGAAGAAAAGCTGGCACAGTTATTAGTCAGTGAACGAAGCGCCAGGGCTGACTCAGAAAAGGCTAACCGCCTTAAGGATGAGTTTCTCGCGACGCTGTCACATGAACTGCGTACGCCTTTGAACGCCGTTGTCGGCTGGTCGCGCATTTTAAAATCTGGTCGTCTGGATGAGGAGAGTAAGAACCACGCGCTTGAGGTGATCGAGAGGAATGCGTGGGCACAGAAACAGATCATCGAGGACATTCTTGACGTCTCGCGCGTAATAACCGGCAAACTGCAGTTGAACTTTGGACCAGTGAACCTCGCGACCGTAGCCGAGGCCGCTCTCGACGCCTTGCGCCCAGCATTTGAAGCGAAACAGATTCAGGTGGAAAGTGAGTATCAACCGGACTTGCGAACGATTCATGGTGATGCTGATCGCTTGCAACAGGTGATCTGGAATCTTCTGTCCAACGCGTCGAAGTTCACACCGGCTGGTGGCAGTGTTCGTTTAACTATCAGCGAAGAAAACGGCTCAGCGCAAATCCAGGTGTCTGACAGCGGACCGGGCGTCGCGTCTGATTTCTTGCCACACGTGTTTGAAAGATTCACGCAAGCTGACGGCTCAACAACGCGAACACACGGGGGATTAGGTCTGGGACTTGCGATCGTTCGACATCTTGTCGAGCTACACGGTGGATTAATCTCAGCCGACAATGCTGGAACCGGAGGCGCAGTGTTTACTGTCACATTACCGATACCGGCCGTCGAGCTGTCGAAACCGACCGAAACGATCGCTCAAGAAAAGCTGCCTGACATCACGCCAGAGATTCTCGACCTCGCAGACCTGCGAATACTGGTTGTTGAAGATGACATTGATGCGCTCGATCTGATCACGTTGGAACTAACTGATCACGGCGCACTTGTCACCGCAGCGAAGAGCGCAGCGGACGCACTGAATCTTATAAACTCCACCCACTTTGATCTGCTGATCAGTGATATCGGTCTACCTGAAACTGATGGATACAAGTTGATCCAACAGATACGGAGTCGAAAGAACAAGAACGGCGACAGCGTGCCGGCGATTGCGTTGACGGCGTATGCGCGCACAGCAGACCGCATTCGCGCAATCGCTGCGGGTTATAACACTCATATCGCGAAGCCGGTCGAAACTCACGAGCTTGTTTCTGTCGTCAAATGCCTCACCGGGCGGTACGGGAATAGGGATGAAGGATGAGGGATGAAGCCGGACGCGCTTTTATCCCTCATCCCTTATCCGTGTTTTGCTCTTCCCCTTTTTCCCAACTCATGAATAAATACGCGCATGAATCGGTGCGCATGGGCCAGGACGCCTTTATCAATTGCTTACCACGACGTCGAATGGGGAGTTCCTCTTCACGACGACAATCGGTTGTTTGAGTTTCTGATCCTCGAAGGCGCGCAGGCGGGACTAAGTTGGGAGACAATTCTCAACAAGCGCGAGAACTATCGCAAGGCTTTCTCCGATTTTGATCCGGTTAAGGTCGCGAAATACAACGACAAGAAAGTCGCTTCGCTGATGAAAGACGCCGGAATTATTCGCAACCGGTTGAAGATCGATTCAGCGATTAGCAACGCCAAGGCGTTTCTCACACTGCAGCGCCAACAGGGCAGCTTCGACAAATACGTTTGGGGATTCGTCGACGGCAAACCCATCAGACGAAAGCGCGGGCAAGCTGTCTTACCCCGAACAGAACTCTCCGATGCGCTCAGTGTTGACTTACGCAAACGAGGGTTTAGATTTGTAGGCTCAACGATTTGCTATGCATTCATGCAAGCCGTCGGGATGGTCAACGATCACGATCCGGCATGCTTTCGTTATCGGCAGGTAACAGAAGGGGAAAAGGGGGAAAACGGGAAAGGGGGAAGAGGGGCAAAGGGAACAGACAAAACCAAAGCTAAAGAGAGGAATTAGAAAATGAGAAAACTCGCCTCATCGTTGCTCACACTCAGCTTAATCTCATCTTTCGTGACTCCAACCTTCGCATGGGGACCCGATGGCCACACTACCGTCGGCAACATCGCCTCACTGCGAATCAATTCTCATACGCGCACCAAGATTCGCGAGATCTTAAAGCCACAGGAATCACTCGGAGGCATCGCCAACTGGGCTGATTCCGTTAAGACGCGTATGGGCCAACACGACTCTGATTCAGACACCGACGCGTTCTTGCAGGATAACCACAACGAGGGAAATGGGAACTGGCACTTCGACGACCTGGCGTTAGGCTGCACAAGTTACGACACTTGCACCGGGTTTACACCGGATGACGATGTCGTTCATCTCATCAACGCCTGCATTCGAGTCCTGCAGAACAATCCCGATCCAAACCATCCGATGAGTCGGCGCAACGCCTTGCGAATGCTCGTGCACCTCGTCGGGGATCTTCATCAACCGCTTCACGTAGGCTCTGGTTACATAAATGAGAATGGATCGCACAACGCGATCATTATCGTGCGCGATCCAAGTCTGGTGTCCGCGAGTACTCCGAGCGATCGTGGGGCCAACGCGTTGATCATAGACGGCCATAACAAGAATCTTCATTCGTTTTGGGACGGTGATCTGGTCCACCTACTCATGTCTCAAAAGCACCAAACGAGTGCCTCTGCGTTGGCGCAATTCCTGAGAAATACAGTTACGCCTCAGCCCGAGTGGAGCGCACAAGGATCGGTTGAAACCTGGGCAAGTCAATGGGCCACAGACTCTCTTCACACATCAGCCAACAACGCGTTCGCTACGGTGCGTATAACAGGAAAGCGGGTGGTGACTACAACTAGTCATGGAGAAACCGTAACAAAGACTGTCTACGACATTCGTCGAGGCGTCAACTACAATACCAACAACGTTCCGGTTGTACGGACTCAGTTAGCTAAGGGTGGTTTTCGATTGGCAAAACTGTTGGACGCCATTTTCGCGAATCAATAAGAGCGTTACCTATGAATAAGATTAATGTGCAGAACAAACTGTCGTTGATTAACGACTATTGGAACCCACGAATCGCTGGTGAACTAAATGGCCAGCAAGTGAAGCTCGTGAAATTCAACGGGCCGTTCACATGGCACCATCATGAACAAGAGGATGAATTGTTCATGGTGATAAACGGGCGGTTCAAGATGGAATACCGCGATGATGTAGGAGCAGAACGGGAGACGTGGATCGAGGCTGGTGAGATGGTGATTGTGCCTCGCGGTCAGGAGCATCGTCCGGTTGCGGAAGAGGAATGCCACGTTCTTTTGTTTGAACCGGCGACCACTCTCAACACGGGAAACCAGGACAACGAGTTTACGAAAAGACAGCTGAGCAAGATTTGAGGGAAGGCCAGCGACTATCGGCGCTGTGTCACAAACTCGATTTGCGTTAGCGCTCAGTTCGTGTTGATTCGTGTGATTCGTGGATCGTTCGCTTTCGGAAGCTAGGAGACGATCCACCAAATCACACGAACGCACGCGAACAAGAACGTATCTATCGAGTTTCGACACGGTCTCTTCATGTGGGTGGTCTCCAAATATTTCTGTAGCAAACCGCTGTTGGATTGTGCAAACATTACCTCACCACACTCGCTTGGAGGATAAATGAAATATCGCCCTTTGCTTCTGCTGCTGCTCTTCCCTTTTGTCTTACTTGTTTTTCGTGAGACGAACGCGCAAACAACATCAACGGTTCGTGCCGATGTTAACTCCACCACTCAAAACATTGCTGCGGCCCTCGCTTCTCTGCCTGAAGCCGACACCCTCATTTACATCAACCCACGCCGTATCCTGAATGACGCGCTGCCACGAGTACTCCCGGCATCTGATCTCGCAGAGCTGCGCAAGGGACTGGAGGATGTGAAGAAAGATGCGGGCGTTGATTTATCGAACCTGGACTATGTAGTCGTCGCCATGCGTTTTCGTAAACCAGCCGCAGATCTCAGTTTCACCCCACCCGAGGTGATGGCTGTTGCGAGCGGCGACTTAAGTGCCGATTCGCTAATGACAATGGTGCAGCTCGCATTACAGGAGAAAGCACGAGAAGAAACCCATGGCGCCAAGAAGATTGCCATCATGAGAATCGATCCGATCGCTGAGGCTGCAGAAAAAAATCCTCTGCTGAAGTCATTTTCAGAGATTGGTTTCACCGCACTGAACACCAACACAATTGCCGTCGGTACTGTCGGGTATGTCAAAGCAGCGGTAGACGCGGCCAACGGCGAAGGAAGAATTGCCAACTCCGCCATCACTTCTCTCGTTCGAGATCCCAATGCGCTGATCAGTGCGGCGGGTTCACCACTCGCAGCGTTTGCGAAGAGTTTCGGATTGCTTGGGACACAGGAAACGCCGCGTGATCCTCGTTGCGAAACATCGTTCGGCAACTTTTATGCTGCCGTCACTCAACAAGGAAACGCGTTCGATGTTCGCGGTGCTATGAATGCGGATAATCCAGACACAGCGAAAATCATTAACGGGCTGCTGATGGGATTGATGCAAACCGCGAGTGTGTCTCTTTCTGAAAAAGAACGCAGCGTTCTGGACAGCATCAAGCTGTCGAGCAATGAAAGCGAGGTGGTTATTTCAGGATCTATTCCCGAAGCGACAATTGCAGAACTGATCAAGCAGCAGACAAGTAAAACCACCACTGCTCCGACGGGCACAACCACCACTCCCGCGAAGAAGAAGGTGATACGGCGCAAACGACGTCCAGTAAGACATGCGTGAATCCTGTTGCTGTCGTTGATAACAGTACGGTAGTGTTGCATTTTGGATTCTTCCTCTGCGCAGCCTTGGCGTTCTCAGCGTCTCTTGCGGTTTCTTGCACCGCCCCATAATGGTCGCTTCTATAGTACCGCCCGACTTTCAGCTTTCGTTCATCTATTCGGACCAGACATTTACCGGAAGAGACGCAGAGAACGCGGAGGCCGCGAAGAGAGTTGAAAACCGCATCACTAATTGACCGTAGGGGCTGCCTTCCGTGGCTCGTCCTTCATTCGGGCATTTGGCAAAAAGCAAACATGCGGCCACGCAGGCCGCCCTACAGTTTCAAGCTTTTCGGTCCTTGCCCAAATGCGCAGAACCAGTTACAAATTACGCCCGTTACCACGTCTTCCCGCATTCTAAACATCAACTGGAGAATCCATGCGAAAGCTAGACAAACTGATGATCATCCTGTCGGCGCTGGCTTTGGTTGCGTTTGCACTGACGCTGACTTCGTTCGGGCGTAACCAGAACGCCAACTCCTCGACCACCCAAAACGCCAACTCGTCGACTAACCGGAGCGGGGGAGAGAGGTCGATCGGCGGAGGTGCTCAGCAGGACTTTTCTAAGAACACCTGGGAGCTACCCTCGGATGCTGACAAGACGAAGAATCCGATCGCGTCGAATGCTGAATCAATAGAAAAAGGAAAAACGCTCTTCCTGGAACGCACGAAGGGCAATTGCGTTTTCTGTCACGGTGAAACTGGCTCCGGCAATGAAGCTAATCTTCCGCGGCTACGTCGTAAACCCGCTGACCTATCGAATAAAGAACGGATGACGGCAATGACGGATGGTGAAATCTTCTGGAAGATCTCAAAAGGAATAACAGGAATTATGCCGGCGGGTGAAAAGCGGATGACTGAAGAAGAACGTTGGCACGTGGTGAATTACGTGCGCACGCTGGCGAAGGAAAAAGCAGAGTAACCAAAAGCAGATCCACTGATCTGCTTTGACGTCTAGAAAAACTTCTCAGCGTAGTCCTTAATCTCTTTTATTGAACCCTCCGAGATCATTTTGAAGACTTTTATTGGACACCCTGCCGGCATCTGAGGGGCCATCACCGAGTCAGTAATTACGAACGCCGCTGACCGTAAGCCCTTTTCCCAGCCACGCTCCCGCCCATCGCGAAACGTCAACGCGTCGGGATGAAGACCGGCCGCGACGAGAAGCGTCTTACTCCAACGCAGGAAATCAGGCCAGCAGGATACGACACCCACCAATGCGTCCGCAGGCGGACGCGTCTGGCCTGACATCGATCCAACAACCGAGCCGGAATGGATAATGAGCACGTCCATCTTCTGCTTCAATCGATCGCTGACCTCCGACGCATGTCCATACAGGAACATCGGAACGCCACCGACGAAAGCATTCGGTTTGGCTGCTTCTGCAACGGTGATTCCCACGACCTTTACCCCCGTCGCGTGCGTAATCTCAGCAATCAGAATCGCGCGCAACTCCGGATCTGGTTCGCAGAGAACAAAATGATCCGGCGGCGCGAGTGCAAGCGAACGTTCGATCCCGCTTCTAATCTCTGCGAGCGAATATCCCTGTTGACGAGTAGCATGTAAAAAACGACCAATGAGCTGGTCCAGCCCGAGCTGACTTTCGCGTGCGTCAGTTTGAGTGCGAACGTAGACGCCACTTCCCTTTCGAAATTCCACCCAACCACGGCGCGCTAACTCACGGTAAGCAGCACTGACGGTATTCGCATGGATTGAATAACGCCGCGCGAGATCGCGCGTGCTTGGCAGCCTCTGCTTCACTTTCAGATCGTTACTAACAATGCCGAGAACAATTTGAGTTACGAGTTGTTCATGAAGAGGAACGTCGCTGTTCTTGGAGAGCCAGAGCTTCATTGCGGGGGATAATACAGTGTCATTGAGCCAAGAGGTAAGGGGTAAGCGCCAAGAGGTAAGAGTTCCCGCCCTTCGCCCTTGGCCCTTGGCTCTTACCGTTTGCTGTCCGGTTCATTTCCTTCTATAAAAGCTTCATGGAAACAGCGTCCGCTATTGCGGTCCTGACAGCGATGATCACGCCCGCCGTGTTGATTTCAGCCTGCGGAAGCATGATTCTGTCTACGTCGTCACGCCTCGGTCGCGTTGTAGATCGAGTTCGCGCGCTGTCGGACCGGCTCGAAGAAATGACTGAAAAGGTTGTCGACGGCGCTGATTACACTGAACGTCAGGCTCTTATTTTTCAACAGCTCGACAAGCTGACTAGTCGTGCGCGAATCCTTCAACGATGTATGGTGACGTTCTATCTGAGCTTGGGAATGTTCGTGGCGACCAGCGTGGCGATAGGGATCGTTCCATTCACTGGAAACGCGCGCTATAACCTGGTGCCCGTTGCTTTGGGTCTGGCAGGCGCGACTTTCTTGTTTTATGGCAGCGTTCTGCTGATTCTGGAAGCACGACTCGCATTGAGTACGATCCATGCCGAGATGGATTTCGTCTGGCGGCGTTCAAAGAAAGTCGCGCCCGCCGAAATAGTCAACCAGCACAAACCGCATTTCGTTCATTTCCGCCGACATGAGTAACGCTGCCAGCCATCCTGGATACGTTGCATTGCTTCGCGCGGGCGAGCTTCACCAGCGCGTCGATCATTTAGAGGGTTTATTGGAGCGTTGCACCGTTTGTCCACGCGACTGTTTGAACAATCGACTCAACGATGAGATCGCCGCGTGTTATTCCGGTCGACTGCCCATCGTTTCTTCATACACGGCTCACTTCGGCGAAGAGCCACCGCTCGTCGGCACGCGCGGCGCGGGCAACATATTCTTCGGTAACTGCAATCTGCGCTGTGTTTACTGCCAGAACTATCAGATCTCACAAACTCACAAGGAACAGATCAAGAACCAGGTAACACACGAACGTTTAGCAGAGATGATGCTCGAACTGCAGTCGCGCGGTTGTCATAACATCAACTTTGTCTCTCCCACGCATTTCGCTCCGCAGATGGCTCGATCGATCTTGATCGCTGCTGAAAGTGGACTACAAGTTCCCATTGTCTACAACACAAACGCGTACGACTCAGTGGAAGTGCTCAGGCTTCTCGAGAACGTCGTGGATATCTATCTGCCAGACTTGAAGTACGCTTCTGATGACGCTGGTTATCAGTATTCAAAGGTGCCTGGATACAAAGAACACTCGCGACAAGCGCTGGCGGAAATGTATCAACAGACCGGGGACGAGTTAGTTTTTGATGACAATGGATTGCTGCGTCGGGGTTTAGTGATCAGGTTGCTAGTGCTGCCAAACGATGTCGCGGAGATACACGAATCGTTGGAATGGATCAAAGATGAGCTGAGCCCGCGAGTGGCAATTTCATTGATGGCCCAGTATTACCCGACGCATCAAGCCGAAACAAACAAGCGTTACATGTTGCTGTCGCGTCGCATCCGCGAATCAGAATGGATGAAGGCAACAAATGCTCTTGCGGAGTTGGGAATGGAAGATGGGTGGGTGCAGGAGTACGATGGGGCTGCCTTTTATTACCGTCCGGACTTTGAGGATCCTGATAGACCCTTTCGGGATGTTCGCGACTTCGAGCGATGAGGAACAAAACAGTCATTGGTCATTTGAGATTTGAGAATTATCATTTGGAGACCACCGGCTTCATGTCGGTGGTGATTCAATTTCAACCTAAAACGCAGACACAACCTTCCGGCGCGCGGAGCGCGCCGCAGTCTCACAGACCGCTCATTACGCTGAAGTTGAATAACCACCGACATGAAGTCGGTGGTTTCTGATGGACAGTTCTCAAATGGCAAATGATTGTCTTTATCCCTGATCCTTAGATTCGTATCTCACCGCGGGGCTGCCCGCTGGATAAAAAACACCCAGCAATCGCAACTCTCCCTCTCCTGTATTCTCCACACAATGCACTTGCCGTCTCGGTAAGTAGATACAGGAGCCTGGACCAATAGGTGTTTTCGTCTCGCCCGCCCACATCTGCCCCTCGCCGCGCAGGATAAACAAGACTTCCTCGTAGTTGTGAAAATGATCCGGTGCGCGGCCTGGCGGTATTGAACCGATAAACTGGGTCACCTGCGTGCTTCCCAGTTCATCATCAACTAATACCCGATACCAGCGGTCTGCAGTGGGAATCGCCGCGCGATCCGATAAGTTAATTGACGGGAATTTCTGAAGAGGTGCAGCAGGATCTGGCAATCCGGTCATTGCTTCAACAACTGATGACTTCGCCGACTGGGGACATTGCGAACTGATCATCACCACGCGCTGTTCGTTTTTGTTAAGAACTGCGAGAGTTTGACCGGAGCGTACGTAGAGACCTGTTTGTGGCGCAATCTCACTCGCATGGCAGTCAATGAAGACGGTGCAGGATAGACTGTCGGGCGAATCGAGAGTGTAGAGAACAGTATCAGCCTCAGTTCGTAAACCTGGCGACAGTCCTTTACTGAACTCAAGAACCTGAAGCGAAATCTCTTTCGCACCTGTCTGCCCGCCAATCACGTTTCGTTGAGACAGGGTTCCGGAAATCACTGACTCAGTCTCGGACATGTGACTGACGAAACAGCCGCCTTCGAGATAAACGCCCATCGTAGTCGAACTATACGACAAACGAGCGGCTATCGAACATCCTTGTCGCGTAGATGATGCGTGGTGTGTTCAGTGACTGACGAATTGGTCAGCGGTGGATAGGCGGGCGAAATGTTCTTCGTGATCTGTCGCTGAGATTTGTCGATCAGCTCGGGGGACAGAAGGTTTAGATCCGCGTCGGGAAGTTGTTTTCGAGGCAAAGTGAACCACAGGCCGTTAATCATCAAGCCGACACCTATAAAAAACAGGACTAGTGTTGGCAGAAGAAATATTAGGAAGTCCTCATCGGTGATCGTCATGAAGAGCGCACCGAGACTGGCGCCGAATCCAATCGACCCGGTGATCAAGCCCGCGCGAATGCGTCGGAGTCGACGTTCTTCCGGTGACTCAAGAAACTTCTCGATTTGAGGTAACACTTCTTCGACGATCTCTTTGAGATCATCCCCGGTCTCCACCTCTTTGATTTTTTCGGCAATTGCCAGACTAATCTGCTGGCGGGCGGAGATGGCTGAATCAGTGATGCTGTCGGGGCGCTCCAGCGTCTGTCGTACGCCGCGCAGATCGAAGCCACAAGCACGACAGTATTGGCTTGGTTGTCTTTCGTCAGCGTCAGATCCGCAGGATGGACAGTACATAGCGAAGTGGATACGGAGCGTACGTTATGGATGTTCCCAATACGAGCGGGCGTAAAGAAAGGAATCATTGGTCATTGGTCATTTGAGATTTGAGAATTATTATTTCCGTCTTTTGGAAGCTTCGTGTTTCGATGAAACGACTTTCCATCCAAAGTCAAAGGCTACGCAAAAAAACCAATGATAATTCTCAAATTTCAAATGACAAATGACCAATGATTTCTTTTTGCTAACTACCGCAATGACTCACGGCAGAATTCCCTCTGGCACCATCCACGGATGAAAAACTAATGCGAGTCGTCCGGCTCTAACAGCCGGATCAGTGTCTGCAAGTGTGCGCGCTTCTTCGAGCGAGCTAACCCGAAAAACAAAGATCCCGCGTAACCTACCGTCATCACCAAACGGTCCGGCGACAACAAGCTTTTTTGTTGCAGCAAGGCGGCCTATGTTTTCCATATGAGCTTTCTGAATGGCTTCGGTCTCCGGAGTCTTCTCGGCAGTCCACTTTTCACCCCGAACAAGAAACGCCAGATAGGCAGTCGTTAGCTTTATCGGCATCGATGGCTTCTTCATCACATCTTCGGACCACCACGGATGCATTTCGACCTTGAACTGACCTGCGGCTACCGCGGGATCCGCCATTGCCCAACTCCTGGCCTCGTCTGCTGAGTTCGCTCTGAAGATGTAGATACCGGACAGTTCTGGATCGTCCTGGATTGGGCCGGCGATGATTGCTTTGCCCGACTGCAGGAGTGACGTGACATACGCAACGTGCTGCTGAAAGATCGGCGGCGGAGCGCTGTCTGCAACAGCATGCGGATCCACCCATTTCGGACCGTGCTTCAGCAAGGCCATGTGAAACTGTACGAGCCGCGACTCAGGTGTTTGTGTTTGTTTCTGTTCTGTTTGACCAACCGCGGGGATGCTTGCAGCAATCGCAATCACCAATGTCAAAAGCAAACTTCTTCTGTTCATGACCACCGACTCCTGATTGTTATTCTACGGCCTGTAAACGAATCATACATCGCGTTAGCCAATGTCCGATACACCTCATCAGTTTGTCGTGGCTCGCGCGACCTTGAATTCAGTACCATCCGCGGTAGAGGGTGGCCATTACTCAAGCGGCGATATAGGCGGGCGTTGAGTTACTCCACCCGCTACCCGGATGGTACTGAATAGCCACTTGACCACAGCTTTGAATTGCGTCGGACACCCAACATCGGAGTGACCCTGCCAAAATCGACAATCGACGATCACCAATTTTCCAAGCCTGGCTGCCTTTTCCCGCGTCCAAATGGTTGATAAGATTCAAGCCAAATGAGGTAACTTTAATGAAGCGACCAGCCCTTTTACTTATTTTCCTCCTGTTCGCCTGTGGCGTAATAGCTATCGCTCAGGAACAACAACCAGCCAAACCGACCGCCGAAGAGCTCGACAAACAGAAAGAAGAATGGGCGAAGAACGCGTACCGGCTGCTGGATCAGGTTATTGACGAATCGCAGTCGCTGCGGCTTCCTGAGAACCGCATCAGGATGCAGATCTATGCGGCGGACGTACTTTGGGACCACGATCAAGGACGTGCCCGCACAATGTTTATGGCGGCCGGTGACGCTGTTGCCGAAATGAATCGGACACCGGAGACGCAAGCGCGACGCGGCCCAGGGGGTCCGAATCAAATGCCGCGACCAGCGCAACTTCGGCAGGAACTCGTCTTGTCAGCAGCGCGTCATGATGCTCCACTGGCCTACCAACTTTTAGCCACTACCAAACCACAAGCATCCACGCAGCCCACAGACACCAGGCAAGTTCGTGCGATGGTGCCATTCTCGACCGAAGACATGCTGGAGCAAAACCTTCTCTCAGCGGTGGCGGCTTTAGATCCGAAGTTAGCAGGTCAAAATGCGGATCAGCTGTTGGAGAAGGGACAGTTCCCAATGTCGGTTGGCGACGTGATCAACCAGTTGCGCCGGCAGGATCAAGAAGCTGCAACGAAACTCGCGGATAAGACAGTCAAACGACTTCAGTCAGCAAATATTCTTTCCAACATAGAAGCAAGTAGTCTCGCAATAGGGCTCCTGAATCCCGGTCCCCGCATCGCCGGTACTGCCGACACTACGAAAGAAGCCGATGCTAAGTCCGCACCTTCAGCCAGAGGACCAGTGTTGGACCAGTCTCTGTACCTGGATTTGTTGGGAAGTGTGATCGACTCGGCCCTCAAAGCAACTCCGGCTGCGCAACAAAATGCTAGAGGTGGAAACAATCCACGCGGTGGGGGACCGGCAGCAATGGGCAGAACCGTGCAGGTAATGAGAGACACGGTCACAATTAACGAACCATCCGAGGCGCAAATCGAACAAAGTAACGCACGGCGCATGTTATCGGGAGTGCAGCGATTGCTCCCGCAAATTGACCAGAATCTCCCGGGCAGAGCGCAAGCCGTTCGCCAAAAACTGACCGAGATGGGTATGAGCGACACCAGCCGGTCATCCATGGGTCAGCTTCTCAATTCTCGTGGCGACGCTACCGCTGACTTATTAATGCAAACTGCCGCGAGCGCGCCCGCTCAGATACAACCGCGCTTGTATCAACAGGCTGCATTAAAGGCTTTGGACGAAGGCGACGCTAGTAGGGCGCGACAAATCGTGTCAGATCACCTCACCGATGCGCGTCTTCGTGATTCTGTGATGCAGCGAATCGATTTTCGTGAGATGGCGACCAAGGCTGACGGCATTCGCATTGATGAGGTGCGGCAGAGTCTGGCCCGGCTACAGTCAGACAATGAACGCATCGATCTATTAATTCAACTCGCTAACGACGTCGCGCCCAACAATCCCAAAGTACAACGGCAGCTCCTGGAAGAAGCGCGACAGATCACAAACAAGCGTGCGACCAGTTACGACAATTTCGAGCAACAGCTGCGTGTGGCTCACGCCTTTGCTTCGGTCGATGCATCTCGTAGTTTTGACATTCTCGATCCTGCCATCAGCCATTTGAATGAACTTTTATCGGCTGCTTCAACCTTGAGTGGATTCGAGATAAACGTCTTTCGCGACGGCGAGTTGCCAATGCAGGCTGGCGGCGGTCTATCTAGTATGGTCAATCGTTTTGGGCAGGAGATCGCCGTGCTAGCGAAGACTGATTTCGAACGGTCAGAGACACTCGCCGGCAGATTCCAGTTTCCTGAGTCGCGGATCATGGCGAGAATGGCGATCGTTCAAGGACTACTGGATGTGAAACCGCGGCAACAGGGTGGGCCGGGGTTCACGTTCCGCATGGGAGATAACTCGATGATCACGGTCCGACCTTGAGTCGGATCTTAGCCAAATCAATACAACAAGTTTGCATTTCGTGAAGACCACCGGTTTCACACCGGTGGTCTTTTTCATTTCGACCTATGGGCAATGCTTGTGGTGAATTACAGACCACCGACATGAAGTCAGTGGTCTCCTATGACACGTTGTGGGACTGTTCGTGTTAGGTCGAAATTGAACCTCCGCCGACATGAAGTCGGTGGTTTCAATCAATAGCACTCGAATTGCTTATGTCACTTATCTGCTTCCAGTTATGCATGGTTTTAAGGCAAAGCATGTCCCCGCACTCGATGGAATTCGCGGCATCGCGATACTCCTCGTCGTTACGCACCACCAATTAATTCCCCTGCCTCTTAATGGTGGCTTTTTGGCGGTCGATATATTCTTTGCCTTGAGTGGTTTCTTAATCACAACACTGCTACTGAAGGAATTCGATGCAACCAAAACGATTTCTCTAAAGGATTTCTACCTGCGACGAGCTTTGCGACTTGGCCCAGCCTTGTTGGTCTATCTCATCGTCAGTTTGCTTGTCACTTACGCGCTCCATCCAGAAGATCTTGCGCGTGAGTTTCGCCTGGTTGGCTACGCCCTGACTTATGCGACGAACTGGCGCATGGCCTTTGGTTGGGACTCATCACTCGATCCAACAGCAATCACCTGGTCGCTATCCATAGAAGAACAGTTCTATTTGGTTTGGCCACTGTTGCTGTTTACGAGTCTATCGCTTGGGATCAGGCGACGACACATTGCCATCGGACTTGCACTATTGATTACGCTTATCATGGTGCACCGTCATGAGCTTTGGTCAGCCCACGCTGAACTGAATCGGCTTTACTACGGTACGGATACGCGCGCTGACGCGCCGCTGATGGGTTGCTTACTGGCGCTCGTCCCAGTGTCTGCATGGTCCAAAGGCAGACAGAATGCCTTGAAGTTTTCAGCAATCGGGGCAGCTGCAGTTCTGACTTATCTGATCGGCACTGTTACGTATACCGATGCAAGTCTTTACCGCTGGGCTTACACCGGCGTTGCAGCCCTTGCAGGGGTCGTTACCTGGTCGGCCGGAACTCAACAAACGATACTCACCCGCGTCCTTGGGTTCCCATTGCTACGGTGGTTCGGAAAGATCTCGTACGCCTTATATCTCTGGCATTGGCTGCTTCTTAGAAATACGACTTTCTATTACTGGGTTGGTCCAAGGTGGGATCCGTGGGCCAGGTGCGCTGTTGCCATTCTTACTGCAGCAATCTCTTTTTATTTGATCGAATTACCATTCAACCGCTTGAAGTCGAGATTCAGGTTTGACGGGCGGTCAGTCGAATCGACTGACCCGAAACCGGATAAACCGGGGCCACGCATTCCAGCCGCAGTCATTATTCAACCGACCGAATTAAATGTATGAGCATGATGATTAATAGATTAGACACTGAAAAACCCGAGACGCCTCCCCAAACACCTCCAAGGACACCGTATGATCCCGCTGATCCGGATCAGCCGACACCTGCGCCGCTTCCGCCGGATACAAATCCGCAGCCACAGGCCCCGGTTCGCGAGCCCGAACAGCCCACGCCAATCGTCGACCCAATGCCGGCTGAACCAACGCGACTCTCAAGTCTGTAAACAGGCAAACCGAAGTGACTCTTTCCCATCTAGTCCTGGCCGGGTCGGCCTATTCATTTTTCCGCTACTTTCGACGCCTCGGCGCCTTCGGTTTGTTCCTGCTTAGCGCTCTCGACTCGTCGTTCCTCGTGCTGCCATTTGGAAACGATCTAATGCTAATCGCGCTCGTCAGTAGCAGTCGTTCGGCATTGATGTGGGTCATCTACGTGTTAGCCTCAGTCGCAGGTTCTGTTTTGGGCGTCTACGTAGTCGACGTGTTGATGCGAAAGACAGGAGAAAAAGGACTGAAGCGTTTTGTCGGCGAGCAAAAGTTAGAACGACTTAAGGTGAAGTTGGAAACAAAGGGGTGGGTGACGATCTTTGTGGCGACACTGTTACCGCCGCCTTTTCCGTTTACGCCGGTGTTGATGACGGCTTCAGCATTACAGAGCCCTCGAGCCGCTTTATTTACCGCCGTCATCGCCGGTCGTCTCATCCGCTTCACAACAGAAGCCATCCTCGCAATCTACTTTGGACGGCAAGTCATCAGGTTCCTCAATTCGCCGGTGGTAGAGTACAGTGTCTATGGTCTGATCGTAATTGCAATCATTCTAAGTGCCTTGTCGCTCGTGAAGTGGTTACGAAAACCGCGCGAGCAACGCACAGACAATCAGTACGCCTCGGGCGAACACGAGACGACGCGCGCGTAGGTGCGCGTTTCGTTAGACTTCTGGTCCGTCCGCGCAATGTTAGTGGCTGTTCAGACTCGCGACTTGCGTGTAAAATTCGCCAGTTGAATTTCTCAGAAAGGGGCGGCAGCCATGCCCGAGCAACGAGGTAAGCAAGCTACTCCTGAGGTTAAAGCAGAGTGGACTTATGCCTACAAACTTTACTTGAAGGCACCCGGCGATCGGTACGATAAGAAGAAGGACCGAACGACGCGGATTGATTTTGTGGCCCAGGAGATGAAACTCACACGTAAACAAGCCAAGCGAAGAATTCGAAACTACGAAGCATGGCAACGTAACATCAAGAAAGGATTGGTCACCCCGTAAAAACTTAGTTACTGACTCTGCAAAAGCTTCGTCCACCTCACCAACTCTTGTAACAGCTGCTGGATGAGTTTCCTGGATGTTTCGTCCGTGAGGTTGCCCTGTTCGTCAAACCTCTTCGCGGCGTTACTGATCATTACCTCCGGCTGATTAACGGCGTGCATGTTTAGAAACACGAACATCTGCCGGAGGTGATACTGTGCGCGCGCGGTGCCCATCATTCCTATTGAAGCACCCATCACTGCCACCGGTTTGTGTGTCCATGCACTGTCGCCGTAAGGTCGTGATGCCCAGTCGATCGCGTTCTTTAAGACGCCTGGCACTGAGTAGTTGTATTCCGGAGTTACAAAGAGGATCGCGTCGGCATTGCGAATCTGTTGCTTTAGTTCCGTAACTTTTGCCGGCGGTGCAGTTTCGTCGTCCTGATTGAAACCGGGCAAACCGTCGATATCTGCAACGTCGATTCGCGACCCCTCCGGCACCAGCTGCTGCGCTGCCTTCAGGGCCATCCGATTGAAAGAGTCACGCCGCAGGCTCCCGACGATACTCAAAATTACGATTGGATTATTCACCATCACCTCCTGTCGGAAAACTTCGTTCCTGATAGTTCTTTGAACATATCTTCGACGTTTGGTGTTGCGAAATTCTGGAAAGCAAATCCTTTATATTTTTCGGGCAGCGTCAAACGCTGCTTTGCCTGGTCTAAAGTCAGCTTCTCCGTGATTGATTGTTGGACACGTGAACGCAGGTCCGCAAGATAGTCTCTGAACTCTCTCATGTCTTCTGCGGAAGCAACTTCACCGTGGCCCGGCACAAATCGCGCTGTCGGATAGTCCGCTAAGAGTTTATCCAGAGAGGGGATCCAATCATTAACGGTCGCGTCGACCAGGTTGGGTAAGGTCTTACGCCACCCCATATCTCCGGTGAACAGAACGTTGGCATCTGGAACGTAAGCCAGAACGTCACCGCCGGTGTGTCCCGGCAGACTAAACAGTAAAACTTCTCTCTGACCAACGTACACATGACTGACAGCAGCGCTGAACGTAACTGTGGGATTCGTTAGCTTGATCGCCATCATTGCATCGAGCCGCCGTAGCTGGCGCTCGAGTTGAGCACGCTTATCCGTTTGGTCCGCAGGTGTTTCACTCAACTGTTTGGCAGCATCAGTTTTCCGTTTTTGTAATTCTTCCGTGCCCGGTAGGAAGCGACGGTTCTTCGTTGTCTGCCATTCCATTAAGCGATCGTGACCGATGATCGGAATCCCGCGAGAAGCGAGCACTTGATTGCCACCTGTGTGGTCCAGGTGATAGTGACTGTTTACGGCAAACTTGACCGGCTTGTGCGTCTCCGACTCAATTACCGCGAGCAGATCCTCGATGGCCTGAGGTGTGAAGAACGTGTCAAATACCAGCACACCGTTGTCACCAACAACAAAACCCGCATTACCGGACGCTAAGCCTCCGGTCTTTGCAATCGCGGCGTAAATTCCGTCTCCGACCTTTACGATCGTGAAATTGTCTTCAGGTTTTAAGGCGGCGGTTGTATTTGTGATGGACCTGGAAGCGATCAATGAAAAGAGAATCACTGTCGCCAACACGATCAGTTTTATTAATCTCATTTTGTGCCTCAAGATTGGAAATGTAATGTTCGATCGTCTTTAGTTTTGTTCGACACTTCAGTTCTATTCGATACACTTCAGGAGGCCCTGATTAAGTGCCCCGATTCAGTACCGTTCGCGGTAGCGGATGGCCAGGACTCAACACCCCGTCTCACTCCACTGTGCCGGTTG
>JBKPMX010000093.1:0-19097 GCA_046765655.1 Acidobacteriota bacterium
GGCTTGGATCGACTTCGCTCGACGAAACAGTTATCTACGGAAGAGCTCGCGCGTGAGTTAGGCGTTACTTCCATTCAATCTCCGTATTTGATTGTTATTCAGCACCCGATTTCGTCGGAGATCGGAAATGCTGAGATGCAAATGAGGGAAACCCTCGAGGCGATCGTTGAGTTGGACCTACAGACATTTGTCAGTTATCCAAATTCAGATCCGGGTAGTAAACAAATCATTAAAGTCATAGACGAGTTTGCGGGCAGACCGGGCATTCACATATTCAAGAACATTCCTGACTTACCGTTTGTGAATTTGCTGCGCGGAGCTGCTGCGCTGATCGGAAATTCAAGCATGGGTTTGCTGGAAGCCCCATTTCTGAAGTTGGCAGCAGTTAACGTAGGACGCAGGCAAACCGCGAGGCAGCATTCGGATAATGTGTTCTTTGTTCCCCATGAGCGTTGCCAGATCGTCAAACAAGTACGCGCTATTTTGGACGATGGACGAACTCAAAAGCTTGTGCGTGAATGTGCGAATCTTTTTGGCGATGGCCAAACTGGCGAAGCCGTGGCTGAACTGCTCGCGCGAACCCCGATCGACTCGAGACTTCTCAACAAGGACTTGAGTTATTAATCGAGAACGAAATCGAGAGGAGAGTTGCCGAAATGGCGTTACCACAAGGAGTACTGGATTTTTTGTATGAGCGCGCGGAAGCGGAAGGAACCCCGCGTCCATCGAACCAGGACGATCTGTTTTCCAGCGGCGTATTGGATAGTTTCGCACTGGTCGATTTCGTTGCGTTGATTGAGGACGAGTGCGGTATCAAGATTCCAGACAGTGACGTCAATCCTGGAAATTTTCAAACCATCGAAACGGTGGAACGTTACGTTGACGGTCGCCGGGGATAACTGCTGTGAAGGTCTATATCAATGGGACAGGCTCAGCGTTGCCGGATCGCGTCGTTACCAACGAAGATCTGGCGCCGGCTCTGGGAATGTCGCCTGAACAAATCGTTAAGTCGTCAGGAATTCGTCGCCGGCATTGGGCTGGACCAGAAACATCGACGAGCAAGCTTGCGGCAGATGCGTTGAAGCAGGCTCTCGAGGATGCGCAGGTTGCTCCCGCCGAAGTTGATTATCTAGTGTTTGGGACGATGACTCCCGATCGCTTTATCCCGGGTTCAGCGCCAGCTGTCCAACAGATTTTGGGCCTGGGAGAGATTCCGTGTCTCGACATCAGAGAAGCTTGCTGTAATGCGCTGTATGCACTGCAGCTGGCCCGTGCACTGGTGATGTCGGGCACGGCCAAATACGTGGCAATATGTCTGGCTGAGGTCCAATCGCGATTTCTCGAACTGACTCCTGAAGCCGGCACAACGTCAATGCTTTTTGGCGACGGAGCTGCGGCATTCGTTGTCTCAGCTGAACCAAAGGCTTCCGCGTTGGAGATTAGCGACGTCTACCTGGGAACTGACGGAACCTACGTTGATGATCTCGGGATCCGGTCTCCGGGTTCGGAATTCGGACGCGTTCAATCGTCAGAAAACCTCACCGACTTTGCTCCCCGCATGAAAGGTCAATCAGTAATCCTGAACGCATCACGGCGGCTCGTCAGCAGCTGCCGAGCCATTCTCGAACGAAATGGATTGCAGGGCACCGACATCCGATGGCTAGTTCCTCATCAGGCCAACGCTAACCTGCTGGCTCAAGTTTTGAAATCGTTGGGCCTACAAGGAGCCGAAGGAGTTCTGGTTTCCATAATCGAAGACACCGGAAACACTTCATCCGCCTCAATGGGTCTCGCTCTGGACCATCTGCGGCGCTCGAATACAATTCAGACTGGTGATTGGCTTCTACTTCCGGCATTTGGCGCCGGGTTCATGTGGGGTGCCGGATTATGTCGAGCGTAGAAACTTCAGACGACGAATCAAAACTCGATCTCAGGAATGGCCTACTGAACTAGTCCCTTCTCTTTCAATCGCATTAACAGCCGCGCTGTCCTTTGTTCTGTTCCAGTTTTTGTCAGGTGATACGGCGTGTCGAAAAAACTCTCCTTCGGCAGCGTCATCTCTTCCGGTGAATCGATTACGGGGAAACTAAGGCCACTTACGCTCGCTCGAATTTCGTCTATCACGCCGCGATTCTGATTGAAGTACTCGGTCGGTACCATTGGGTAAGAGTAAACGACGATGACATTGTGCTGATCACACCACGCCTTGAATTGATTTAGATCGTGAGCAGTACGCGCCACCGACCTGGAACTAATCTTCGCACCAATACTGGGAATACTGAAAGGCTTGGACGGGAGTGAATAATGCGCAATCACGTCGCCATATTGATTGAACGCGTTTCGCTTGTACACGTTTGACGGATCGTTTGGATCCAATGGATCTTTTTGTCGGGTCAAACAGCGCATGTCGTAATCAATGAACTGACCAGCTAGTACCAACCCCTTATCCAGAATTTTTGCGACGTTTTGTAAGGAGTAGTAACGGATATTCGCCGGGTGTTGCTCGAGCGCCGTGTAGAGAATCTCTCCGCCCCCGGCATAATGCTCGCCATACAGTTCATACTCGGGCGACACGATGACGATATCTCCCGATCGCAAGCCCGACTTCGCCTCGTTAAGCATGTAGTCTAATCCGAGCTCGACGTGGAGCCCCATATTTACCGGGTGAAAGTGAGTGTGTATGGCTATTTCTTCTGAGTCGATGCCAAATGCGAGATTGGATCCGCCGACGAAAACAAGGCGCGGCGTTGGCTGTGTTTTCAAATTCACCTGTTTGTCGATCGACGCGGCGAGATAGTGTTGACCGAATGGTCGGCAACGCACATAAACCGCAAGCACGATCGTCGCGATCAATGCTTGAACGACCATGAAATAAGCCAAATTGGTAAGAAACCTTTTCATTGGCCTAACCTCTTAGAAACGAAAGTAGACGAAATCGCCGCTAACATGAAAACCGTAACGCAACGTAACCAGAATCAGGATTGAATAGGCTGACCAGCGGAGAAAGCGTGGCAGTCGGTCCAAATTCAGCGGATGCTCGCGAGTACGTTCAACCCATTCGCAGACGACAAAAAACACCAGAAACACCGGCAGCAAATAACCGATCGGTGCGTAGGCAAAAACAGCACCCGGTTGTAGATAGGCTCGCAGATTCAAGAGGTCGCTAAAGATTTTCTTGTAAATAGAACCTGCGACCGAAAGCGTCGGCGCGCGAAAAAAAATCCAGATAAGGCACGCTATCGCAAACGTACGAACGATGCGTGAGAGGCTCACTAATGAAGAACCTAAACCCGCGGAGTCGCGCTGACGTTTCCTCTGACGCTTCCTGAAAAGATCGGGAGTGATTACAAGTCCGTTTAGTCCTCCCCAGATCAGGAAATTCCACGAAGCACCATGCCAAAAGCCACTAAGCAGAAACGTTATGACGACGTTGACTGCACGCCTCAACGATGTGCCTCTGACTCCACCGAACGAGAAAAAAACATAGTCTCTAAACCATGAAGTAAGCGATATGTGCCAGCGGCGCCAAAAATCAGACATCGACTCCGCAAAATATGGATAAGCAAAGTTTCGCATCGACTTGAAACCGATTAGCTTTGCAGACCCAATCGCGATATCTGAGTAGGCAGAAAAGTCACAGTAGATCTGGAACGCGAAGCAGGCGGTTGCAATGATCAAGTGTGGACCGGGAGCGTTCTGCGGATTTGCATAAAAGTGGTCTACCAACGGCGACAGATTGTCGGCGAGAACCATCTTCTTAAAGAATCCCCAAAGGATTTGACGGCAGCCATCAACCACTTGCTCGTACTTAAATTTTCGTTCGTCAAAAAACTGAGGCAGCAGCGTACTCGCCCGATCGATCGGTCCGGCGAGTAACTGAGGAAAGAATGAAACGAAAGCAAAGTATTCGACGATTTTTTTCGTCGGCTTTAATTGCCGCCGATAAATGTCGAGCGTGTATGAGAGTGACTTGAACGTATAAAAGCTGATCCCGACGGGAAGGACGATTCTGAGTAGAGGCAGGTTAACGTTCCAGCCGACCCTTTCACCAAACTGGTGAAAGCTTTCGATGAAGAAGTTTGAGTACTTAAAAAATCCGAGTACACCCAGGTTCCACGCAAGACTCATCGTCAGGAGTAGACGTCGTTTTCCCTGAGTGGCTGCTTCGCTCAAGCTTTGTCCAACGAAGAAATCGATGAGACTGGTGGCAAATAGGACCAGGCAGAATCGATAGTCCCAACTCGCATAAAACAAGTAGCTGATGACCAGGAGTAGGACGTTTTGAGCGATACGGCGCTGGACGGCCCAGTACACCGCAAACACCAACGCTAGGAACAGGATGTAGGTGAGTGTTGTGAAGGTCACCGGCTCGTCGGGTTAGTCCCCAAACAGGTTCAGCGATTGAGTATCGTGCATTCGGGATATCCCAGGAGCCTCGTCGTGACTTACGGTTGACCGCCGTACAATTCAGCACTTTTGGTCGGTGATCTTACTCGGATTGCCGCGGTTGCGTTTGAAGCACTGAATGCTAATATAACTCGGCTGGCACGTCCCTTAACCTTTTGCTCGACTCCTAGTGAGACAACGTGTCGCGCGGTTCATTTGGGCTACGGCAAGCGGACCACGGATAGCTAAACATCGCGCAATTCGGAAGCGATAGAATAATGGCTTCCTGTAAAGGCGTAAAGTAACTCCAATTACCGACTTGCTTGGTGACAACGTCTATTCTGCATGAATGTACTCGTAATCGCGCCTCATCCTGACGACGAAACCCTTGGTTGCGGTGGGACTCTCCTGAAACACAAAAGTGCCGGAGACAGTTTGACCTGGGTCATCGTAACGAGAGGTCATGAACCCCACTGGTCAAAGGAGGTATTAGACCGCAAGGAGTGTGAGATAAAAGAAGTTGGCTCAGCTTATGGTTTTGACCGAGTCATGCGACTGGATTTTCCAACTGTGAGAATGGAGACGATCCCGTTTGAAGAGATTATGAATCAACTCGGTCGTGCACTCGAGCAGAGCAGCCCCGAATGCGTTTACCTAAATCATGCTGGCGACGTCCATACCGATCACCGAACAATATTCGACGCGGCGATGTCAGTTTTGAAACCCTTTAATGGCGGCAAGCACGGAGTGAAGCGGGTTCTAAGTTATGAAACGCTCTCATCAACGGAGGCAATGCCGGCGGTGCTGGGACGAGGGTTCCTTCCAAACGTTTTCAGCGATATCAGTTGTCACATAGAAAACAAGCTAGACATAATGGCGAGGTATACGAGTGAGATTCAGCCTTATCCGTTGCCACGTTCGCTCGAGAGCATCAAAGCCCTCGCGCGCGTGCGTGGCGCAACGATTGGCGTTGAGTACGCAGAAGCTTTCATGCTGGTGAGAGAAGTTAACTAGAAATGTCTGAGACAATTATGGCGACGGAAAAAGACGCTATTGTTCGGGAACACTATAAAGGTGTGGCTGAGAAGTATGGGGCCTCCGCACAATCCACAATGGAAGATGAGGTTATTAGAAACAAAGAGATCGAACAGATTCTGGCCTTTGTGGATCTGGTTGGCAAAGAGCAAAGTCTGAGAATAGTAGATCTCGGCTGCGGTAACGGCTACACGCTTGGAGTGCTGACATCAGCGCGCCCAGGCAATAAGTATCGAGGGTTAGACGCGAGTGAAGAACTGTTAAAGATCGCGAGAGACCGGCAACTGCCGAACTGCGAGTTCTTACATTCGGATGCACGACACCTGACTCTGGACGACAATTCCATCGACGCCATTTACACCGAGCGTTGTCTGATAAATATTCTCGACTGGAAGCAACAGCTCGATGCATTCAGAGAAATTCATCGCGTCTTAATACCCGGCGGTCACTATCTCATGATTGAGTGTTTTACTGACGGCTTGCAGAACAACAACAAAGCGCGCGAAGAGTGCGGACTCGATTCACTCAAAGAGGCATACCACAACAAATACTTTGAGAAGGAGCGCTTGTTCGAAGCGATTGATGATCTGTTTACGATTGTGGAACCCAGTACACTTGCTTCGAATTTCTTAAGTTCACATTACTTTATTGCGCGCGTTTTGCACCCGCTAGTTACGAAGGGCACGGCAATAAAGAACACAGAGTTCGTCAAATTTTTCTCTATGCTCCCTCCCTTCGGCAATTACTCTCCAATCCAGTCCTACATTCTGAGAAAACGAAACGCAAACCGCACTTAAAGAATGTGCAATACGAATTCTAACGAGGCGAAAACAAGAGCACTTTCCGTGGCCGAGGACGGATCCATTCGCGATGTAATGGAGTGTATAGACCGTAACGGCCAGGGGATCGCCTTAGTATTAGGACCTGACCGGCAACTTATTGCCACACTAACCGACGGCGACATACGTCGCGCAATATTGACTGGCGTTAATCTCGATCTACCCATTAACGATCTTCTTCTTACGCGCCAACCTGAATTTCCTGACGGCCCTATTACTGCTGCTGTTAATACACCCGATGCTGATCTCCTGCGCACGATGAATGAAAAGGGAGTGAGACAGATTCCGCTGGTTGACGAAGAAGGAAGAGTCGTAGACGTCGCTCTTCTAAGTGAACTCGTGAAGGAGTATGAATTACCGCTTCGCGCAGTAGTTATGGCCGGCGGTTTCGGTACTCGACTTCGCCCACTAACAGAGGATGTTCCCAAACCAATGTTGCAGTTGGGTGATCGACCGTTGCTCGAAATTATCGTCGAGCGGCTCAAACAAGCCGGTATACGCCACGTCAACGTCGCCACGCATTACAAGGGCGACGTAATCTCTGAACACTTCAAAAACGGCGAAGCGTTTGGCGTTGACATCCGATATGTTAAAGAAGAGCAACCACTGGGCACTGCTGGAGCATTGAGCTTACTCGAGGAAGCTGACGAACCATTGCTGGTGATGAACGGCGACATTTTGACCCGAGTCGACTTCCGTGCGTTGCTCAGTTTTCACCGCGAACATCAAGCAGATCTAACCGTGTGTGTGCGGCAGTACGAGTTGAGTGTTCCCTACGGTGTGATCGATACGGATGGCGTAATGGTAAGGGGCATCTCGGAAAAACCGCTTGTGCGGCAGTTTATTAACGCGGGTATCTACCTCCTGAATCCGCAGGTGCGGCGCTTGATTCCGAATGGCCAACCTTATGATATTCCTGATCTGATCGAGCGATTAGTAAGCGAGAATCGCACGGTCGTTTGTTTTCCCATTCGAGAATACTGGCTCGATATCGGAAAAGCCGATCAGTACGACCAAGCGAAAGCCGACATTGCCGCGGGACGGTACTAGGACGTCGCCGCAACGATTCAATATGACTTCAGCGTGTGCGGTTAGAACAAACCCGAACAGGTCAAGTTTTTTGAAGAGGTCATTGGGCCTTATCTTCGTGATGACGAGACGACAGTGCTGATTTATAGATAACTGCGCATGGATTGGAGCAAAAAGAAAGTTCTGGTCACGGGAGCTGGCGGCTTTATCGGCAGCCATCTTACGGAGCGGCTCACTCAACTCGGGGCACAAACGCGCGCTTTCGTTCGCTACAGCTCCACCGGCTCATGGGGATGGCTGGACCAATCTCCTCATAAGAACGATATTGAGGTTGTACTCGGAGATATTCGCGACGCTGACACGGTTGCGCATGCACTCAGCGACGTCGAAATTGTTTTTCATCTTGCCGCACTAATTGCGATTCCCTACTCGTATCACGCGCCGCTTTCCTACGTGCGCACAAACGTGGAAGGCACTCTGAACATACTTCAGGGTGCGCAACGTGCCGGGTCGGAAGTGGTCGTTCACACGTCGACGAGCGAAGTCTATGGGACAGCGCGAACAGTACCAATCGATGAGAACCATCCGCTGCAAGGTCAGTCACCTTACTCAGCTAGTAAGATCGGCGCAGATAAGATCGCTGAGTCGTTTCATTTGTCATTTGGATTACCGGTCGTGACCGTCCGGCCATTCAATACTTTCGGCCCACGACAATCAGCTCGGGCAGTGATCCCGACAATAATTACGCAAGCGCTCAAAGGATCTGAGGTCCGACTCGGAAACCTCGAGCCCACACGCGATCTCAACTTCGTAGCGGACACAGTTGAAGGATTTATCAAAGCAGCTGAAACACCGAAGGCCATTGGTGAGGTGATAAACCTCGGCTCGGGCCGCGAAATCTCCATCAAAGATCTGGCGTCGTTAATTCTGAAAATGATGGACAAGGAGATTTCAGTTAGCCTTGAAGGCACAAGGGTAAGACCTGAAAACAGCGAAGTTGATCGACTCTGCGCAGACGGTCGCAAGGGACAGTCGATTCTAGGTTGGTCGCCAAAATACTCACTTGAAGAAGGACTTGCTGCTACCATTGATTGGATTCGTGAGAACAGTGAACGATACCGAACAGGAATCTATGTCGTATGAGCCCGGCGCCGCGGTAGCCGAAGGCAGCATCCCACTGTGCGTTCCCGAGCTTCGCGGCAATGAGTGGCGGTACGTGAAAGAATGCCTCGATACCGGGTGGGTCTCTTCAGTTGGACCATTCGTTGATCGGTTCGAAAAAGCTGTCGCGAGCTACGTAGACGCAGCGTACGGAGTCGCCACTTCCACTGGAACAGCTGCACTGCACACCGCTCTGCTGGTTGCCGGCGTCAAGCCAGACGACGAAGTACTCGTTTCTGATCTGACCTTCATCGCTCCCGCAAATGCTATTCGATACGCGAATGCGTGGCCGGTTCTGATCGATGCTGAGCCGGTTCACTGGCAAATGGATCCCTCGAGAGTCATCGATTTTCTCGAACACGATTGCCATTGGAGGGATGAAAAGCTCGTCAACAAGATCACTGATCGCCGCGTAAGTGCGATCCTGCCAGTTCACATTCTGGGTCATCCTGTCGATCTGGATCCAATTCTCGAAGTCGCGAATAAATACAATCTCGCTGTTGTGGAAGATGCGACGGAGAGTTTAGGTTCTGAATACCACGGCCGAAAAGTTGGCAACCTCGCGCACATCGGCTGTTTTAGTTTTAACGGTAACAAGATCATCACCACCGGAGGTGGCGGAATGATTGCTACCAATGATCCCGCCTGGGCGGCGAAAGCAAAATATCTTTCGACGCAGGCCAAAGATGATCCCGTCGAGTATGTGCACAAAGAAATTGGATTCAACTACCGGTTGACCAATGTTCAGGCGGCAATGGGCTGTGCGCAGATGGAGGAACTTTCAGAGTTCATCGAAATCAAACGCAATATCGCTTCGTCGTACAGCCAGGGTTTCGCCACTTTGCCAGGAGTGACAATGATGTCCGAAGCGACCTGGGCCAAGAGCATCTTCTGGCTTAGCACAGTGCTGATCGACGAAGAAGATTATGGTGAAGATAGTCGGACGTTGATGAAGCGACTTGCACGTCGTGGCATTCAGGCGAGGCCCTTGTGGGAACCACTACATAGATCGCAGGCCCTTTTGGGCGCCCAAACTGTCGGCAGCGACGTTGCCGACGAACTAAATCGACGCGCACTCAGCTTGCCGAGTTCAGTTGGCCTGACTGCGGAACAGATCCAAGACGTTATCAGCGCAGTCTGCGACCGTGGAGGTAAGGCACGGTGACGGTTTCGCAGCGCATTAACGCTTCGTGGGAACGCGATGGTGTTTCGGGCATTTTTCAGCGGAGCACGCTTTATCTTTTGCGCCGGATCGCATGGCGAACCGACGCGTGGTCTAGAAACTTGGACCATCATCTAGCTGAAAGAGCCGTGCAGCGAAATTACGGGTCGTTACTGAAGCGGAATGAGATCTTTCGCGACCGTCACAAAGGTAGTCGCTGTTTCGTCATCGGCAACGGTCCTTCATTAAAAGACCAGGACCTCTCGCCACTTGCAGATGAGATCACGCTTGTATCGAATTATTTTCATCGGCATTCAGTAATTAGCGAATCGTGGCAGCCCAAATACTACTTTTTGACTGACCCAATGTACTTTGACGGTCGCGAACCGATCGAGTGGATTCGTGAGATTGTTTCGACGATACATGCTGCGCCATTCTTTGTGCCGCACCACGCTCGTGAATTTATCGACACCAACCATCTGTTGCCTGATGACAGGACCTACTATGTGGGAATGTGTACGGGCAAGGAAGATGAATGGAGCGCGCTGCCTGATTTCACTACCCCGATTCCGGGCGTGCAAACGGTAGTGCAGCTGGCGATCATGGCGGGAATGTTTATGGGTTGTTCGACGATCTACCTGATGGGGCTGGACCACAATTGGTTATCGCATGGAGGAGTGGGAATTAACTTCTATAGTAAAGAAGAAGTTAAGGACCAGCCGCAGGGTAATGTTGCCGGTTGGGATTACAAATCTTTGATGCTGGCGATGACCACAATGTGGCACGTTTACGAAATGCTTCAAAGAATCGCGCGCACGCATGGCATTAAGATCATTAACGTCACTCGGGGCGGTTTTTTAGACGTCTTTGAACGTGCCGATTATGAGAAGGTCATCGAGGATAAGCTCGTAACCTCATTCTGAGAATCTGCACGAGTTAAAGATTTGATACGACCTGCGACTTCAGAGCGCCTACCCACTTCACTTTGATCCGCGACCTAAAAAACCTGTTCACCTACTTCGATCACCGCTTCCGTTATCCGAAGGCCCAGATCGGAGTCGGTTCGCGTTTGGTGGATGTTCGAGGCGCAAACAGTGACGTAACAATCGGTAAGAACTGCTACGTCTATCAATCAACGCTTGCCAGGGGTGTGATGCTAAAGGATGGATGTCGCATATTCGAATCTGACCTGGGTGAGTTTTCCGCAGTCTACGCCGACACTGTGCTCGGCGCCGTAAAATTGGGCAAGTATAGCTATGTAAATGAAAACTCGTTACTAAGAGGGGTCCACGTCGGACGTTTTTCTTCGATTGGCCCACATTTTCTTTGCGGCTACGGCGAACATCCGACCAACTTCGTCACCACAAGTCCAGTCCTTTATTCGACTCGCAACCAGTGCCGGATAACTTTTGCAAGTGAAGATCGTTTCCCGGAGCAGCACGACACCGTAATTGGCAACGACGTGTGGATCGGCACCCGAGTCTTTGTAAGAGATGGTGTAAACGTAGGCGATGGAGTAGTGATTGCCGCGGGCGCAGTAGTCACTGAAGACGTTCCTGCTTTTGCCGTTGTAGGAGGCGTGCCTGCGAAAGTGATACGGTATCGATTTCCCGACGTCGTAATCCGGGAACTCTTAGAACTGAAATGGTGGGATTGGAATGAAGATAAGCTGCGAAGGGCGCAGCCGTTGTTGGCAAGTCCGGATATCGATTCATTCCTCTCATGGTCAAAGAACAATTAAGTTAGACCGATCGACATGAAGTGACTGGGAGCATTTACCTGTGTTTCGAGCCTTAGTAAAACGTCCATTGAATAAGATCGGGATCGATCTGGTTCGATACTACCCCCGTTACGAGATGGGCATGTATGCATTCCTGCAAACGCTTGAAATTGCAACCGTGCTCGACGTCGGTGCACATTCAGGCGAGTTTGCGCAGATGATAAAGAAGATTGTGCCACAGGCTCAGATCATCTCTTTTGAACCGTTGAAGAAGGAATTCGCCGAACTGCAACAACGAATGGGAAACATTGAAGGTTTTACCGCTTTCAATTTCGCTCTCGGCGATCAAGACGGCAGCGCAACCATGAATCGGAGCGAATACTCCCAGAGTTCTTCTCTGCTCCCGATGGCAAACCTTCACAAGGCGGCATTTCCTGAGTCGGCCAATCACACCGAAGAAACAGTGGAGGTCAAGAGACTGGATGATGCCTTGCGCGACCGTGAGCTTCAGCGTGAAATACTTTTGAAGATCGACGTTCAAGGTTACGAGGATCACGTCATTGCCGGCGGACCGCAGACGATTGCACAGTCCGTAGCGATCATCATCGAGGTAAGCTTTCGAGAGGTGTATGAGGGACAGCCGCTGTTTGATCAAACCTACCAACTATTAAAGGCCAAAGGCTTCCACTACATGGGCAATCTTTATCAGCTCTTGAACCCGCTCGATGGCTCCCCGTTGCAGGCCGATGCACTCTTCATCCGGCAGTGATTTAGATTTCAACGTGCAGAACCACAACGCGTTTGTGGCATACTGAAACTCAATGCATTATCACCTCATCGGAATATGTGGTACCGCGATGGCTTCGCTTGCCGGCATGTTGCAAGCACGTGGCCACGAGATTACCGGGTCAGATGAAAACGTGTACCCGCCAATGTCCACCATGCTTGAGTCTCTCGGCATTACTGTGCTGAAAGGATTTGATCCAACGCACGTTACGGCCGGTGTCGATTGCGTAATCGTGGGCAATGCAATTCCCCGGGGCAATCCTGAAGTTGAAGAAACACTGAAGCGAAAGATCCTTTATCGCTCGCAGGCTGAGACAGTCAAAGAAGAATTCATTCGTGGCCGGCATTCACTCGTCGTGACGGGCACTCACGGTAAGACGACAACAACGAGTATTGCTGCATGGGTGATTGATCAATGCGGCTTGAACCCGGGATTCTTGATCGGCGGCGTCGCACAAAACTTTGGTACCAGTTTCCGCGTTACGCAAAGCGATTACTTTGTAATCGAAGGTGACGAGTATGACACGGCCTACTTTGATAAAGGTCCCAAGTTCATGCACTACCTGCCGGAGCTCGGCATAGTTAATAACATCGAGTTCGACCACGCGGATATTTACAAGGACCTTGATGCAGTGAAGCTCGCATTTCGGCGATTCATGAATCTCGTTCCGGGCAACGGCCGTTTGATCGTCGGTTGGGACAACGAGAATGTTCGCGCCGTGGTGGAAAGTTTTGCCAGCAAACTCTTCACAGAGTTGGAGACTTTTGGTTTCAGTCGTGACGCTCGCTGGCAGATCCGGAACGCGGATTTCAGTGGCGCGAGTTCCCAGTTCGAGGTCTTTCGCGACGACGAGAAATGGGGCACATTTCAGACTCCTTTACTCGGCGAGTTCAATTTATTGAATTGCCTGGCGGTAATCATCGCCGCGAACGCATGGGGAGCAGAAGCAGATCAGATTGGCAACGCGCTAGCGTCGTTCAAGAATGTTCGACGACGCGCCGAGGTTCGTGGAGAAGCGGCAGGCGTCGTCGTGATCGACGATTTTGCCCATCACCCAACGGCCGTACGCGAAACACTGCGAGCGTTACGCGCGAGGTACAGGGACAATCGGTTGATCGCTGTGTTTGAGCCCCGGTCGTGGTCGTCGCGACTCGCCGTCTTTCAGGATGATTATGCGCGAGCTTTTGAGCCGGCCGATTACGTTGTTATTGCAGGCGTGTTCGACAGCCAAAAGGTCACAGAAAAAGGCCGTGCGCTCGATACCACTCAACTAATCGAAGCTATTTCGCAACAGGGAAAGCCCGCGATGACGCTTCCCGCGGCAGACGACATCGTCGCCCATCTCAGTCCGCAGCTAGCTTATGGAGATGTCGTAGCGATTATGTCCAACGGGGGGTTCGGCGGGATTCATGACAAAATCCTGGCGTCTTTGCAAGGCAGGGAGGAATGAGAAAGCCGCTATTTTATGGCAGTTTGCGTCTTCGTGCGTGACCAAAATCCTTCGCCCCTCATCATTCATCTTCACCTGTCAGTACGGTCGGTTACAAATAAAGTAAAAATTCGTAACGCTCTCGAAGTCTAAGCACCGTTTAATTACCGGGTCTCAAGGTTAGGAGGCCCCCGTGAAGGACTTCTCCATATTTGAATACGGGTTAAAGTTATCTCCAATCGCACAGATTCAGAACCTCGGTCAGGTCGCGAGCATCTCGCGACGTGAGTTCGAAGACCGTGAAACATTCATCTGCCGCACCACCGCCGCATCCGTCGAATACCTCTGCCTATTGATCGAAAACACCGTTTTGCTCCGTACGAATCGGGCCGGCAGAGTCTATGCCGGGTTCGAAAAATTATCGGCGCTGCAACCAATCATCGATCGATATCTCCGCATCGCAGATCTTTCCGAATGCGTTTACCTGTTCGGCCAGGCTGATTGGGTACCACCTAAACATCCCAACATCCGCGTCATTGAATTGAATCCGGCGGTTCGACTTTCGCGTGAGTCGTTTCTGATTGTGCAGGCTCCAAACTTTAACCGAGCATTGGCTGCGTTTGATGAGGAGTCGGAGGATGAGTCGTTGCCCGAACAAATACGTTACTGGGCGCTCAAGAGTAGCAATCCGACAGTTGTGCAGAGTCTCGCCACTAGTATAGAAGGAATGATCGACTGGTCACTGGCGGCATAAACACAAGGAGCAGAAGTCAGGAGCAGGAAGCATTAGGCTGAATCATTTGAGCATATTATTTGAAATTTAAGATTTGAGATTTGGAACGGAGCACGTTATGAGGGAAAGCGTCACCAAATCTCAAATGAAAAATATCAAATAATAATCCTCAAATGATTCAGGCTAATGCTTTTTTGCTCGTGCCCGGCTGCTCCTGCCCGCTGCTCCTGCCTGGTGCTCCTGCTCCTGTCTTTTCACATTGTCGACTGTCGTTCTTCGACCTCAGGTTGATGCGTCTCAACCAGAATCGGTTTTAACTGTTTCTTCGATCCCCGTTCCGAACTCTCGACGCGCGCCGTCAATACCCGTCGAATTTTTTGTGGCAACAGCTTTGCCGCAATCGTTGCCATCGAGCCAACGAGTTCGACTATGTCACCGCCGCCCTTCCAGTGCTCACGCACGATGTTTGGATTGGTGTTCGACATCAGTCGCAAGAGGGTAAGCGAAATCAGGTACGCGTCATCGATTTGTCCGACGAATGGCAGCATATCAGGAATCAGATCGAGTGGAATCAGCGCGTAGATGATTGCGCCAGCTACGAGCAGTCTGTCCGTGGCCGGCACTCGCGGATCGATCATTAACCGGCCGCACAGAAGAATCAGATTGGGAATGAAAAGCAGCAGATTTTTCATCCGTCGTCGAAGAGTTGATGCCATCGGCGTCTCCACTGGTGCGTAATAAGGTGGGTACAAAATAGCATGAGGTCGGTTCTTGCCAGAAGATCACTGTTGGTTTGAAACGTCCCTCACGGCTCCCAACCCCAGGCTAAAGCAAGGGGTGAATGAGAACACTGGCAGCGTGCGGCTTTGAACTCAATCGGCAGTCGATAATCACCTACTTGTTCCAAGGTCCAGACTTCGTTAGACTTCGCCTCTCCAAAGAACCCTGGCCCGCTTCAAACTATGGATATTCTTGAACGAATTCGTCAGCGCGCTTCGTCACGACCGCAACACATCGTTTTGCCTGAAGGAAATGATCCACGAACCGTAGTCGCTGCTGCCGACTGCTCTCGCAGACGTCTGGCGCGAATCACGATCCTCGGGAACGAAGAAAAGATTCGCGCGACGGCAGCTGACCAACAACTTGATCTCTCGGGTGTCACGATCATCGATCATCTGCGCGCGCCTGACTTCGAAAAGATGGTAGCAATGTTTCATGACCTGCGGCGGGCGAAGGGTCTAATGGCTGACGAGGCTCGGACGCAAGTTTCAGATCCGCTCTACTACGGGAACCTGATGGTCCGCACTGGAGTCGCCGATGGATCAGTTGCCGGAGCGACAAACACGACGGCCCACACGGTGCGCGCGGCACTTCATTGCATCGGCGTTCGTGCGGGATTCAAATTGGTGTCGAGCTTTTTTCTGATGGCTTTGCCGAATGCACAGTTTGGTCAAGAGGGCGCAATGATCTATGCCGATTGTGGCGTCGTCATTGATCCAAGCTCCGCAGAACTAGCCGAGATTGCACTTGCCTCCGCAGACTCCTGCCGTGCGTTGCTCGGCACTGAACCGCGTGTCGCGCTGCTTTCCTTCTCCACGAAAGGAAGTGCCAAGCATAAATTGATCGACAAGGTTGTTGAAGCTACACGAACGGTTAAAGCTAGAGCTCCTGAGTTAATCGTCGATGGCGAACTTCAAGCAGATGCGGCTCTCGTTCCGCGCGTCGCGGAGTCAAAGGCACCCGGATCGCCGGTCGCCGGGCGCGCAAATGTTTTGATCTTTCCCGACCTTCAGGCGGGCAACATCAGTTACAAACTCACCGAAAGACTAGCCGGCGCGACTGCCATTGGCCCGATACTCCAGGGACTCGACAAACCCGCTAACGACTTGTCGAGGGGCTGCAAGGCGGAAGATATCGTCGATGCTGTTGCAATTACGGCAGTCCAGGCACAGGCACGAAAAAGCGCCTGACTTAGTTGGGCAACGCGGTAAAAACGGAAGCATCCAACCTCCGATCCTGAAAAGACTGGAACTAAGCGGTGCGTCTTACCCGATATCTTTTTTTAACCCTGGCAACTGCACTCCTCGGCAGTTACGCGTCTGCCCAACAACCAAAGCCATTAGCTTCGCCGACGCCAGCTGCCTCTCCGACGCCACGTCCGTACGATGAAGACGAGAAGCCGGTCAGGGTTTTTACCGAAGAGGTGCGACTGCCTGTTGTTGCGCTCGATTCATACGGGCACTTTGATCCAACGCTCGTTATTGATGATGTATTGGTGCTGGAAGATGGAGTACCACAACAGATCAGAAGCATTCGTCATATACCGGCAAACGTTCTGCTGGTTCTTGATACCGGCGGAGGTGATTCAGTCGGAGTTGGCGGTGCTTCGAAGAGCACAAATTTGACTCGGACGGTTGCTGCCGATCTTGTTCGCCAGCTTCCGCAAGGTTCCTGGATCGAGATTCTTCAGGCAAACAGTTCTTCACAGGTTTTGCAGTCATGGACCAAAGACAAAGACGCCGTCCTGGAAGCGTTGAGAAAAAAACTGGTAGGGACTAAGCGCGCTCGCTTTTCCGAGGCGCTTGTGACAGCAAGCCAGCAATTGAAGGATCGACCCGAAGGTAGCCGCCATGTTGTGCTCATCACTGACGGTGTCGATTCGCCGGGCGGTAAAGTCAACCGCGCGGAAGCCATGAAGCAGTTGGTCGCAGCGCGCGCGACAGTTCACATCATCAGCTACACCGAGTTTGTCCGACAAAAAACCGACAACAAGACTACCGAGGTAACAGTTGGCGGTGGACCAAGACCGACCAGTACCGATCCGATTCGAAGTACAGATCCAACTCAACCTCCGGGTCAAACTCGTTCGCCAGCATTCGGAGTTGGCATTCGATTCGATCCGGCAATGCGAAAAGCTCGGAAAGCGTATGAGAACGAAGTTAGGAAGAGCCAGCAAGTGCTTGAGGACGTTGCACAGGAAACTGGCGGTAAGATGCTGTTGCCACTCAATAGCGAACAGATGATTGCTCAGGCAGGTGAAGTCGCGCAGGCTATCGGATCGGAATACGTGGTGACTTACAGACCCAAACGGCCACTGGCTGAAGCACCGCCTGGAGAATATCGCAAATTGGAAGTTGCTTCGAGAAGAGTAGGTTTAAATTTGCAGGCGCGGCGCGGATACGTAGTACCAACGCCCTGAATGCAGAAACTGATTAGCTAACAAGCGCTTCGTATTGGGCTTCCCACATTTGCACCATCTGCCGCACCTCAAAATCATCCGGCTTGGGCAACAATGACATGCGGTGCAACTCGGCCCAGTCTTCCTTCGGCACACGGTGAAACGCTTCGACAACTTTCGGATCAAACTGCCGTCCGGCCCATTCGTCCAGTTCTTCTGCCGCAGCTTCATATGACTTGCCACGCCGGTAGACGCGATCACTTGTGATGGCATCGTAGGCGTCAGCAACGGCAAAGATGCGCGCACAGATGTCGATATCTTTCCCGGTCAGGCCTAAGGGATAACCAGTGCCGTCCCACTTTTCATGATGCTGGGCCACGACTCGTGCAGCACCTTGTAGAAATTCAATACCGCGTAATATCTGTTGTCCGTGGAGTGGATGTTCGCGCATCCGCGCCCATTCTTCTTCCGTGAGCTTTGCGGGTTTTCGCAGAATCGCGTCAGGTACACCGATCTTCCCGATGTCGTGTAGAAGTGAACCAAACTCGAGAGACTTCAACTCTTCCTGATTGAGTCCATACTCGCGTCCGAGGCGCAAACTGTAACTCACCACTCGCTCTGAATGCCCGTGCGTCTCCGAGTCTCTTGTTTCAAGTGCAGCAGTCAATGCTCTAAGAGTCGAACGGTACGCCTCTTCGAGTGAGTCGAGAGCGTGGTCCAACTCCGCCGTACGCTGCTCGACAAGTTCTTCCAAATGATCTTCGTATCGTTGTTTAGCAACGATCAGTTCATAGTGTTCGAGCGCGCGTTTCACTACTGCTTCAACCTGCCGGAGATCGAATGGCTTCATCAGGTAATCAAATGCGCCAAGTCGCAGCGCGCCAATCGCGCTCTCAACGGTTTGCATACCGCTGATCATTACAACGACAGTGTGGGGTGACATTTCCTTCACATGGGGAATCATTTCCAGGCCGCTCATGCCTGGCATAGTGATATCGCTGATAACCAATTCAAAGGGATTGTCGCGTAGCCGCGTGAGAGCTTCTTCTGCCGAACCAGCCGCCATGCATTCGTAGTCGGGGGATAGTAAGTCGGCAAGGATCTCCGTTATTTCTCGTTCGTCATCGACGATGAGAATTCGGCATTTCATCCGTTCATGCGACATAGAGACTGTGACTCCAGATTTTCCAGGTCTACCGGTGTTGCGGAGTTGGTAAGACCTAAGGTGGGAATGACCGCAAGGACCCTTGCCGCTAGGGCAAAATCGGGCATTTGCATAATACGATCTTTTCCACAGGCGTGGCAAACATGTTTTTACTGCGCTTTTTGGCCGCATTTTGAGGTTTTTTGCTGTTCCCACAGCACCCGCCATGGTTTTAGGACTGAGTTAGGGTCGACATCGGGGGGCCCAGCTCTTGATTTCATCTTGATTTGATTAAGGGTTCGTGGACTACCCAATTACAATCGGGCAAACGCTCGGGCGATACGCGGAGGGACGGCGGGTTCAGGCGGGTATTCATCTATTCAAGGACCGTTTACTTTCGAGATCGCGGCTAAGGAAAGGCGGTAAGAGTTACGATCGAGAGTGAGGATGTTGGTACACGCTCTATGATGACCGATCCTGATGGCGCATTCGTC
>JBKPMX010000094.1:0-7793 GCA_046765655.1 Acidobacteriota bacterium
GATTCATTTCCTGCTCTTGTCTACTTCTCCTGCTCCTATCTATTAGAGGCCGCTGCGAACGATGTCGTGCAAACGAATCAATCCAACGCACAAACCATCGCCATCAACCACCGGTAAGACTGAAATCTGCGACGGTCGATCTTCCATCAATCGCAACGCATCCACCGCAAGTGAGTCTGGACCAGCAACTGTCGGACGCCGCGTCATAAAATCATCTGAAGTGAGTGTCGATAACGCATCGTGATCCGTTTGTTCGACCGCCCGGCGGAGATCACCGTCAGTAATGATTCCGGCCAGGCGTCCTACCTCGTCGACAACGCATACCGCGCCGAGTCCACCGCTGCTGATAGCGCGCACTACTTCGATCCAGGACGCTCCCATTCCTACCTTCGGAGCTGCGTCTCCATCATGCATCAAATCCGCTACACGCAAGGTCAGGCGTTTGCCGAGTCGACCTGCCGGATGATTCACGGCGAACTCATCTGTGGTAATACCCTTCACCTTCATCAGCGTCATTGCGAGCGCATCACCGATCGCCAGAGCAACAGTGGTACTCGTCGTCGGCGCCAGATTCAGAGGACAGGCTTCCTGATCGACTGACGCATCGAGCACCGCATCAGCGCGTCGAGCCAAAGTCGAATTCGTGTTTCCGACAATCGATATCAAAGGCGTGCCGCGGTTCTTGAGATGCGGCAGGATGCCGATGATCTCTTCGGTTTCACCGCTGTTGCTCAACACGACTACGAGGTCACTCGGCTGCAGGATTCCCAGGCCACCGTGCAAAGCGTCGGAAGGATGAAGGTAAATGGCTGCTGTTCCCGCGCTTGTCATTGTCGCTGCAATCTTCTGAGCGATGATTCCTGACTTTCCAACACCGAGAATCACAACCTTACCGTTACATTGCAACAGCAGGTCGATTGCGCGTTGGACCTGTGCCTGGTCCAAGCGCGCGGCGCTTTCGCCGATGGCGGCGGACTCCACGCGCATCAAGTTTTGTACTTCTGAAAAGGGATCGAAGCTCATGCGTGTCACACGCGGAAAACCAAACTCAACGGAGCACTAGCTTTTACTGTTCGCGGACTATCTTAGTCAACCTCGCGTGGAACTGACATGAATTGCATCTGAACTTCAGCTTACAAATTCGGTTTGGCAAGTCAAACCTCAGTACGTTATAGTCGCGCCTGTTCCAATATTCAGCTTGTCGGATCACTATCGCAAAGATGGGATTTCTAAGTCTCCTGCCAAAGGAAGAGCAATACTTCGATCTGTTCAATCAGATGACTGTCTACATTTCCGACGCTGCCCGTGAGCTTCAGGATATGTTGAGCGACAAGAACCCGGATTTCGCCGGCTATGCGCAACGCATCAAGGGCTTGGAGCACGCGTGCGACGAACTTACTCATACTGTCTCGACGCGTTTGAATAAATCCTTCATCACTCCTTTTGATCGTGAAGATATTTACATGATGTCGTCTGCACTCGACGACATCGTCGACCTGATCGATGACGCAGCACGCGCGATTGTAATCTTCGGCGTACGCGAGATCACCGATCATGCTCGCGACCTGGCTAACGTAATTGGTCGCATGGCGGACCAACTCAAAGAGATTGTCTCTACACTTCAGCGGCCAAAGAACATCACGCCACGGCTCGTTGAAATTCACCGCCTGGAAAACGAAGGCGACGACATTTATCACGCAGCGATCGCTGACCTCTTTCACGATGCGCCTGATCCGCTGACAGTGATTAAGTGGAAAGAAATCTACGAAAAGCTTGAGGCTGCGATAGATCGTTGTGAGAACGTCGCGAACATTATTGAGAGCGTCATTATTAAGCACACCTAAAACGACCTTTGGCCTTCGGTCTTTGGTTTAGCATGAAGAAATTGAATTCAACTCCGAAGACCTAAGACCAAAGACCCAAGACGATTCCGACATGACCGCCACGCTAGCCTTCGTCATCATCCTCGTCCTTCTCGCGCTTGTTTTCGATTACATCAACGGGTTTCACGACGCTGCCAACTCTATAGCCACCGTCGTTTCAACTCGCGTTCTGTCTCCGGGCATGGCAGTTCTCTGGGCTGCGTTCTTCAACTTCATCGCATTCGCTGTTTTTGGTACGCGGGTCGCGAAGGCAATCGGCGACGGTGTACGGATGGATCTAATTAGTCCGGAGCTGCGACTGTATGTTCTCTTGGCTGCTCTCCTGGGTGCGATTATCTGGAACTTGATCACGTGGTATCTCGGACTGCCGACATCAAGCTCTCACGCTTTGCTCGGTGGATATGCAGGCGCGGGGGTCGCCGCTTATGGTGGAGTTGTTGGTCTCTTAAAAACTGATGTGTGGCTCCGCACGCTGAAGTTCATCGTTCTTTCTCCGCTTATCGGAATGTTTCTTGGGTTCACGATAATGGTCCTCGTCTACTGGATCTTTCGTCGAACCACCCCAACGAAGGTCGACAAAATTTTTCGTCGTGGCCAATTGTTTTCAGCGGCAGCGTTCTCGCTTGGTCACGGTGGCAATGATGCACAGAAGACGATGGGGATCATCACCGCCGTCCTGACCGCCGGCGGTGTTTGGGGATTGACTTATGGTCCTAATGGAACGTTGCCGCCGATCCCGATTTGGGTAGTTCTCGGCGCGCACGCCGCAATTGCTCTGGGTACCTTGTCAGGCGGCTGGCGCATCGTGAGAACGATGGGCACGAGGATCACGAAACTGAAACCGGTTGGTGGATTTTGTGCGGAGACTGCAGCCGCACTGACACTCGCGTACGTCACACTCACTGGAACTCCAGTGTCCACCACTCACACGATCACTGGATCGATTGTTGGTGTCGGTGCAACTCGCAGGCTGTCGGCCGTGAAATGGGGAGTAGCCGGTCGAATCGTGTGGGCGTGGATACTGACAATTCCCGCAGCTGCACTCATGGCTGCGATTTCATATTGGATCGTTTCGACAATTCATCGAGTAGCTCAGTAAATACGCCCCGCCGACCCGTTTCGTGTTTTTCTTGTGATTTCGTGGATCGTTCCGGTTGCTGAGAAAATCAAGGACAATCCACGAAACCACACGAGCAAACACTAATACAACCCTCGTCTAACCAAAGTAGCGACGCATTTTGTTCGTATGCTATCTTCTCTGCCTCAAGTCTTCTGCCCGCGTAGCTCAGTGGATTAGAGCGTTCGCCTCCGGAGCGAAAGGTCGCAGGTTCGACCCCTGCCGCGGGTACCAACAAAGCGATTTCGGATTTCGGAATGAGGATTTCGGATTTTTCTGTTCGCTTAGTCGTTTGTTCCAGCTAACAGTCTCTTCTCGCAAATTAGAAATCCGAAATCCGCATTCCGAAATCCGAAATTGAAGCCAGCATGACCAACCCCTACCTTGAGCTGTTCGAAAAGACCGGAAATGCAAACACCGCTCGCCGCAAGATCGAAATCTTCAAAGGCATCACTCGGCTCGGTCGTGAGCGCGGTGTTGAAGTCGAAATCACACTAGAAGCAGCAAACGTCTCTCGCCGTCATGCGGAGATTCGCCGGCAAAACAACTCCTCTATTCTCGTTGACGGCACCTGAAATACCACCGGCGAAGAAAGTGCCGGACGATCTAAGTAGCTACGTTGACTTCCTTCATCCGTGGGGCAGCCATGCACGAGACTTAGCAATACTCGCCGGAATGATCTTCGTGTTCTTTGGTGCAACTGTTGTAGTCCTCTGGTCACAGGACGTGTAAAAAAGAGACCACCAACTTCATGTTGGTGGTGTTTTCAATGATTCTTTCGCTAATCCGTGCTACGCTTTCCTCAGTTCCCCCCACCTTATTACATCCCATGCAAGCTAGCGATTCAGAAGTACGTCGGACGGTTCTTGTAGTTGATGATTTCGACGATACGCGTCTGCTTCTCCGCACCTGGCTCGAAAGACGCGGCTTCCGTGTGGTTGAGGCCGATAATGGCGTCGACGCGGTTGCGCGTGCAGAGAGCGACACGCCGGATCTGATCATCATGGACGTTCAGATGCCTAAGCTTGACGGCCTTGCCGCGACTCGCCAGATTCGCCAGGTTAAAGAACTCGACAACGTTCCGATCGTAGCAGTGTCGGCTTACGGCGCAGATCAGTTTCGCGAGCAGGCGCTCGCAGCGGGTTGCGACGAGTATGTTTCGACACCCTTTGAACCGGCAGCACTCGAAGGCATCATTCGCTGCCTGGTGCGTTAAGCGAGACCACCAACTTCATGTTGGTGGTATTTCAATTTCAACCTACGGCGGCGACCCCGTTTTTATTCAACTGAGACCATCAACTTCATGTTGGTGGTATTTCAATTTCAACCTACGGCGGCGACCCCGTTTTTATTCAACCGAGACCACCAACTTCATGTTGGTGGTATTTCAGTTTAAACCTATCGCGAAACTCCTCTTACTGTGCGCATTCTGATTGGCGGCGCGCGGACATCGACTTAAGTAATAACGTTTTCGTTCCAGTCCGCGCGCCCACCAATCAAAATGCGTCAAAAGGGGGCTGGTCGCTCTAGGTTGAAATTGAAGCACCACCGACATGAAGTCGGTGGCTCTTGAGACGAAACCCTATGGGACGGCCATGGCCAAAGTTTGACACTGCCTCGCTGTTTGGTCTAAGTTCCGCTTGGCATCCCCATTTATTAAACGGCTACTTCTTAGCCCCCGCTTCCACACACCTGGCCATGAAGCTTGTCCTAATAATCGCGTTTCTCGTTATGCCGCTCGGCGCGTATGCTCAATGCACGCAAAAGATCTCTGATCTGCCCGCAGCACCGGAGCTATACGGGTTTCACCTCGGTATGACAAAAGAACAGGTGACCACGCTCGTGCCGCAAACTCACTTCGGCAAAACCGATCACTTCGGAGTAGCAAAGACCACAATCAATCCCGGTTTCGATTCGAAGATTGATGCGTCGAAGTTTCCCGATGTGCGCAGTATCTCACTGGAAATTCTCGATGACCGTTTGACATCTATTTGGATCGGTTTCGAAGAGACCTACAAGATTCAGGATATCAACGCATTTGCCGAGGCGGTTTCCAAATCGCTCCGGTTGCCAAATGCCTGGTCCAACTACAGAGGTCGTGGGCAACAGATGCGTTGCTCAGATTTTCAAGTGACGGCCACCACCGTCGCTCGCGCACCGAGCCTTCGTCTCATTGATTTAAGCGCAGACGATACGATTGCGGCTCGGCGCCAGACGAAGGAAGAAGAAGACACCGCTACCGAAACGGCAACCGTGAACGGTGCGAATGACGATGTCTCCGTCGTCGCTGACAAAAAGACCAAGACTTATTACCCAAGCACCTGCGACGGGGCAAAACAGATCAGCTCAGATGATCGTCTAACCTTCAAAACCGCTGCAGAAGCGGAAAAGGCCGGCTTCAAGATCGGCAAAGGCTGTCAGTAATGGAGTCAATTCCCACCCGCTACCGCGAGGTGGTACCGACTCATGCCACTGTGATCCTCTTTTGCGAGAGGCCATAAAGCATTCCCACATCCGGAGAACACCAATATGTTGAGAGAGTTTAAGGAGTTCATTGCGCGTGGAAACGTCGTCGACCTCGCTGTAGCAGTAGTGATTGGCGCGGCGTTCGGCAAGATCATCACTTCGTTTGTCGAAGGTATATTAATGCCGCCGATCGGCATGCTACTCGGCAAAGCGGACTTCTCGAATCTCTTTGTCGATTTGTCAGGTGCTCGGCCAGCTTCACTCGCCGACGCCCAATTGAGAGGGCTGCCGGTGATTGCTTATGGCGTTTTTCTAAACGACATAGTCAATTTTCTGATCATAGGCTTTGCGGTTTTCTTAGTCGTCAAGGCAGTCAATCGGCTTCGCGCTGCGCCTCCGCCACCACCAAACACGAAAGACTGTCCTTATTGTCTCAGTGCGATTCACGTTGACGCCCGACGTTGCGCGGAATGCTGCTCAGATCTCGCGACCGCGTAGAAATGAGGTCAGTACCGCCTCGCCGTAGCGGGTGGGTGCGAACGCGTTTCTGCAACGTACATTGTGCAGGCTGCGCACCCACCCGCTACCGCGAGGTGGTACTGACCTCATTTTTGGAATCTTCTGCTATTATCCCCCTCCATGCGCGAGTGCCCCCGTTGTGAGCTCTGCTTCGAAGACGACGTGGTTACCTGTCCAAATGATCAGGTAAACACGAAGCAAACCCTACCCGGTACGCGACTACTCGCCACCCGTTATCTGTTGGAAAAACGACTCGGACGCGGAGCGATGGGTCAGGTTTACCTCGCCCGTGATCAGAACCTTCTCACTCGCCGAGTAGCAGTCAAGACAGTCCGGCCTGACATCCTCAGCGATGAAGATCTTCAGGAAGGTGAAGCGATTGCGCGCTTTGAACGCGAAGCACGGGCAGCAGCGTCAATTCGTCATCCTAACGTCGTTGATGTCACCGACTTCGGTAAAAGTGCTGAAGGAGTGTTCTTCCTCGTCATGGAATACGTCGAGGGCGAGACTCTTTACGATCTTCTTCGACGTGAAGGCACGGTCAGTCCGCAACGCGCTGCTAACATTCTGCGGCAGGTAGTAGCGGGAGTTGACGCTGCCCATGACGAAGGAATTCTTCATCGCGATCTGAAGCCGGCCAACATTTTCTTAATGCAACATCGCCGCACCAAAGCTGCCGGCGAAGACGGTTTCGTAAAGGTCGGAGACTTTGGTCTCGCAAAGATTGTCAATCCTGAACGAGACGTAACGTCCGGAAGTGGACCAGCATCGCGCGGCATCATTGGCACTCCCGAATACATGTCTCCCGAACAGATGCAGCCCGGACTTCAACTCGACGTGCGTGCAGATGTGTATGCGCTCGGTACGATCGCTTATCACATGCTCGGCGGCCGTCCACCATTCACTGGCAACATCACACAACTGATTACGCAGAAGCTGATGCAAGGACCACCACCACTGACAAGCTTGCGCTCAGATATCAGTCCGCAGATTGAAACTGCGATCATGCAGGCGCTCGCAAAGGAGGCAACCGATCGCCCGGATTCGGCGAGTCAGTGGTTCGACATGTTTGCGAAAGCTGTTGCCGAAAGTGCCGAAGAGGAAGAAAAGCGCGGCGACTCACGATTAGTGATCATGGCGCCCTCCGGGGCCGAGGTTTACGTCGACGACGAGCGATACGGCAGTGTTGGGCGTTCCGGCCGCGTAATTCTTCGTTCCCTTCCGCCTGGCCAACACGTTCTGCGCGTGTCAAGAATCGGCGAACCTGATGATGAACGCGTCATTGAAGTCCGCAGTGATATTGCCGAACAGATCATTGAAGCTCAATTCAAGACGAGCGTTTCGAGCGAGCGATTAACGCCGTCCCGCGGCGGAAGTCTCGATAGTCGAACTGGGCCATCGTCGACAACGCTGGTGGTGGTTCAATGTACGAAATGCCATTCGCGCTTTGCGGAAGGCGTGAAGTTTTGCGGGCGTTGTGGGAATACGACGTTTGAGCCGGTCTCCGCTTCGCCAGCGGAAACCATCGAGCCCCTGAGCGGCGCGTACGTTCAAACCGCAGCGACCGACGTTACCTGTAGCCGATGCGGGAACAAGTATCAGTCGGGCGTAAAGTTCTGTGGACGCTGTGGAATCCCGATTGGCAGCGCGCGACTCGACTGGAGTGCCCCGAAGCCTGTCGAAGTGCTGTGCAAATCCTGCGGCGCCAACTATCCGGCGACTACCAGATTCTGCGGACGCTGCGGTAAAGCGATGAGCCCTTGAGCCTGTTGGCGCTTTCCATATAATTGACTCGTTCTTCGATTGTA
>JBKPMX010000095.1:0-16977 GCA_046765655.1 Acidobacteriota bacterium
CACTTGCACTTCGACGTAACGAAGGAATGCTTCGAATGGGGGTGCCAGACAATACCGATCCGATTTGTTAACGCGAAGGAGAATCCGTTGAAACAAGGAGAAACTTATCAGGCGCTGGAGATTACCACTAATTCTTCAGCCCCACGGAAGAGCCCTTAAGATCGGATCGGAAAGGGAATACCCTCGACGGCATTGGGTGGATGGTTCAGATCCAACCTACTAATCCGACAGGTAAAACTCGACGCGCCGCGCAGGTAGTACCGTCTTATTAAGCAAGTTCATTCGCGGCGCGTCGGAGTCATTCAGGATCGCTGTTTGTAGCTCGGACTTGAAGGATCCACCGACTGCCGTCGATGGTATTTTGTTGTGAGACTCGTTCGAAGCAACCGAAGAACAACCTCGGATTTCGTCGTTTTTCGGATTTGCGCTATCCAACCCCACCGCATCAACATCCCCTGCTTCATCCCTCATCCTTCATCCTTCCATTGAAAGCTGGCACCCGTCTTGCCACAACCTCCTGCGATTACCCCCAGCTGTTCCGAATGAATGCAACTAGTCGCCCCGGAGGATCTCGATGAGTGCCCTTGTCCCGAAAGTTACCCGCGAACTCACCAGGATGAAGCGCACTCTCCGCGCCACCTTTGGCCTCGACAAACTTCGTCCCGGACAAGCAGAAGTAATGCGCCACGTTCTCGAAGGCAGCAATACGCTGGCAATCATGCCCACCGGCGCGGGCAAGTCGCTGTGCTACCAGCTACCAACTTTGCATCTGCCAGGCACAACGGTAATTGTTTCACCACTCATCTCGTTGATGAAGGATCAACACGATAAGTTAGAAGACGCCGGTTTGGATGCTTCGCAATTAAACAGTGCACTCACCGCGCGCGAACATCAGGAGAATCTAGCGGAGATCAAAAAGAAGGAAAGCGATTTTGTTTTTGTTACTCCCGAGCGGTTTATTACTGACGAATTCCTCAGAGAGTTGCGCAAGCAGGCGATCGACTTTGTAGTCATCGATGAAGCGCATTGTATTTCAGAGTGGGGTCACGACTTCCGTCCCGCCTACCTATCGCTCGGGGCAGCTGTAAAGACGCTCGGCTCACCTCCAGTGTTGGCATTAACTGCGACCGCCACCACCGAAGTCATTCTCGACATCGAGAAGCAACTGGACCTCGGAAAACTTCATGTCGTAAACACCGGCATCCATCGACCAAACATTCACTTCGAGGTTAAGCGTGTCACGAACGAGCGCGAAAAACACGAAGAGCTCATTCGCGTACTTCAAGAGACCGACGGTTGCGGAATTATTTACTGTTCGACAGTGAAAACGGTTGAAGCATTAGCAGACTGGTTGACGGGGTTTGATTTCAAAATAGAGAAGTACCATGGACGAATGAAGGCGAGCGATCGTCACGACAACCAGGAAGCATTCATGGCCGGCGAACTAAAAGCCATTGTAGCGACGAACGCGTTCGGCATGGGCATCGATAAGCCAGACATTCGATTCGTTGTGCACTATCAAATGCCCGGTTCTCTCGAAGCATACTACCAGGAAGCAGGGCGCGCGGGTCGAGATGGCGAACCGGCAACTTGCAGTCTCTTTTATCAACTCGACGATCGACGCACGCACCAGTTCTTTCTGGGAGGCAAGCATCCGAAGTTCGACGACATACTCGCCGTATATCAAGCGCTGGAAACACTGAACGCAGCTACGACGCCGGTCGCGCTATCAACCGTGCAGGAACATGCGAACACAGTTGCTGATGGAAAGGTTCGCGTCGTTCTGTCGCTACTGAAGGAAATGAGCCTTGTTCAGGAGTTGCGGGGAAGTCTGTTTCGCTTGTTACGAGCGGACCTAAAGCAGGTCGAGTTGGAAGCGCTGGCTCGTTTGTCGGAAGAGAAGGTGGAGAAGGACAAAGAAAAACTGCAGTTGATGATGCAGTATGGTCAAAGCCCTAAGTGCCGCTGGCGTCTTCTGCATGACTACTTTGGAGAAGAGATGGAAGATGAGCAATGCGGAACCTGTGACAACTGCGTACATCCAATGGAAGAACCAATCGCCGTAGTTAAATCTGCGGCCAAAGAGTATTCACTGATCACGCCCTTTGCCCAGACCACGTGAACATCCCGGCTGCCTGGCATAAAAATCTGGAGTTACGCTGCAGTGACATGAAGTCAATACCGGCGCCCGGTACGATGTTACGTCGAACGAAATACCCATGTGCAACTTCACCCACAGCACTGCGCAATAATTCGATTCATTGAGGGGATCACACCGGTGAACCATCTGCAAACGCTGCTTTCTATTGCACCACACCGACGGAATAAACCTTGCCAAGATCGTAAATAAATTTGTTCAAATCTGACCGGCGCACAGGTTCCTGTTGACCCGGTGAATACCTGATTCACTTGTGTGCGCTTGTTAGCCCGCACTGCATGAGGCCAGCTGAGCGAAGAAAAGTTGGGGCTGCCTCACGCAACGGTCCACCTAAGTGAGGCCATCATGATCAGTCGACGTTCCTTCCTAAAATATACGAGTGCCACAGCCCTGACCTGGTACGCAATGAACAAGTTCGGCGTTCTCCAAGCCATCGCACAAATTCCCGGCGGCACACTCGACCCGATTGCCGTCCCTAAGTTTCAGACGCCCTTGCTAGTACCGCCAGTTATGCCAAAGGCTGCAACCATCGTCCAACGCGGTGGCAAAAACGTTGACTACTACGAAATCTCCATGAAGCAGTTCACCCAGCAAATCTTACCCGTCGGCCTGCCCGCTACGACGGTCTGGGGCTATGGCGCCGTATCTGCGGAAAGCAAGAGAGGACTGCTCATCCACCACGCCCCGTCGCTCACGATCGAGGCCAGGTGGAATACACCGGTGCGCATTAAGTGGATCAATGATCTGAGGGATGCAAACGGAGATTTCCTCCCTCACTTGTTGCCCGTTGATCCGACTTTGCACTGGGCGAACCCAGGCGGCGGCTCAATGGGTCGTGACATGCGACCGGATTTTACAGGGAAAACTTATGTACCTCTTTCGAGCTTCACCAATCCTCTTTCACAATACACTCAATACACAGGGCCAGTGCCGATGGTAACTCACGTCCATGGCGCCGTTGGAGTTGGTGATGAATCGGATGGTTATGCCGAAGCATGGTATCTCCCTGACGCAGTCAACATCGAGTCTGATTTTGCGAAGGAAGGCACCTGGTATAACTTCTTCAAGAGCAAAGCTGCTGCGACTTACGGTGTCGAATGGGGACCTGGTTTTGCAACATTCCAGTATCCCAATCGCAATCGTGCATCGACGATCTGGTACCACGATCACGCGCTGGGCATGACCCGCCTGAATGTTTACGCTGGACCGGCCGGCTTCTACCTCATTCGCGGTGGTCCAGATGGCGATGACGCAGTACGTGATACGCGGTTTGGAACGCCGGCAGTACTGCCCGGACCCGCGCCGAAGGAGCACGACAAGTTTCCACCCGCCAAGACATACTATGAGATACCGATAGCAATCCAGGATCGATCATTTAATACAGAGGGTTCGCTGTTCTACCCAGACTCGCGCACATTCTTCGACAGGTTCCTTCAACCGTTCATTCCAGAAACCGAAATCTCCCCAATCTGGAACCCGGAGTTTTTCGGCAACATGATAATGGTCAACGGCAACACATGGCCGTATCTAAGTGTCGAGCAGCGCCGTTACCGTTTGCGTTTTCTGAATGGATGCCAATCGCGTTTTCTGATCTTGGACTTCAGCAACATTCCGGGTGTCGAAGTGTGGCAAATCGGAAACGAGGGAGGCTTTCTTGCGGCTCCAGTAAACATCACCGCCGATCACCGCAACAAGCTTCTTATGGCTCTCGCAGAACGTGCGGATCTTATTGTCGACTTCACAAACGTTCCCCAGAACAACTACGTGCTTGGCAACGTGGGTCCCGACGAGCCGTTTGGAGGAGGAGTTCCAAATGTCGACTTCGAAGCCGCAGACCAGGCTACGACAGGGCAGTTGATGGAATTTCGAGTCGTGCCTGCAGCTGGACCAGACGGGACCACACCCCCACAGTTCCTAACCTTGCCGGCGATCAGGCCCCTTCCAATTGAAACGGCTATTCGGCCACTCGCCCTGTTAGAGAAGGGTGAAGTGATTCCCGAAATTGGGTTCGATGGTCCAATAGAAGCAAGGCTGGGCAATGTAGATATGAATGGCAATGCTGTCCCTAGAATGTGGGCCGATGAGGTCAGTGAGAACCCAGCTACCGGGGCGACGGAGGTTTGGGAGTTTTTCAATTTCACCGCCGACGCACACCCCATGCACATCCACGAGATAGCGTTTGAGGTCGTGAACCGTGAAGCGCTGCTTCTTGATGAAGACTCGGAAGAGCCAGTGCAACCGGTCCAACTCTCTGGAGATGTGAGACTACCAGAGGCTTGGGAGTCGGGTTTTAAAGATACCGTTGTTTCGTACCCGGGGGAAGTCACCCGGGTGCGAGGAAAGTTTGAAACGCCAGGTCAATTCGTATGGCATTGCCACATCGTCGAACACGAGGACAATGAGATGATGCGGCCGTATCGGATTGGTCCAATTCAGCCAGGCCAACCGGAATAAGCACTGCGTTTCTACAAAACGGAGACCGGATCTACTGATACCACCAACGGAAGTTGGCGGATTGTTCAAGACGAACCTACACGAGTGTTGATTAAAAATCCGACGCGCCGCGCATGAACTAGCTTCTTATCAGGCGCAAGTTCATTCGCGGCGCGTCGGAGTCATGTCGGATTGCAGCGAGTAAGTTGGATCTGAACGATCCACCGACTGCCGTCGGTGGTATTTCGCGCCGTTGGTGCGAAGAGGTTATTCGTATTTTGCTTTCGCTCCTTCCCAACTTTTCTTCAACTCCGCAAGCATACGTTCATACTCCGCATCGCCACGTAGAGGTTGGAGAAGTGGATCCCGCTCAAACCACGGATAACAGGGAAACCCGGTTGCAATCGCGCGCGCCAGCGATTGCCGCGCCTTAAGCTTATCTCCGAGTTGTGCATAAGCTACGCCTACGCTGTAGTGAACGTGATGGTCCTGATAAGAACCTTCGATCACTTGTTCGAGCAGTTTTTCTGCCTGCCCTTTGTCATGGCGCGCCGCTAGAAAACTAGCGAGTGTCGCTTTCGCACGCTGCTCAGCCTGTGCACTGCCGCGAAGATCGGTAAGAATTTTTTCCGCGCGCTCCTGTGCACCTTGATAATAGTAAGCCTGGGCCAGATACCAATCGGTCACCGGCGCCGAACTAACATTGCGCGCTTCCTCCAGCAAGCCGACAGCTTCCGAATATAGACCGCGGAGAAGGGCCGACGTACCCCGAACGCGCAAACCTTCGAGCTTGTTAAGGGGATTGATTCTCAAACCCTCGTTAACTTCAGGATCGACCAACTCTAGTAAACCAAGGTGGTAGAAGGCTGAGGCACGATAGTAGTGCGGCTGCTCCAGGTTCGGATTTAGGAGGAGAGCCCGGTCGCTCTCGACAATAGTTTGCTCCCAATTAAATTCAGAGTTGCGATAAACGGCCGCGAGAGCTTCATGAGCTTCCGCAAGGTTGCCGTCTAAACTAAGCGCGCGATTAGCAGCTTCCCTGGCACGCTCATCCCAGCTTTGCACTTCCTCCGGACGCGCGAAACGAATACGCATTTGAGCACTCGCTTCCGCCAGGCCGGCATGGGCCAAGGCATAATTTGCATCGAGATGTAACGCATCCTCGAATGCCTTGATGGCCGCGAGTGTGTCGTCTCTGGTGTAGCGAACCAGCTTCGACCGACCTAACAAGTACAACTCATACGCAGCAGCATTTTCAGTGTAGCGACGATAAACACGCGATTGCTCGTCCGCAGTCATCTTGATTCTGAGTGCATCAGCGATCTGCGTCGCAACAGCATCCTGCAAACTTAAGATGTCCGTTCTTACTTTATCGAACTTGTCTCCCCATATAAGTGCCTCATCACTTGAACGGACCAGTTGCACGTTAACCAGCAAACGCTCTCCCACCTTCTGCAAGGTACCCAGCACTATGTAATTACAGGACAATTCTTCACCCGCCTTCTTTGCACTTACAGTTTGCCCTTCATACTTGAGGATCACGCTGGTTGGTCTTACTCGAATTTGATGAACGTTAGCCAGTCGCGTAGTTATGGCATCGGCCAGTCCGGTTGTGAGGAAAGCTGTATCTTCGTCCGCATTCAAAGCACGGAACGGCAAGATTGCAAGAGTGATTGTTTCGCCTTGAGGTGGTGGCGACGACCGTAACCGCTGATTAAAAAATAAAGCTGCGCCACCGATCCGCAGTAGTAACAACACGGCTCCTCCGATAAACAACTGCCGTTGTGACCTGCGTGTGGCGGGTCTTTGATCTGCCGGTGATGGAGGTACTTCCGACGTGAGTTTTTGCCGTTGCAGATCTTCCTTCAGCGTCCTTAGGTCGACAAGCAACCCTCTAGAGGTTTGGTACCGTTCGTTGGGATCTTTTGCCAGAGCTTTTCTGACAATCCGCTCTAAATCTGACGGCACTGAGGGCGAGTACCGAGCCAAGGGCGTAGGTTCGCGGTCAAGTACGGACGCTATGACGTCACTCTGGGTTGTGCCTTCGAATGGCCTTCTTCCTGACACCATTTCGTAGATAACGACACCGAGACTCCACACATCGGTTCTTGCGTCGACCTCTTGCCCACGAGCTTGCTCTGGTGACATGTAACTGAGCGTGCCTAAGACAACTCCATCCGCAGTATTTACAAAAGTCGAGGCTTCTGGATCTACGAGGTCTGGCTGCAGCAATTTGGCAAGACCAAAATCGAGCACCTTTGCGAACCCATCGTTGCGCAGCATGATGTTTTCGGGCTTGATGTCTCGATGAACGATGTTCACCTCATGCGCAGCCGTGAGAGCTAGCGCTACTTGAATAGCGATCTCGATAGTCCTTCCAATGTCGAGGTGGCCTGAGCTGATCGCCTCTCGTAAATTCATGCCGGCGATGAATTCTGTGGCGATGAAATAAGTGGAGTCGGAATTGCCGACTTCATGGATCGTAATGATGTGTGGGTGATTGAGTGAGGACGCTGCCTTTGCCTCCTGAAGAAACCGGCGAACGCGCTTCGCATCTGAGGTGGCCTGAACTGGCAGAAGCTTCAAAGCGACTTTCCGATCAAGAACAGTGTCAAGAGCCAGATAGACCTCTCCCATACCGCCCGCCCCGATCGGCGACAGGACCTGGTAGTGCGAAACGAACTCGCCTTCTTGAAGACTCATATGTTTTCAAAAGGGGGAAATGGAAGGTGACGAGGACAGAGCGGATTCTAAGTCAGGAAGCCGTGTAATGATAGGTCTAATGTGACTTTAGTTTCAGCTCCATGTCCGACACATTTCAGTTTGTCGGGAGTTACTGAGTTGGCGACCTGTGATGTAAGTTGAATCCGTTGGGGGTCACGACAAACGCAAGAAATACCACCAACGGAAGGCTCAATGGTAGGAGGAAGGCGTCAACGAATGTCCGATATGCTTCAGGAAGCTCTGAATAAAGTTGCGACAGCTACTATTCAGTACCATCCGCGGTAGCGGATGGCCATTACTCAACAAAAAAAAGATCTGATGTTGCGAGGTGAGTGGCGGCCATCCGCTACCGCGCATGGTACTGAATACTCGATGCCCGACTTAATCCGAGTTGATCAGACTTTCCTTCAGCTTGTCGTGACGTGCGCGAGGTTTAACTTACATTGGAGATGGTCGACTCAGCACGACACGACAAGCTGAAGCATATCGGACATTCGTTGAGTCATTCCTGTGGTTGGATCTGGATCGGCGACCTCGCCATCAATGCGTGGACGAAGGACGGGCGGCCACGGAGGGCCGCCGTACAATCAATTTCGTTTTAATTTCGATTCATTTGGGTGTGGCGGAGCTTTCCCACGACGTTCCGTCAGCGTAGTCAAGCCTGAGTATCGCTACACGTTCATTGTAGAGTTCTCGACTCTGTTTACTGGGCACCTTTGTTGACGCGGATCGTCCGGTTGAGTTGAGCGAGTCGGTCAGTGTCTTCTCTTTTCCTGGTGCGACATTAGTCTTCGTCGAAAACAGATAAGACAAGGCTTCGCTATTCGAGTTCTTAGGTTCCAGGAAGTAAGCCCATTTCACTGCGACGATCGTTTTGCTTCCGGTATTTTTTATCGTGACATTGAACTTGTAATCGATGAAGTCTCTCGTGCCGTCTGACTCGGATCGAGGATAAGGCGTGGTGATGCCGGATGGATTCAACACCTGACTTGGTCCACCTTCGCCCTTCTCACCACCGGGATTCCCAAGTACGCGCGTACCAGTTGCACTCACGCCTGTAGTGCTGACGGAAATCGGAGCGGACGAAGGAGCGACCAGGGCCTTTGCAGGTGTCTCGGTCCAACTAAACTTTGTAATCTCAACGTCGGCAGGCTTCTCATGTAAGTAGCGAGAGATGGTGTGTTGCTTGAGTTGATTTGCCGCCGCCTTAAATTGCGGTTCAAGCGTGTGATCAAGTTCAAAGCATTTCTTGAAATCCGCTTCAGCATCAGCGGCCGCACCCTGCATTAGTCGGATAAGACCTCTGTCGCCGAATGCTTTGGCGTATTGCGGTGAGATCTCGATCGCTTTATTCAGATCAGTTAGCGCTCGATCCAACTCGCCAACTCTGGCGTAAAGATTTCCGCGATCATCCAGGAATCTTGGATCTGGTTTGAGCGTTATCGCCTTGGTTAAATCATCGATTGCTAGCGTCGTATTGCCTTTCCGATACTGCGCCATGCCGCGAAAGTAGTAGCAATACTCCTGACCACTGCCATTCATTTCGATTACTTTGGTGAAGTCTGCGATGGCGCCGTCTAGATCATTCTTCTCAAACCGCGATATGCCACGCTGAGTGTATTCCTCGGCCGACTTCAAGTCTTGGGCTTGAGTAGCAGACGTGAAGAAGAGAAGGGATATTAAGAGGATTGAGCGGTAGTGCATCGCGACTTTTTTAAATGGACTCTCGTTTAGGGGATTGCATCGGCAGATTACGCCCAATCGGAGATTCATTCAAACTCCAGCGTCAGGTTCCTGCATTTGTTTTCTCTGTGCAACCTCAGTGTTCTCTGTGGCTCGGTGGTGGTGTTATCTCGACAGTAAATTCACGACAGAGACACGGAGAGAGCCACAGAGGTTGCAGTCTCTGCCGTCGTTGGAACTTCCAATAGGGACTCGGACGTGTGGATACAGCAGTCATCTCATTGCGGAGGTGACGTTAGTGGTGTTGGTAACGGAGGTAGAGGCTTTGACACAATCGTCGCAAGCAACTCGTTCAGTCCCGCGTCTGAACCCTTGTTCCGAAATTTGTACCACTGCATTAGACTCTCGCTCCACTGCGGTTTCTGTTTAGCAAAGGCGGCGTCGCTTCCGGCTAACGCGATAGCCCTTGCATAAGCATCAATCATTCGGTCGACGAGCTGATAGATATTCGCTAGCGCCAGTTTGCTCTCCGGCGTTTCGTCTTTACCTCCATAGAGACGTTTGTACTCTTCACTCTGTTTCGCATAATCGCCAGTTTCATATGCGCCGGCGATGAATGCATACGTGAAAGGTGATTTCTTCAACGGTGTTTCAAACTGCGCGCTCTTCATTAGGTAGTTCAGCGCGCCCTTCGGGTCGGTGCTCACAGTTAGCGAACCAATCGTGAAATTCAAATAAGCAATCGCGGTATCACGATTGCCAATTGGGTTCCAATCGTCGAGTGTCTTTCCAGCATCAAGTTGTTGCAGCGCCTTCCTTGCGTAGTCCACAGCCTTTCCACTCAAGGACGGATTACTCACTAGCAAATATCCATTGGCTCCAAGGTGAACGAGTACTGCCAAATTGTCTGGTTCTGTAGCAAGGATTTCGGCTCCGAGAGCGTAAGCTTCCGGATACTTCTTTTGGACATATAGAAGGGAAATAAGGTCATTCAGCCGCGACTTGCTTGAGGCCTTTTCGTAAGCCGCGGAATACTTCTTTAAATAGTCGATAATCTTTTGCTGAGCTTCAGTGGGTTCGTTGACCGGACAGGCTAAATATTTCTTCGCCTCGTCGTATGCCTTCTTCTGATCGTTTTGACGATTTTGCAGAAACGACGCATACAAAGCGTCTTTAGCTTCAGCTGAGCATTGGTCTTGCGCTGCACTAGCTGTTTGAACGATCGGCAGTACCACTATGGCGAGGGTGGTCAAGATACTGAACATAAAAAACTTTTTCATTTGGCGAGACCTCCGAAGACTGGGACTTATCGGTGTTTTGCGGTTAACACCATTTGCGGCAATGTTAACGCAATGCGATAGAAAAGTTCACGCGGAAGAAGCGAGTTCTATTGGCATGCAACGTTGAAGGAGTAGAGTGGTTAACGGAATTCAGGGCTTGGAAACATGGTGCCCGATCCACCAATAACGAGGCTCACGATGCGCGTGTGCAACTGCGATCACAATCACAGGGTCATTCTCAACGCCGTATACAATTGCATAAGGAAAACGAGCGAAAACGGCTCTTCGGATTTCAGTTTCGGGATGCGGGCAACGACACGCTGAAGGAAGCTCTGAACAAGTGACCAAGATATTCAGTACCATGCGCGGTAGCGGATGGCCGAGACTCAATTCCATTAGTGCGGTGTTGTGATTCGGCCATCCGCTACCGCGCATGGTACTGAATAGCACTTGATCAGAGGTTCCTGAAGCATATCGGACATTTGTTGAGTCCTTCCTGCTACGTTTGAATGAACCAGACCCGTGACGACAAACTGAAGGAAACCACTGATTACGGGCGCTATTCAGTACCGTTCGCGGTAGCGGATGGCCAAATCTCAACACCCGCATTAATGGAGTTGAGTCTTGGGCCTTCCGCTACCGCGAATGGTACTGAATAGCCTGATCCCAATCCTTGATCTTGTAGAAACTCCTGAACCTTCACGACAAACTGAATTGTATCGAATGTCATCAATTCACCTTCATTACAACGAACGTCAAATCATCATACAGTCCAGCTCCTCGACACCAGTCTTTCACTTCACGAACCATTTCATCGCGAATCTCCTGCGCCGGTAGGTGCGCAAACGCCGCAAGCATTTCCTCGACCCTCGCCTCTCCCAATTCTTCGCCAGCAGGGCTCACTGCCTCCGTTAGTCCATCCGTGTACAAAAATAAAAGATCATTTGATTCCATCTGCAACGTTTCCTGATCGTACTCGCAGTCCTCAAACGCGCCTGCAATCAATCCTCCTGTAGTCAGCCTGCGAAATTGCTTCTTGCCGTTCGAATGCAGCCAAAGAGGAGGATTGTGACCGGCGTTAACGTAAGTCAGACGACGATTGATCTCGTCGAAATCCGCATAGAAAAAAGTCACGTAGTGCTGACCATTCGTTGAATTGAAAATGAGGCGATTGAGTTTGCTTACCATTTGAGCGAGTGAGGTGTCCGCCGAAAGTGCGGACCCTGTCAGACTACGCAAGGTTGCCTGCACGGTTGACATCAACAATGCAGCGGGCATCCCCTTTCCGGCGACATCGGCGATGGCGATCCCGACGCGATCCTTGTTGGTCGAGATGAAGTCGTAATAGTCGCCGCCCACACCGCGCGCTGGTTCGCAAAAACCCGACAATTCCGCCGAAGAGCATTCGGGCACATGAAGTGGAAGGAGTCGTCGCTGAACTTCTGCAGCCAAGCCGAGTTCGCGATTCAGTCGCTCTTGAATAACCATCCGCTGAGCGAGGCGTGAGTTCTCGATCACTAAGGCCAGTTGTTCACTAAGGGTGGTTAAGGTTTCACGATCAGTTGGTCCGTAACGAAATTGGCCACGTCTTAAACCTAAGGACAGAATTCCAACCATTTGCTGCTTCGTCCGAATCTGAACGAGCAAATGCGACTTCAGCAGATGCAGACTGTCATGCTCTTGAGCCCGGGCGCCGCGCAAAGACGCTGGAGCGTTCGCTAGAGCACGGTTCCAGGATTCGATCTCGTTCGCTTCGATAGCTAAAGGAGTCGAAAGACCGTTCAGACGTTTTACGATGAACGACTCTCGCGTTAACTTTACTTCTCTCACGATCAGCCCATGCAAGGATGACGCAACACACACGTAGTCACCCGACGTATCGCGCACGAGAAGCGCGACATTTTGGGCCTCGAAGGACTCTGCAATGCGACACACAATGCCGAAATACAGCTGGTCTGTACTCGAAGCTGTACGAGCCTCTTGACCAAGCCCCGAGAGGACTTGTCGTTCTTCGTATGGTTTTGGAAAGAAGTGTTGCTCGACGCGAGGTACGATTCGTAGCCGCGCGAATCTATGGAACGCAACGAAGACGAGAACTAACAGAAGCGACGAGGCGACATCCGCGTGCTCACCCATGCTCTTGAGGCGTGCAGCCCGTTCACCGGTAGAGATGAAGATCAGCAGCAAGGTGTAAGCGAATACCTCAATAGCTAACACATACGATGTAACTGGCACACGTCGGATCCAGCGACGCAACTTCGTTCGTCGAAACTTGAGTCGGCCTATTCTAATGCGCGGAAGAAGGCCCATATTACCCGAATGAATCATTTGTAGGGGCGTCCCTCAGTGGGCGCCCCATTTGCCCACGACTAAAGAATGTGGAAAGAGAGGGGCGGCCCACGGAGGGACGCCCCTACAAATCCTCCAGTAGTCATTCATTCGTAGCGCAACGCGACTATTGGATCTACTTTTGTTGCTCGGCGTGCCGGCAAACCGCAAGCCAACAAGGCGACAATGACCGACAGCACTGAGAGACCGATGAAGGTCATTGGATCGGTTGGCGTCACACCAAAAAGCAGTGTTTGCATGAATCGTGTTAAGCCAAAAGCGACACCTGCTCCGATTACAACACCTATCAAGGCCAGGATCAGCACCTCACCGATCACAAGTCTCATAACGTTTGATGTTTGTGCACCGAGCGCCATCCGAATTCCGATTTCTTGCGTTCGTTGAGCCACTGTGTACGAGACTACGCCGTAGATACCTGTAATCGTCAGCAACAGGCCGATCACTCCAAACAACCCGAACAGGAAAGCGTAAAAACGCGGTTGAGTTACCGTTGACGAAACAAGCTGGTCCAAAGGACGGATCCTTGTTAGCGCAACCAGTGGATCGCCGGCTCGAATCTGATCGCGAAAGGTGCTCGCAACACCCGAAGGCTCAACTGATGTTCGCGCGATAAAATTCCCCCAGCGCCAACTGTTCTGTTCATAAGGTAAGTACAACTCTGGCCCAGCGCGTTTGACCAGACTGTTGTGATGAATGTCGGCTGACACTCCCACGATCTCCCAGCGCTTGGGATCACCTGGGTTTTGATTCGACCCGACATCAGAGATGTATTTGCCAACAGGTTCTTCATTCGCAAAGTAAAGCCGCGCCAACCTTTCATTAATGATGGCAACGCCGGGTCCACCTCGTCGATCCGCTACATTGAAATCACGACCTTTGATGATTGATATCTTCATCGTCCGAAAATAATCGGTGCTGATGCTACGCACACTTGCCGTCGGTTCATCTCCAGGTTGAGTGTCGCGACCTTCAATTCGAAAATCGCCGCCAACATCTGCGCCGCTGAATGGCAACGGAGCCACGTATGCGGCACGTTCCACGCCCGGGATTGTATTCAACCTGGCGAGAGTCTCATCGACGTATTGGAGACGTTGAGCCGGGTCGTCGTACTTCTGACCAGTCAATACAATGTTTCCGGTCAACACATTTCGCGCGTCGAATCCTGTAGGTACGTTCACCAGTTCTGCGAAACTTCTGATCATCAAACCTGCGCCGACCAATAGGACCAGGCTCAGCGCAATTTCACTGACCACGAGCGCGTCGGCCCACAGACGCAGAGTATTCGCGCTTGTAGCTGCCTTCGTTCCTGATCTCAAAATGTCGTAGATGTTCGAACGAGCTGCTTTGAGCATCGGCACCAGACCAAACAGCAGCGCAGTCAACGCCGAAACGACCAAAGCGAAGATCATAACTCGCGAATCGATTCGGACTTCGTTGAGCCGTGGTATCTGGTCTGCACCGTAATACTTGATTGCTTTGATGGCCCACATAGCCGCGAGCAGGCCAACGCAGCCTGCCACTAACGAAAGTAAGAGACTTTCAATCAAAGAATGGGCAGCAATCCGCCAACGGCCTGCGCCAAGCGCTGCACGGATTGCTGTCTCTCTTTGTTTTGTGATTGCTCGAACCAATACCAGATTGGCGGCATTAGTGCAGGAAATCAGGAGAATGAAACCTACCGCTCCAAGCAGGAGCCAGAGAGCGCGCTGCACCTGGCTTCCTACAATGTGCTCTTGAGCACTTACTAACAGGACTGTGCTGTCTTTGTTTGTCGCAGGGTACGCTTGCGCAAGGTTCTCCGCGATAGTGGTCATCTCGGTTTGTGCCTGTTCAATCGTGACGCCGGGCTTCAATCGTCCAAATGCTTTGAAAACAAAGGCGCCTCGTTCTTCAAGGTTCGAGCCTTCCTCGGCAACGGTGGTGCAAACGTCCAGACGTCTGGATAACGGAAAATCAAAGCCGTGCGGGAGAATGCCGATAATTGTGTGCGCCTTACCGTTAATGGTGATTTGTCGATTCAGTACACTTTGATCTCCTCCGAATCTGCTCTGCCAGAATTCGTAGCTGATGATTGCGACAGGCGCCGAATTCCTCTGCTCTTCCTGAACATCAAAATTCCGGCCTGCGATAGGATTCACCTTCAGGAGCGGAAAGAAGTTTGCGGTTACATAAAGTCCGGCAACTCGATCTGATTCCTGTTGATCCGTGATGATGATGCCAGTCGGTTTGTAGGCTGCAATGTCTTCGAAGCTGTGGTTTGCCTTTCGCCAATCTTGCAGTTCAAGGTAAGACAAATAGCTTTCCACATGATTGCCGCGGGGTGTCTGCCAAACCGCAACCACTTGATCAGAATCTGCTATAGCTGGTGGACGTAAAACGACTCCGTTGAGAATGCTAAAGATCGTGGTAGTAGCACCGATGCCCACCGCGAGCGTGACGATCGCGACGATCGAGAAGTGCGGTTGCTTCAATAAACTTCGGGCCCCAAAGCGGATGTCTTTGAGTATCGAATTCATCACTGCCTCCTGGTTAATTGCGGTGACTGGAAGTTATGGTTGGTTCGACTGGGAGCCTGAATGATAACTCCTAAGTCTAGTTCTCGGCGATATTTTTGTGGTTAGGAAGGATTGGGGTGTACGGATTTTGGAACAGGGAAGCGTTCGATCTTCATCATCCAACGAATGTCCGATACGCTTTAGCTTGTCGTTTCTTGCCGGAGATTCAACTACGAGGAACCACGCAACGAATGTCCGATATGCTTTAGCTTGTCGTGATGTGCCAGAGACGCAACTTACATCGGAGATGTCGTCTCAGCACGTCACGACAAGCTAAAGGAAGCTCTGAACAAGTGACCAAGCTATTCAGTACCATGCGCGGTAGCGGATGGCCAAATCTCAACACAAGCAACAATGGAGTTGAGTCGTGGCCATCCGCTACCGCGCATGGTACTGAATAGCACTTGATCAGAGGTTCCTAAAGCATATCGGACATTCGTTGCTTTTTTTGCATTGAACCCCAACTAAACCGAGACGACAGACTGGAATGTATCGAACATTAGTTGGATCATTACTCTTTCTTCTCAAATGCGGCTGGATCAAAATCAGCAATGTCCACTTTTCCGAAATCTTTCGGCGGAGTTCGGATCTTCCGCTTCATCGTCTTCTGTGGATCGTTTGCGTTGAAGCTCTCCTCTTCAATTCGAACCAGCTGCCACGTCTTATCGATCCGCGAATAGTTAAATTTGTAATCGGCTGACCAACGCCACGCGCTGCCGCCGTAGTGATTGACCGTGAAAGTATTTCTTCCGACCGTCACGCCAGCAAATGGATCGCCCATGACGCCGCCGCATTGTGAACACATTACGATCAATTCGTTTCGCTTGGCCGCAGTTAGTTTGTTGTCGGCACCACGAACGAGAATCAACAGCGGTCGCTGGTTCTTCGGAAAATCGTTTTCATCCTTTTGGGACGGGTTCTCGCGCTCCAGAACGAGTATGTAGTCTTTCAAGCCATCGCCGTTTAAGTCAGCGGACTCAAGCGCGATCGGTTTTGTCCCTTGCTCAACAAACGGTTTCACTTCAGCAGGGACTGCGACCGCTTCGGTTTGTGCCTGGGCGGTGATAATCAAAAAACAGAACGTCAGCAGTAAGCCAACTTTCGTTTTCATGTTTCTCCTCGATGAATAGGAATTGAGAACGCTCGCGAGTTTAAGCTTGGATCGACTTAGCGCTCAAGAACCGGTGGCCCATGTTCGATACACTTCAGTTTGTCGTCACGCCTTGCTTCAACGCAAAAGGAATGACGCAACGAACGTCCGATACGCTTTAGCAAGATCAAATAGGTTGCGACAGAGGCTATTCAGTACCATTCGTGGTAGCGGATGGCCGAGACTCAACTCCACTAGTGCGGGTGTTGAGATTTGGCCATCCGCTACCGCGAATGGTACTGAATAGCACTTGTTTCAGAGTTTCCTAAAGCATATCGGACATTCGTTGAGTCATTCCCGTTGGGTTGAATGACGATTGTAGTTACGAAGCGCCGTGGAACCTTGGCCATCTCGCCATTATTGCGATTTAATCTGCCGAGTCCCCGCCCTCACACTAAACACGGAGATCCTGACATGGACGACAATGAGATCAAAGTTTTCATTTCTCACCGAGAATCAAAATGCGACGAGTGTGGTGAACAATTAGGTCGGCAATCGTGGATAACGCTCGAAGAAAACAAAGGGGCGTTGTGTTTGGCCTGCGCTGATCTAGACCAACTGGTCTTCCTTCCGAGTGGCGATGCTGCATTGACCCGGCGCTCGAAAAAATATTCGACACTCTCTGCCGTCGTTTTGGAGTTCAGC
>JBKPMX010000096.1:0-10341 GCA_046765655.1 Acidobacteriota bacterium
GCATGGTACTGAATCGTTGATCCGTCGCTTAACTCAATTTGTGCGGTGGATCGCGAGAGTTGAGTCAAGGCGATCCGCTACCGCGCATGGTACTCAATCCCTGGACCGTCGCTTAACTGAATTTGTGCCGTCGATTGCGAGAGTTGAGTCCACGCGCGCTACTGAATCGCTGGTCCAACTATCCGCTACCGTGCATGATGAGGCGAGCGAAAGAAAAGGGCCGGGAAGTCCCCGGCCCAAGTGAGTGAGGTGCCTTAGTTCCTACCTCAACGTCCTTAAGAAATGTTAGTTCCCAACCGTCCCAGCAATACCCTTGTTAATCATTAACCGGATTTCGACGCGACGGTTCTTGGCACGTCCAGCTGCTGTCTTGTTTTCTGCAGCCGGTTCCAACTGCCCGTATCCGAAAGGTTGGACCAACCGATTGAGCGGCATCTTGTACTTCGAGACGATGTAGTAGATCACCGCATTCGCGCGACGCTCACTCAAATCGATATTTCGCTGCGAATTGCCGGTGGTGTCGGCGTAACCAATAACTGCCATCACCCAGCCTTTTGTGTTCTGGGTTTTTACCCATGCCGCTGCAGTATCAATCTCTGTCTTGGCCTGCGGACCCAGAACAGCGCTGCCAGTTTTGAAATAGACCGTAATCGTCTTGATCGGATCGAAATCATCTAAACCATTGATTCGATTATTCGCGTGGTCAGCAGTCTGCTGTGCCTTCGCTGCATCTTCCTTAGCACTCTGGGCCAACGCCTGTGTCTCCTGGATCTGGCCGGCGAGTCGCTCCTGCTCTTCTTGCTGTGCCTTGAGTTTTGCATTCAATTCAGCCTCGGCAGGATCAAGCGTAGCCTTCAGTGCCTGAGCCGTTCTCAGATCCTGCTCATCGAAACGGATCTTACTCGCTACGATTGAGCCGTCGCCTTGCCTGGTGCCATCAACTTCGAGACGCAGTCCGCGCAGGATGTAGCTCGCGGCGTATTCCTTCGATCCGCGGAACGCACCTTTTTTGTGACTCTTCACTTCGGTGTCGGCGGTCAATAGAACCGTTGTTGCCGGTCCGCCGGTGGTTTCGGACATTGTGAATGAATCTGGCTCGCGCTTAATAACGACCCCCTTCATCTTCTTTACTTCTTCCTGGACGGTTGGGCGTAATGCCGGGTGTCCCGTCTTCGTCGCCAGAGATCTTTGGGCGTAAGCGTTTCCCACGCTCGCCAACACAAGAACGAAGGCGACTGTCATAAGTCTCAGTATCGTGTAGGTGCTGATTCTCATCTGTCTGTATCTCCTTGTAGGTTGTTTAGTCTTGAGTCAGCCTTCTATTCTTCGAGCAACGCAGCGATTGCCTGCTTGGCTTGCTGCACTTGCCAGCCCTAGGAGCCGACTTTGCTGGTTTTCCAGTAATCGAATCCTAGCCGCAGCTAAGTGCCTTTAATACTGTCAATTCTGACAGTATTTATTGGGTTGGCGCCCACCTACGATTCAGTCACTCAACTACTTTTATGACATCGAACAAATCCATCCGCGTCGTAAAACGCGCTCAGCGAGAGTTTCTGGAAGAGCAGCCGGAAGTGCGGGAAGCCAACATCAGAACCGAGCGTCAGGCGCGGCGGTTAATGTTCGAGACCATTACCTCGTGGATTGACGAACAGCGGGAATTTAAGAAGCAGTTGGCCCAGCATTGGACCCTCGTTGAGGAACAAGCTGACTAGAATTATCGAACACTTCACAAGATCACGACGATAAGAACGTACGTCCCGCAAGAACTTCCTTTACGGCCTTCACCAAATCCGCCGCCATTCGTGTTTTAAAGACATAACCTTCTGCCCCACACTTGAATGCGGCACAAACAAAATCAGCATCGTTGTGAATCGTAAGGAAGATTACTTTTGGAGACGATTCGGTCTGCTTGAGGTGATTCACGGTTTCGATGCCATTGAGGTGAGGCATCGAGATATCAAGAACACATACATCGGGTTTCAATCGCGCAGCTGCCTCGAGCAGAGCCTTACCATTGTCGACTGCTTCAACCACGTTGAAATCGCGCCGTAATAAGCGCACAACCTGGTTTCGCATCAACTCATGATCTTCTGCAATGAGAATCCGCGCCCGCGTCACCGTTTGCTCCTTTGCCCTCTCGTGGCGATTGAGAGCCTCGAGGTGCAATGTCAAACGAAAGTCGATTTTACACGTCGAATACAGTGCTAAGCGGGAACTCTAGGATGAATTGACGCTGCGACGTACTAGCAAAAGTTACAGGAAGGAAGCAGGTCCACCGATTACACAGATTAGAGCTTAGACAGTTATGTTGAGTGACCCAGCTCACGAATACCTTAATGAACGACCACTCAACTCAGCTGTGTAAGCTCTGCGTAATCGGTGGATCTGCTTGTTTGTCACGCTACCGCGAGCGAGCTTCTCAATGCATACTCAATTAGCTCGGCGTTACTGCGGATCTGAAGATGCTCCATCATGGTGTACTTGTGGAACGCGACGGTTCGCGGCGAAACGTTCAAAACAAACGCGACCTCTTTCATTGAACGGCCTTCCGCCAACAGTTGAAGCACTTCCTTTTGCCGAAGCGTCAGGGGGTACTTGGCCTTTCGTTGCTTGAAGTACTGCACCACTGATCCGTCCATGCCCTTTGTCATCAGCGGCGTTACATAGTAGCCGCCGCGCACGACCTTTCTTATCGCCTGCAGAAGTTCCGTAGCCGCGGAGTTCTTCAGCACAAAACCGGAGGCGCCTAATCTGAAAGCCTCCCCGGCGACGTCAGGATCATGGTTCATCGTCAGGTAGACCAACTTAACCATAGGCATCATTTGTTTGAGACGTTGGCCCGCATTCAATCCATTCATCGTGGGCATGCCAATATCGAGGACGACCACGTTTGGATTCAACTCGGGCACACCCTCAACCAGTGCCTGGCCATCGTTGAAGGTACCAACGACTTCAAATTCGGGTTCAATCAGGTTCTTCAGGGCATCGAGTATGAGAGTGTGATCATCTGCTAGAACGATTCGGGGGCGTTGCATAAATCCTCCCTTTCAGCCTTGTAGTTTCGACAGTTCCGCATAAAGGGGGACGGAAACGTCGATCCGTGTACCACGTCGGGGTTGTGAGTAGATGTTGATTTCCCCACCAACAAGCCTCAGACGTTCTTTCATACTGACAAAGCCCAAGCCTTTGTCCATTACGTCTGATTTGGTATCGAAACCACACCCGTTATCGGATATCGAAAGACGAATCGCATGATCTGTCTTCGTGAGCAACACTTGAACAGAGTCAGCTCCGCTGTGTTTCGCAGCGTTGCGTAGAATCTCTTGCGCGATTCTGAACATGCACAGAGTCGCATCCTTTGGTAGATCTGCTGGAAATCCGCTTTGATGGAAATGGATGCTGGCTTTCCCGTTTTGTCCGTCGCACAAACTCTTCACCGCCGCAGCCAATCCCAGGTGGTCCAACTTCGAGGGATGCAGCTTGTAAGACAAGCGGTGGATGTCGCTTGCGATTTCCTGGGCCTGCAGCTGCAATCGCTGAAAACGCTTGCGCAGCGTGAACGGCTTTTCAATCTTTTGGACCAGCTGTTCCATCTCGATCGATAGCACCGCCATTCGTTGACTCAAGTCGTCATGTAACTCTCGTGCGATTCGTTTGCGTTCTTCTTCTTGCGCCGCGATTAGCCTGCTGCCGAGATACTTCAACGCTTCTTCGGCGCGCTTGCGCTCCGATATGTCGATCATGAAGCCGTGCATTTTTCCATGAATGCGATTCTCGGGGGTGACACTCACAAGGTTCTGTACCCACACCACCTGGCCATGGCTACCGATCATGCGGAATGTCAAATCGAAATGTTCTGCTGCCGTACTTTGTTTTTCGTAAGTGTTCAGCACGCGCTGACGGTCATCGGGATGAACATGCGAGGCAAGGAAGTCGGGTTCGTACCACATGCTGGTTGGATACCCGAGCATCTTTACTGCCTGCTCACTCACGTAGGTGAATCGGTGCGGCTGAATCTCGCCTTCCCAGGCCATTACCTTTGTTGTTTCAAGTAACTGGCTAAGCCGAGCTTGAGTCTGCTTGGCGTCGTCACGGACCGAGGGAATGTCTTCGTGAGTAATTAGAACGCGAAAGGTAGATCCGGGTAGATTCAGACGAGCGGCGTGCATCACAAACGGCCGTCCATCGTTAACTGACTGGCACTGATACTTGCGATGAAACTCCCGCTCTTCGCCAAACAGAATCTGCTGCAAATCCTCGGCGAGGGTAATATCGGGCTCTTCTTGAAATTCAGATTCAGTTATTCGTTTGCAGTTCTCGAAATAATACGGTGTGACGTCGAAGTAGTCGGCTGCACGCGCGCGCCCCCGTTGGAATAGATGCCATGCCTTGCTCGCGTAGAGAATCTTGCCTGATTCACTCAACACTGCAACGTTTGAAATACAAGCATCAACCAGCGCGCGCAGCGTCTCATCCGACAAAACGTCCTGTCGCGGAAACAAAGACGACTGAATTCTGTTGGTTGAGGGAGAAATCATATCGGGAGACCATGTTCGCTGCGTCTGAAACCGCCAATGCGGCCAAACGGCAACGTTTGTCTTCATGGGGTCTTTCGACATATTCGGACTTCCGTTTGTTTCACAGAGTTACTTAAACCCTTCTTAGCTATCCGCGTCGGTGGTTTCCGATGTTACGAGCGCCTTTGAATCAGTGCTGCGACTGGTCAACACCGCCAACGCCCCTTTCAGCACCGCAAAATCGTTCGAGCGAAGATATTGATTGAGATCAGATTCAGATTCCCACTCGCTCAGCAGTAGGGATGAGTTTTCATCCGACGCATCAAGATAGAAGCGAAATGTCCGGCATCCTTGCACGTGACGACTCGGTCCAAGCAAACCTTCGATGGTTTGCGACAGCTCCACTCGTTTGTCTGGGCGAGCGGTAATCTTAGTTGTCTTAACGATCATTCGGCTTCTACCCCTCGTACGGTCTACTTGTTCGACGAGCGCACCTCAAGCGTTACCCGCACGCTTCGTCTTTCCTAATTGTCGTGTGCTGAGTATCCGACTGGACCTTTGCTATTTACTTAGCAAAACCTGTGCACAAGACTCTTCGGACCTCTTGCTTTAGCGCGTGAGCCTTTTGTTATAAGCACTTAACCGTTTGGACAATATTGGAGGGTGAGGCTGGCCCGGGTTGAAAAGCCGTTGTATTTCGCGGGATCCGTTTAACTCCACGGATGGCTGTGGGTGGTTTGCCAGATCCTGAAGTGTCAGTGCGCGGAATTCGAAGTGGAGGCCGTTGTTAACTGTATGCTACGCCGATGAATGCCGAGTTTCAGCATCCGCGTACGCAGTGTGCTGGGGTTCAAACCGAGGATGTTAGCAGCCCCACTCGGGCCTTCGATGCGCCATCCCGTGTGCTCTAAAGTCTCGATGATGTGCTCGCGTTCGACTTCACCCAGTGTCTTCACTGTAAACGCCTGGTCCTCACTCGTCAGGTCAAAGCGATCGACCAACTGCAACACACTGCCCTTCGCGTGGATCACGGCTCGTTCGATCGCGTTTGCCAATTCCCGAACGTTCCCGGGCCACGAATGCCCTTGCAACCGCTGTAGCGATTTCGGGGCTACCGACGTGATCGTCTTGCCAAACTTCTTGGCGTAACCATTAACGAAATGTTCGACAAGCAGTGGGATATCTTCTTTACGCTGTCGCAACGGTGGCACGGTGATCGGGTAGACGTTGAGTCGATACCACAGATCCTCGCGAAACTTACCGTTCTCCACGTCCAGTTTGAGATTGCGATTCGTGGCCGCGATAATCCGAACATCAGCCTTGATCGTTCTGGTTCCACCAAGGCGCTCGAATTCGTTTTCTTGAATCACGCGAAGCAACTTCACCTGCAACTCGAGAGGAAGTTCTCCGATTTCGTCGAGGAATATCGTGCCGCCATCTGCCAGTTCAAAACGGCCGGGCTTTCGCGCGTCAGCTCCAGTAAACGCACCTTTCTCATGTCCAAACAGTTCGCTTTCGATCAGGTTTGGTGTTAGTGCGCCACAGTTCACCTTTATTAAAGGACGGTCTTTACGCGAACTGGCTTCATGAATCGCGCGTGCTATGAGTTCTTTGCCCGTGCCGGTCTCGCCGGTGATTAGCACTGTCGTATCGGTGGGTGCGACTTGAGTGACTTTGAAGAGGACATATTTGATCGCATCGCTCTCGCCGACGATTTCGCCAAAACTTGAATCACGTTGAAGCTCTTGTTGAAGGTAGATGTTTTCCGCCTCCAGTTGGTTTTTCATCCGGTGTAGCTCTTCGTGAGCCTGACGCAGAGTCTCTTCTGATTCTTTGCGCTGAGTAATGTCGAGACACGAGCCGATGTAACCGAGGAAGACGTGATCTGGTGAGGAAAAACAAGGGGTGCCTTTGTCGTAGATCCACCGGTACGCTCCGTCACTTCTGCGCAGCTGGTATTCCATCTCGAACGATCGTCGCAGATCAAAGCTCGTCGCGTACGTGTCGAGACAACGAACGTAATCCTCCGGATGAATATTTTCAGTCCAGCCCGTGCCCAGTTCTTCTTCCATTGTCCGGCCCGTAAAGTCGAGCCATTGCTTATTGAAATAATTACATCCCATGTCGAGACCAGACATCCAAATCATGATCGGCGACGCATCAGCCATGTTTCGAAAGCGTTCTTCGCTTTCCTGCAGCGCCTTTTGCGCTGCCATTTGCTCGGTAATGTCTGTCGAGGCAAGCAGGAGACATGCTTCGCCAGCGAATTCGAGTTTTTCTGCGGATGAAAGCAGAACTCTTACGTCACCACCTTTCGTCAGAAACCTTGTCTCCCGGATGCCCAGAGAACCGGTGCGACTGAGTTCACTAATAACCGCGTTTTGATCATCTTTAGTGGCCCAGATCCCAAGCTGAAGTGCGGTATGTCCGATAACTTCGTCGCGCGTATAACCACTCATGGAAAGGAAGCTGGCATTGGCATCGACGAACACTCCGCCATCGATTGTAATGATCGATATCGGTTGTGGGCTTGTCCGGAATGATCGCGCGAAGGTTTCTTCGCTTTGAGCTTGCGCTGTCTCAGCCAAATGTTTGGCAGTTACATCAAGAGTGACACCGCGTATTCCAACGATGTTGCCTGCTTGATCCAGCTGAGGAGAAACGTGCGCCTCTGCCCAAACAACGCGGCCATCCTTTGCCCCCAGACGGAAGCGAAGAAGAGTAGGAACGCCCGAAAAACCAGCCTCTGCTTCTTGAGCGACCCGATCCCGATCCGTTTCATCAACCAGTTGATTTACGAACTCCGGGGTCGACATGCATTCGTCGGCTGTGTAGCCCAACATCTTTTCAACGTAGTCGCTAATGAAAGTCACCCGACGTTCCTGCGTTCCAGGATCGATGCGCGTTTCCCAAACAATGCCCGGAACATTCGAAACAACTTCACCCAACCGTTTTCGTTCCGACTCAGCGACACGTGCCAGTCGCTGACTCTCGACCTCAGCCTCGCGACGTCGTGCACGTGTGAATAAAAGCCAGATGATTAGGATTGCCTGGATGAGAAACGCCACGATCCCAACGCCCGCGACCCAGTTGTTGAGTGCAAAGAATGTTTCAACTTTCCTTGATCCCGCTGTATTTGCGAGGGTGGAGGAAAACTGGATCGCGCAGAGCGCAATGAAGAAGAAAACTAGCAGTGCCTGCTTGGCAACGCGAAGTGCAATTAATCCAGAGGCCTTGACGGGCCGTTGTGCAGGCGAAGCAACAGAATATCCAACGCCATTAGGTAACCGAGGGGAGATAAACGGAACCATCGCAACACTCTCCAGCGCCTCTCGACGTCTTAAAGAGTGCTTAGGCGAGAAACACCTGTCGAGGAGAGGTGAATTGTAATTACCCGCTTGAAAGAAACCACCTGCTGTTACATCTTCGTTTCCGATGCTGTTTTCAGCGCGGCGCTGCGGACTTTGAGCAAGCGAGCCCTATTCTTACCTGACCTTTTGTCCGCAGCGTCGCACGTATGTACCGCTCCGACCGACACTCCTTAACGTCGACCGCCACCGCCTCTGAAACCACCACCACCGCCACGTGAGAAGCCACCGCCGCGATAACTGCCGGTGCTGCCACGGCTTGGACTTGAACTACGATTGTAAGTGCCGGAGTCGCGAGTACGCTGCGAGCCTTCTCTTCGGGCTGAACGATCTCGTTCGAGATTCTGGTATGTCGATCGATCCATCTGTTGAGTTCTCGATGAATCCCGTACACTGTCACCTCGCGCGCTGTCTCTTTGCGTCATTCGATCTTGTTGTCGACCGCGATCATTCATCATGCTGTCGCGAACGGATTGATCTGGTTTCTCTACTCCGTTCCAACTTCCGTTGTCCCATTTGCTCCAATTGCCATTCTGATCGCGGCGATAGACGTTCCCATCTCTGCCGGCGTAAACGTTTTCGCCATTCGATCCCACAAAGCCACGACCACCTTCGCCACGACGGGAGATGATCCCTCCATTTTCTCCACGCGTGACGCGAGTCGTATTGCCGGAACTGTTAGTGAATCGTTTTGTGTTAACCCAATCGTCTCCGCGCTGGACAGTTGTTGATCCCCAACTGCCATAGGCACCTGAACCCTGCCGCGTCTTCGCGTAGGTACCTGTGCGCGGGTTATAGGCTTCCGCGGCACCACGTGCGCCATATGGTCCATATGCAAACGCACCGCGCGAATACGTCCCAGTGCCAGGGTTATAACGCGCACCGAATCCCACACCGCCGTATGGTCCATAGATGCGACCAGCCGTGCCATATCTTCCCGTGTAAGGGTTGTACCAGGAACCGTAACCATACGTTCTCAACGGTGGGTAATAGATCGGGTAATAGCCGCCGTACCAGTAATAAGGTGGGTAGTACCAACCGCTGCCCCAAACGGCACAACCCCAACCGATCATTAGACCGCTGTAGCCGGCATAAGCTGCGTAAGTTACCCAGTCGTCATCTTTGTTCTCATCATCCTCCACAGTCACATAGGTGACGCTATGCGCTTGGGAGCTGGCGGGGATGTCATAAATCTCCTTGGGAACAGAGGTGGCGAGTGTCCAGGGACCTTTCGGTGTGTTGGCTTGGAACCAGATGGCCTCGTAGCACATGTAATACATGTCGCCCACTTTGATGATTTCTTTGTCTGTGTTCCTCGCTCGTTGGAGTTGAGTCCCCTGGATGGCTTCGTACTCTGGTTCACCGTTGTAAAGAACTTCCGGAGCGACGATTTCTTTCTTGTTGACGCGCGCGACCTGAGGAACCTGCGCTAACAGGACCGCCTCCGCGGCTTGTTGTGTTCCGGGCACTGAAGCAAGCACGCGCGAGCGTGGATGCTCAAGCGAGATAAGCCTGAAGTCTTCAGGTAGCTCCGGCGTTGCGAAGTTCCACGGTCCAAGTATGGTGTTGCCTTTGAACCACCGGCCCGTCACTAAATAGTAGAATGGCCCATCTTTTCCATAACGGAAGAGATCGCTTTCAGTGTTACTAACCCAGAGTAGTTGCGTACCGGGAACCGGTACATATTTCGGTTCGCCATCAAGTAGAAGCAGCTCGGCCGGATCGGATGTGACGTAAACACTTGGTGGGTGCTTAACCGGAACACCGGGCAAACTGGCCTTAACTTCTTTCCAATTCTCATCGTCGGGCAACTTGTTGAAGCTGTCAGGCAGTTTCCCTGCTGCGGACCACGCGCCATTGAGAGCAGTCGCTTTCAGCCAGGTCGTATCGTTACGGAGGTAATACAAACCCGTTGGCGTGTACTGGAAAACATCCCAGTTTGTGTTAACGGCAAACTTTAGTTCATTGTCTTTTATAGGACTCCAAATCGGCTCACCATCAAAACCGACCAGGATCGACGGCCACTTGCTGAAGTAGATCTTGGGAGGGTCGCCTTTAATACCCGCAACGTTCTTGGGTCGGATGGTGCTCTTATCAACGTACGCGAGCACTCGGTCGAGTGAGATGATGCGCTCCTCGTCAGGCAGATTCTTCTCAAGCTCGGTCACAATTTCGCGAGTCTGTTCTTTGGGCAGCGTCTGAAAATTCGATTCGGTAATCTTCACATTAGTGAACTTCACCAGACGCTCTTCAGTCGCAACTGAAGTGTCAGCTTCCAGCTTAATCGTTCCGAGTACTGGTTTCGATTCACCCTTAGCGACGTGTGACACAGCGGCGAGCGCAACGACATGCTTTTGATCCTCCCAAGTGGCAATCTGGGGCTGGAACATCACAATCTGCGCCTCGCTCGGCAAGCTGTACGCACGCGGCCATCCACTGTCGGCAGCTTTTGAGAT
>JBKPMX010000097.1:0-32301 GCA_046765655.1 Acidobacteriota bacterium
CGTCCAGACATCGTAATCGCCGATTACATGTTGGCCGACGGCACCGCCCTTGACCTTCTGCCCCGTTTAAAAGACATCGATTCTGACATCCCGCTACTGGTCCTAACCGCCCATGGTTCAATCGACTTAGCAGTCAGGGCGATCAAGGAAGGGGCAGAACAGTTTCTCACTAAACCGCTCGAGTTACCTGCCTTACAGGTAATCCTCCAGCGACTTCTCGAAAAGCAGAGAAACGCGCACAAAACTATGGCCAGCAGATCGCGCCAGGTTCGGCAAGCGATCGATCCGTTCATCGGCAACAGCGCTGCAATCCGTGCACTTGCAGATCAGGCTCGCAAACTCCTGGCGACCGAAAGCCCCGTACTTATTCTTGGTGAAACAGGAACCGGCAAAGGTGTGCTGGCGCGCTGGCTACATGAAAATAGCCCGCGCGCGGACGAAGCATTTGTCGATTTGAATTGCGCCGGCCTTTCGCGGGAGCTGCTGGAGACGGAATTGTTCGGGCATGAGAAGGGCGCGTTCACTAGCGCAACCGCGTCAAAGCAAGGACTGTTTGAAGTCGCTCATCGCGGATCAATTTTCCTCGATGAAGTTGGTGATGTCGATCTTCAGATCCAACCAAAGCTGCTGAAGGTTCTAGAAGAGAAGCGGTTTCGACGAGTTGGTGACGTCAGAGATCGCCAGGTCGATGTTCGTTTGATCGGCGCGACTCATCAGGACATTGGACAGCTAGTCCGAGAAAAGAAGTTTCGCGACGATTTGTATTTTCGAATCAGTACGATTCCACTCGCGTTTCCCGCATTGCGTGAACGAATTGAAGACATTCCGGATATGGCCCGTTACCTGTTGAATAAGGTGGCCGGGGATCTTGGTCGCGGTGAAATCGAATTGACTGACGACTGCATTCGGGCGCTCCAATCGTATTCGTGGCCCGGCAACGTACGGGAGTTGAGAAACGTAATCGAACGAGCAGTTCTACTAAGCGAGCAGAAACAAATTGGGCTAAAGGATCTTCACTTTGACGGCCATACCAGTGTGGGCGCACCATTCTTCGACACGCGTTTGACGTTAGTAGAACTGGAAAAGCAACACATTGAGCGAGTTCTTCAAGAAGAAAAGGGCCGGGTGGAGAAGGCCGCCAAGCGCTTGGGAATTCCTCGGAGTTCACTCTACCAGAAGATCAAAAAACACCAGATTCCATCGTCCAAAGTCTAGACATGTGGTCCAGACTTTGGACGACTTGGTCCGTCAAGCACTCCTCAACAACCTAAAACAGACGCGTTTGGGGGCCATCAGAGCTTTCCAATCGGACGGCGCATGAATTGCTTCTGCGAAGCCCAAGTGCCTACACACACATACGTTCTCGGGTAGTTTTCCGGGGTGACTTGGTTGGACTCATCTGAGCCTGCATTGCCCAGCATGCTCTCCTGATTCGGGCCTCCCACAGAATTTTTGCGTCTCAGCTCCCCGGCGAGGGGTTAAGGAGTTTTTCAATGTCCGGATATAGGTCTCTAAAAAGCTTAGTTCTTTCGTTGGCGATGTTTGGCATCGTCAGCGTACTTGCAGGTACGGCAAAGGCCGACATTGTTGTCGTTACTGGCGTCAACAATCAAGGCACTGACAACGTCCTGCTTAATCCCGCAACAAATGTGACTACGGTCACGGGTACTGTTGGCGCGAACAATCTCGTCGTCAACTTTACTTCTTCGAGTGGTAGCCACTTGCTGAACGCTAACCCATCGGGCCAAGCGACAGTGAGCGGAGGAACCGGCAATGACCCGTTGACTCAACTGACATTCGGTTTGGCGAACAACAGCACATTCACACGGGCTGTATTCAACATTAATGCAGCAGTAAACGGAACGGTCACGATCACAGTCACGGGAATAAACATTACCGGCGGCACCTTTGTAGATAGCTTCACTGTGGACGCGAACGGTCAGAACTTCTTTACAGTTACCGCCATAAACGGTCAGCTAATTCAGACCATCGCTCTCAGTGGCGTACAGATGGAGGACGTTAGACAGGTGCGTTTGGGTGGAGGTGAAATCGTACAAACTCCTGAACCGGCAACTATGTTGTTGTTGGGGACGGGACTGTTTGGCCTGGCGGCTGGCGTTCGTCGAAGCTTCCGGAAGGATAGAAGTTAACCTTCCTGTCGATCGAGTAAGCGGGTTTGTCCCCCCTAATGCTCGGCTCACCTTGGAGAGTGCTCGTAGGATTCTTTAATGCTTATCGGTCGTGTGCGCGGTGTGCCCCCGGGTATACGACCGACAGTCACAACCGTCTCCCAGAGGGCGGTTTTGGAGTGCTGGAACTGAAGTTTAACTCCGGTTGAGTAGCTGGGGGTGCCCCTTCGGTGCCTCAACCGAATACAGTCGCCACTCGCAGGTGACTTTGGAGTGTGAACATTAGACCTTATGGGTTTTTGAAGGTCTAGGGACACAAAACGGAGGAAATCCAGATGAAGATTTTCTTAAAGACAACTCTGATGCTGGCGCTTGTTGCTGGTTTCTTGTCGGTAGCGGCAGGAACGGCGCAGGCTGATCCAGTAACGTTTAGCACAAGCGGCACGTTTACATGTGGCGGATGCTCTGGGAGTGGCACGAATTCAGTGACCTTTTTGGGCGGCATGGGCAACGCGCTAATGATCACGTTCACTGGACTCGGCTCTACGAGTTTGAATACTCCAACCGGCTCGAGTTTTGGAAACTTCCAAACGTTCTTTAGCGGTAATGGAGCGATTGCCGCCAGTGGAACCTTTACTCTTACTATTACTCAAACAGTACCGGTTGCAGGTAGTAATAGCTTCTCCGCAACCTTTTCCGGCACCTTCTCCGCATCGAATTCTGGTACTGGAGTCGTGAATTTCAGTGTAACGTCGGTGAACATTGGCGGGATTACTTACGCTATCACCAACAATCCGCTGAATCTTGTACCGCCCGCTTCAAATAACGGGATCACAACAGTTCAGGGTCAGATCAGCGGTAGCGCCGTACCTGAACCGGCTGGCATGCTGTTGCTAGGTACGGGTTTATTGGGTGCTGCAGGGGCCGTTCGCAAGCGCTTCCGCAAATGACTTTGGGAGCGAAGCCTCGGCAGTAATCAGGTTGCCCTAAAACTCATCGTGCTCGGAGCCACTCACACTGGTGAGTGGCAAAGGAGAAGTGTTGATGTACGAAGGACCGATGATTCTTCCTCTAGACGAGAGTGGGAAAATATACGCGCTCCAGGATGAAAAAGGTAACACGATAGGAACGGGTACCCGCGAGGTTTGTGAAGTACTGCTATACATAATGACCAAACCGGCCTCGCCCACTGTCTCGGGAAGAATTAATGTGCCAATACAGCCGCGACCTAACGTGCGTGCTGCAATACCAATTTAGTTCGTGAAGCCTCGCGACGCCGATAATTGCCCATCAGCGTTGCCGGCCTTGCTCGTCGGATAGAGAGAGGACGATGCGGTCTGTAGGTCACGGTTTTTCCAAGACTCTCCTTTGTCCTTCTTCGGAAGAACTGCTCTCGGTGATCACCACGCCTTCTGCGAATGAGAGTCGCCTCATAATTGATCATGTAGCTGAATGCGGCTTTTGCGATGCGGAGATGCGGTTTCTTTCAAAGTACCCGCCACCTCCAGTAGCAGTTAAACCCGCAGTGATGCCAGACCATCTTCGATTGCTGGCTCAATGCCTACTATCAGATCTCGGACTTAAGGAACTTTCACAACTTAAAGATAAAGGATGATCTAGTGGGGGATGACACCCATATGGTTCAAGGGCAGGAAGTGTTGATTCTAAAATGCGCTGTGACCGTGTCGATGTGCGGAGGCCGGGTGAGTTGTGAAGCAAAACCGATTTGGAACACTAAAAAAAGTCTCTGGTAAGTTGAGACAAATGTGGGGAGGAAGAACGGAACGACCGTCGAGTGAATTGCCCATGCCGCGCCTACTAATAGTTGATGACGAAGAATCGATCTGCTTCTCCATGAGTGAATATTTCTCCCTTCACGGTTTCAAAGTCGATACGGCTCGAGAGCTTGAAGAAGCAGAGAAGCTTTTGGAAGTTCAAGACTACAAAGTCATCATCCAGGATCTCCGCCTCGGAACAACGCGAAACTCAGATGGTCTCGATATCATTAAGATGGTTCGAGATCAGAATAGCCCCGCCAAGATTATCGTTCTCACTGCTTACGGATCCAGTGACGTTGAGGACGAAGCACGACGGTGCGGCGCCGATGCTTTTCTTAGAAAACCCAAACCTCTCTCGCAGGTGGCCCAGGTTGTCGAGGGACTTATCGAATCCCCACCAAAACAGGCACTCGGCCACGGTTAATACATCTAGAACAAGCGTTATTACAACCCGCCTCCTGTAGTATTAACTTCATTAGAGAACCAGGCTCGCTCACCCAGCGCCATCTCCCATCTGGTCCAATCTGGATTGAATCCACTTCCTCAGAAACTGGAAAAACCCCGTATTGACTATGTATTAGAAGGAGAACGGCAATTCGTAGCCGAGGAAATCATCCGTAATAGCCCGATTTTCCGGCAATTTCGTCTGTTGATGGAACAGATCACTGGTTGAGAACTATCTAGAGCCTGCATTGCCCGCAACGCTCCAACCATAACGTCAGACAATGAATATCAAGGAGCTTGCAAATGCCCTCAATTAATTTACTCAAGCCGGCGATACTAGGATTTGTCGCCGCAATCCTCATCGCGTTGGGTTCAGCCACCGTCTTTGCTGATCCAATAACAATCACGACCGGGAACCCAGGTAACCAGGGCACGGATAATGTGCTGTTCAATAACGGCAGTCTCATCCACTCAGGTCTTTTGGTCCAAGGCGACTTTAACGGTTCTGGCGCTGGTTTTATCGTTGATTTCACATCAGCTTCAGGTTCAGGCAACCTGGGTGTCAGCGGTGGACAGGCTGTTCTTGTTGGCGGTACCGGGAACGTTCCCTTCTCGAACGTGACGGTCCAACTGGAAAATGGCGCGACCTTCACGAAGTTGATTCTGAATATTGACGTTACGAATGGTCTGCCCCCGCCAACCCAGGTGCAGTTCACAGTCAACTACACATTGGCTGGAGGACAAGTCTTCAATCAAGTGTTTACCGTTGACACTAACGGCCAGAACTTTTTCGGAATTGAAGCGAGCATGGGTGCCGTGATTAATAGCATAACGGTACAAGGACTTGGTGGCACTAATTTCCAGAGCATCGATCAATGGCGTGTCGGTGGCTTTGCGAACGCAGTACCGGAGCCCGCAAGTATGTTGCTCTTAGGTTCCGGGCTCGCCGGTCTGGCAGCTGGTGTTCGCCGCAGACTCCGCAACGATAAGAACTAGATTGCACAATCGATCGATCAACCGGTATGCCCTCTGGTTGGTCGATCGAAAAACGATCGTCCTGACGGCGATTAGGAGTGTGAACAAGGCTTCGTGGTTTTGGAGGCAGGGAGACAGACCTTCGGAGGAAACAGGTTATGAGGATTTTTTTGAAAACCTCTTTGATGCTGGCGCTTGTTGCTGGTTTCTTGTCGGTCGCGGCAGGAACGGCGCAGGCTGATCCAGTAACGTTTAGCACAAGCGGCACGTTTACATGCGCCGGATGCTCTGGGAGTGGCACGAATTCAGTGACCTTTTTGGGCGGCATGGGCAACGCGCTAATGATCACGTTCACCGGACTCGGCTCTACGAGTTTGAATACTCCAACCGGTTCAAGTTTCGGGAACTTCCAAACATTCTTTAGCGGTAACGGCAACATCGCTGCCAGTGGAACCTTTACTCTTACTATTACCCAAACAGTACCGGTTGCCGGTAGCGATAGTTTCTCCGCGACCTTTTCCGGTACTTTCTCCGCATCGAACTCTGGTACTGGCGTCGTCAATTTCACCGTAACGTCGGTGAACATTGGCGGGATTACTTACGCTATCACCAACAATCCGCTGAACCTTGTACCGCCCGCTTCAAATAACGGGATCACAACAGTTCAGGGTCAGATCACAGGTAGCGCCGTACCTGAACCGGCGAGCATGCTGTTATTAGGCAGTGGTCTTGCCGGGGTTGCCGCAAGTATTCGACGAAGGCTTCGGAAAGACCGAGTCGATCAGTAAGTTGCAATAGATGTATTGCGCGGTGCGTGAGTTAAAGAAGCTGTTTCTAAATAAAATCGAAGGAGAGTTGTAGATGTACACGGGACCCATGATTCTTCCACTCGATAGCGCAGGGACGATCTATGCCCTTCAAGATGAAAAAGGTGACACGATCGGTACTGGCACACGTGCGGTGTGCGAGATTCTTCTTTACATGATTACCAAACCCACGACACGTGTTGTTTCGGACAGAGTCAAAAGGTCAGTTCAGACACGCACTAACGTGCGGTCTGCTATTGGAATCTAGGTGGTCTCTCATTAGGCAGCGCAGGACGGTGCCCCTTCTGCGTTGCCTCATTTTTTTCGAATCAGTAGCGCTTTGTTACTTCCTTCGATCGCTTAATCCAATTGCGGCCTTCTTCCTTCTATCAGAAACCGGTGAGGCGTACCGCCCGGTTCTCTTAAGATCGTGAATCGTGTAACCCGTGTCGAACATTTCAAGATCCGCGTTCGTTTGGACCACGCTGTAATCGAACACTCTTCCATCGAGCCTCACAAATACTGAACCTCGACCATCTCGTGCGAACTGCTGAACGGTGAGAAGTGCGTAGAGATGGCGATCACGCGCAAGCGTGCCGGTTGGAGTTACTGGAACGAACTCTCGGCCGTCAGGCAAGCAATAGATATTTTCGTAGAGCAATACGACTTGACCGATACGTTGAAAGCGCGGGACAAATCCAGGTGGAAGACCCAGCCTTGGTTTGGATGGAGAAGACGCAAAGTCTTTTGTTGACGTTTCAGCGCCGTCGACGTTACGAATTGCAGTCGTTTCCGTCGCCGTCATTTCTTTGGACGACTCTTTACGGACAGCTGACCCGGCCATTATGGCGACAATTGTAACTTAAGAGTTAGTTTATGGCTGGTTTTTTCATGCGAGGCGGACCGCTGCGTATGTTAATGAAAGTCATGTGAAGGTGCGGCGGCGACTTTAAAAGAAAGTGGCTTGATGTGTTTCGCTTTGACGGATACGACGTTGTCCTGGTTCTGAAGCATGCCATCGATCAAAAGAAATGGGTGATCTACGAGCACGAGGCGGTTCCGATCAAACACCTGTGGGGTAACAATAATGTTGCTAACTCCCGTTTCATCTTCGAGAGTTAAGAAGACAAATCCTTTTGCCGTTCCTGGTCGTTGTCGAACGATAACCCAACCACCCACCCGAACGGATGTGCCGTTTCGCAAGTTATTAATATCGACAGCGCGCATTGCTCCAAGTTTATTCAACTCGGAGCGGTGGTATGCGACCGGGTGTTTACCGATTGTGAGACCTGTACCACGAAAGTCTGCATCCATTCGTTCGGGGAGAGTCATTGGTATTAAAGGTGAGTTGCCATCATTTTCGAAAAGCTGTTCATAGAGTTCTCCGCCGGCGCGCGCAACGCGCTCCACTTGCCATAAAGCATCGCGTCGGTTTGTGTTTGGGGATCGCGATTGTCGTTTCGGTTTAGTTGTTTGAATAAAGTTCAAAGCACCAACAGCTGCGAGTTTTCTCAATTCATCTTTGCGCAATTCAGGAACGCGATTATGCAAATCATCAATGCCGGTAAAAGATCGGATATGTCTCGCTCTAACAATAGACTGGCCCGTCTGCTCACTGAGACCCTTGACGTACTTGAGACCGAGGCGAAGAGACAGAGAAAGACAGGGAGACGGGGAGATGGGGAGATGCGGCGACTTTGAGTTTATCTCCGCATCTCTACGTCCCTCCGTCCCCCCGTCTCCGTTTCGCCCTGTCTCCCCGTCACCATTTTCTATCGTGCACAACCAATCTGACTTCATCACATCCACCGGCAACACTTTCAAGCCGTGTCGTTGCGCATCTTTTACAAGCGTGAAGGGCTGATAAAAACCCATCGGTTGATTATTCAAAATCGCGGCAGTGAAGGCCGCCAGGTAATTGCATTTGAGATACGCGCTTGCATAGGCAATCAAAGCGAAGCTTGCTGCATGAGATTCGGGAAACCCATAAAGCGCAAATGAACTGATTGCCTGCACGATCTCTTCCTGCGTCTTGCCGACAATCCCTTTTCGCTGTAAGCCGCGCCGAAGTTTTACTTCAATCTGCTTCATGCGCGCTTCAGAGCGCTTGAACCCGAACGCACGTCGCAACTCTTCCGCTTCGCCGCCAGAAAAGTCAGCACAGATCATTGCCATCTTGAGCAATTGTTCTTGAAACAAAGGCACACCGAGCGTACGTTTCAAAACCGGCTCAAGTAGTGGGTGTGCATACTTAACCGGCTCCCTTCCCTGTCGCCGTTTCAGATATGGGTGCACCATGTTACCGACGATTGGGCCAGGGCGAATGATCGCAACCTGCACAACTATGTCGTAAAACTTCTGCGGTCGCAGGCGCGGTAGACATGACATTTGCGCGCGACTTTCAACCTGGAACATGCCGATCGTGTCGGCCTTTTGCAAGGCGGCATAAACTGACCGGTCATCTTGAGGGAGGTGGGCCAGATCTACTTCTTCTTTGTAAGCAGCACGAATTAATTCAATTGAATCTTCCAACACGGCCATCATCCCTAACCCGAGGAGATCTACTTTGATCAATCCCATGTCGCCACAATCTTCTTTGTCCCATTGCACGACGACTCGATCGGGCATTGCGGCAGGCTCCAGTGGTACAACTGAATCGAGTTGCCCCTGACAAATCACCATGCCGCCGGAATGTTGGCCCAAGTGGCGCGGAAGATCCTGAACTAACTGGTATAGCTGGAAGAATTTTTTGATTCGCGGATTGCTAAGATCGAGTCCGGCATCACGAAACTGTCGCTCACTCGAGTCTTTCGGATCTTTCCATTCCCACGTATGGACCAAGCCAGCGAGACGCGAAAGAGTTTCATCATCAAAATCGAGAGCTTTCCCTACTTCGCGTGCAGCCGAACGTCCGCGATACGTGATGACATTCGCAGTCATCGCTGCGCCTAATTTTCCATACCGTTCATACACATACTGAATTGCTTTTTCCCGTTGGTCTCCGCTTGGTAAGTCGAGATCAATATCCGGCCATTCACCTCTTTCTTCAGAAAGAAACCGCTCAAACAGAAGCTGCATACCGATGGGGTCAATAGCTGTAATTCCGAGCGCGTAGCACACTGCGCTGTTTGCTGCAGAGCCCCGTCCCTGAATCAAAATTCCTTCGCGCCGGCAGAACTGGACTATGTCCCAAACGATCAGGAAGTACCCTTCCAGCTGAAGCTTCGCGATCAAAGCCAATTCACGTTCGAGTTGTGGTTGTGCCGCCTCGTATGTAGGTGCGCCGTTTGTTCCTCTGTAACGCGCACGGGCACCTTCTTCCGTTCGTTTCCGGAGAAATGAATTCATAGTCTCTCCGTCAGGAACTGGATATTTCGGAAACTCGTAGCCGAGATCTTCCAGAGTAAAGTCGAGACGAGACGACAGCTCCAGGGTGTTTGCTATTGCTTCCGGTACATCAGCAAATAACTCACACATCGCCTTACTTGATTTGAGATGCCGCTCGGAATTTTGGGCCAGAAGACGTCCAGCCGTTTCGAGCCGAACATGATTCCGAATGCAAGTAAAAACGTCGCTAACCTCGCGTTGTATTGGTGTCGCGTGATTCACACCGTTCGTTGCAAGCAATGAAAGGCCAAATTGTTCTGCAAGGGAGATCACTGCCTGGTTACGGGCTTCTTCTTCGCGGTTGAAGTGGCGCTGCAATTCCGCGTAGACATTTTTTTTACCGAAGACTTGTATCAACCATTCAGTAGCCTGGCGGGTCGCATCAGTATCGATCAACGAAAGCGGTCCGTCGCTACCGCCGGTCAAGCAGATCAAGCCTTCTGCGTGTGACTCTAGCTCGTTTGCAGTAATGATGTGTGCTCCAGGCGCAGCGTGTTTCGGTACACGGAGCTTCATCTTCGTGATCAAACGACAAAGATTTTGATAACCAGTGCGATTGCGGACGAGGACGGGCAGCGAGAATGAGTTGGTCAGATTCGAGCGTAGGACTGCGACGTTGGACGTGTGCCGTTGGACATTTATTTCAGCACCTATGTGAGCTTTAATCCCATTCTTTTTTGCGGAGAGATGAAATCGAGGTGAGCCATAAACGCCGTTTCGATCCATCAGGGCCATCGCTGGCATATCTAATTCGACACATCCTGCGATCAGCTCTTCAGGCACGGATGCTCCCTCTAAGAAGCTAAAAGCCGATCTCGAATGTAACTCGATGTAGCGATTCATGGTCTTTGGTCTTTGCTTTGGTCTTGATCTTATCCAAAGGCCGAAGACCAAAGGCCTAAGGCCATCAATCGTAGCTTCCGTCCACGAACCAAGTTCCACTCGCGAGCTCCCGATAAAGTCGATACATAGCGGTCGATCGCTGAAGACGCGATGAAGAATCTGCACCCGCTTCAATCGCCACGTCCCATTCATCTCTGGCCCAACGATCATCACGCCACCAATCTCCTGTCGTGCGCCAGGGCCCTGCGACGTTTATTATTTTTCCATGAATACTGCGGTGCTTGTCCCAGGCGCTGATTTGTATCGGAATACCTTGCGGGGCTTGGACCATCGCGCGCAACGCCGGCCGGAACATGCGGAAACCTAAACACTGCCGATTGCCGGTTACTGATTGCTGATTAGCGGATCGGCGACGGCGCTTTGAAAAATCGTATTTGCTTTCGACGGTAAAACGTTTCAGTAAAAACGTGTCAGGACGGTGAGTGTCGACGAGCACGGGTGAGCCAACGTTTGTTTCGCCAACTAATTTCGCAATACGTGCTAACGTAAGCTCGAGCTTCTCGGGTTCAGGCGCTAAAGGAATGAACAAGCCGTTTTGCGATACCCGAGGTTTGACAGGCTCACAATTGATGGATACGGCGCTCACTGCAGCCACCGGTGGATGCATTTCTATATCCAACAATAACAATTTCAAAAACACCTTGTGATCACGCATCGCATAAGGCAGCGCCAGCTTTCGTTCATGCGTCGTTTGATCGGCGAGTGTCATGTGGACCAACAGTTTATTCGTAGCGAGCGCGTACGCATTCAGAGTCGCGCATAGTTGGTTCAACAAGCGCGCGAAAATAAATGACAATGGCTCCAGCTCTCCGACGGCATGTTCAAGCTCGAGCGAAGCCTTAAATTCACGCGGCGGTTGTTTCAATTTCAAATGACGTTCTGTTTTACCGCTGGCTAATTGTTGTAGTCGGACTCCGGCCTGGTCCAACCGCTCAGCCACACCTGCAACGGGAAGTGCGGCGAAGTCGCGGAATGAACGGATGCCCCACAACCGAAGAGTTTCGAAAATCTCTTTAGCCTGTTTATCGTCAACCCGGACAAATGAATACTGAAGTGCTGTAACAGGTAGATCACCGAGGCCAGTGAGTTCTTCCCCCGGTGAAATAAAAGTCACGCCTTCGAAATTTCTTGCGGCGTGAAGCGCGGCATCAGGATTTGCGGCTAATGCCACATTCACTTTCGCTTCTAATCCACCGTCGATCCCAGGTTTTTGCGCTCGACTCCTAATCTCAATTGCCAGTTCATAGGCAGATCCGAAAAGGAACTCGCACCCAGTAACATCTAAAATAACTGTGTCGCGACTCGACTCTTCTACCGCCGGAGAAAAGGCGTATGCGAACTCCGCTAACGCAGATTCGGGCGGGTTAGGGATGTAGATACATGCAAACATATCTGCGCGAAAGCTAAACGAAGATTAACGAAAATCCACGAACATTGTCAATGCCGAAGAATGTCGGTTGGGAGTGAATATTCACTGAGCAAAAAAAGACTTGTGTCTGACGTAACGTCAGGATTTACGATTCATCGCGGTGAGGACAAATGACCGATTCAACGTACCAGGCAAATGAGTTTGCACAGATTGCGGGTGTCACTGTGCGAACACTTCATCACTACGATCGAATCGGTTTGCTGAAGCCGAGCGGTTACACGAATACGGGATACCGTTTGTATCGAAAACACGATCTTGTACGCCTGCAACAGATCGTAACTTTGAAGTTCATTGGCTTCTCCTTAAGCGAAATCAAACGACTGCTGAATAGCAGTTCGTTCGATCTGCGACTGGCGCTGAATCAACAACGAGACATCCTTGCCGAAAAACGCCGGCAGCTTGACCAGGCGGTGAGAGCGATTGAGAAGGCGCACGCGCTATTAGAGACAGAAAGTGAACCTGATTGGCAGGCATTCAAACGAATCATCGAGGTGATTAATATGCAAAACAATATGGATTGGACCAAAAAGTATTACTCGGAAGAAGCTCAACAGAAAATTGCTGAGCGAGCACAATCGATTCCGCATGAGGTCATTGAGAAGGCACAGAACGATTGGGCAGTTCTGATCGCCGAAGTTGAGCAGGCAGTTGTCGAGGGCGTCAGTCCGACAAGTGAACGTGCAGCGGGATTGGCGATGCGTTGGAGAGAATTGATTCGCGGATTCACGGGTGGCAGCACAGAAATTCAGGCTGGTCTAAATAAGATGTATTCAGATCAATCGAATTGGCCCAAAGATTTCCCGAAACCTTATAGCGATGCGGCGGGCGTCTTGATGTGTGAAGCGATGGCGGCGCTTCCGAAATAGAAGTTAGCAAAATGAAGCTACCTAGGCTGGTCCGCGATGATTATCGAGACCCTGACGGCACGTTAATTCGTGGAGTAAAGAGAAAAAGGGAAGACGAAGTTTTTCGCTTCCCCTTTTTCTTTTCCTTTTGGTTTTCTTTTTAGCCTGCGTTCGCTTTAAAACACACTTCATTAACGGTGGGGATGATCGGTCGATGACGGCTGGCTGCAATTGAATTAGCGCGAAGCAACTTTCCGTGCGTGATCGTAACAGCATTTAATTGACTGTTCGTGTGTACCAATCGCGATGACTTTTTCGGATCCCATCGATAGATCTCAGCCGCCGGTAATTTAACTTCATTTGTAGTCGACCATTCATCCTGTCCTTGCAACTCGAGGGACAGCGCCGCGCAAGAGCGCACGCACGATTCAGCAGTCAAGACGACAAGTGTTACCGGTGTATTTTCGACTGTATGTTTGAAACGGTGCCACCAGGAAGAGATGATGCGCCGTGCTTCTTTACCTTCGACCTCAGCCAGATCCAGCACTACTAATCCGAATCCTCCAGCGTGAAGAAGCAAATCAGTAACCTTGAACGCGTGTTCGAGATTGGCAGCACATCGGACCCACAACAAGTTGTCGAAATTTATTCCGGCGTTGACAGCAACGGTCGGTGCAAACACGTCATGCGTATCTACAACCGCGCAAATTTCCTCGTTCGTTGTGGCATGACCGAGGATTGAAAAAAGGAGGCTTGTTCGGCCGGAAGATGCGCGTCCAAAAATCTCCGTCACAGCACCGCGCGGAATACCGCCGGTAAACTGATCCAGAGTTGACAGTCCACTCAATAGGGTTGCGGGCTGTGGTTTTTCCTGAAGTGTTAAAGCTTTGCCAAATCGGCCAAAGATCTCTGCTTCGATTTCTGCTTTGGAAACTACTGCTCGCATGGTCTAGACGTAAACACAAACTTTTGCATCGCGGTCGTTAACTGAATAGCACGAATATTTGCTTCACTTGAAAGGCATGCCATCACGTAAACGCGCAAGCTCTGCTGCTGATCTGCTCCCCAATCAGATGTCACTGCCTCTACTCAAAGACGCGGCCGCAGACTGCCGTGCATGCGATCTGTGGAAAAAAGGAACGCAAACTGTTTTCGGTGACGGGCGAACACGCGCGAGGGTCATGTTTATTGGCGAACAACCCGGCAACGAAGAAGATCTAACAGGCAAACCTTTCGTAGGTCCCGCTGGTCGTCTATTTGACAACGCACTTGAAGAAGCGGGGATCGATCGCAAACAAGCCTACGTCACAAATGTTGTCAAACATTTCAAATGGGAGCCTCGGGGCAAACGTCGCATTCACAAAAAACCGAATGCCCAGGAGATCTCTGCATGCCGTCCCTGGCTTGAAGCTGAGTTCGCACTCGTAAAACCAAAAGTCATCGTGGCTTTAGGCGCGACCGCAGCTCAAGCTCTTCTCGGTCCGCAATTCAGAGTTACAAAGGAACGCGGTAAATTCATTGAATCAACGCTGGCGCCTTACATCATGGCTACTGTCCATCCTTCGTCGATTCTTCGCGCGCCTGACGATGAAACGCGGCATCTTGAGTATCGTCGCTTTGTTGACGATTTAAAAAAGCTCGCCCGGGTGCTGAAGTAAGTATTCGATCAGCTTTAGCCCCTAACAAAACTTCCACATCGATATCCGAACTTCCACATCGATATCCGACGGGTTAACTTCAAACAAGGAGGTGTTCGAATTTACGCGAACTACCTTCTAACCCCTGAAAGGGCGACATAAATCCCTCGCGTTCTACTACCAACGTGTCAGCGCTACAAAACTCGCTGCCGCAAGTCAGTCAATCATTAACTCCCACTCTTCACTCCTGTTCTGCCGCCCCTCCCACGGCTCAGTGTCAACACTTATCAGGCAAACTCCTCAAATTGGGCGCGTGCAAGTCACTCAATCATTTGCACCCCAATCTTCAGTTCTGTTTCCGCACCCCTCCGGGGCTCAATGTGTTAAGTATTACCAAAATATTCGTCAGGCGAATCTTCTCAACTAGCTTATTCAATATTTCCTTCGTTCGTCGCTTTAGCCCGGTGTGGGTGTTCAAGTGGTCCTATCTGGACATGTGTCTCAGACGTGTGAGGGATCAAATGATCACCGGGCTAAAGCCACGATCGAAGCTCATTGAGCAGAGAAATCGTTAATAAGAGTTGTGAATCGTAAGTCGGTACTGGCTAATCTCAGATTCGCGAATTCACGATACATTTCAAAAAAATCCTCACGTGTACAGGAGTTGTCGAACTATCAGTGGTGCTCCAATTTCGATCTCTGCCGCAGCAGCAATCTGTGCCAGGCTCAGATTTGCGACATCCCGAACAACAGAGCTGTGTGGCGAAGATCCGAACTAGAACACCACCGCATCCGCCTGTTACTAGTAATCTTCGAACCTCCTTTCCTCGAAAATTTCTCTTGACGTTTGCCGTTGTATGTTCGAGAATGTTCGCTAAATTTTCGCTTGTCAACGAAAATATTTTATGGCGGGAAGTGGAGGCAAACCAGTGGCAATAACAGCTAAGCAGAGAAGGATTTACGATTTTATTCGCCGATATATGGAGTCGAATCAGGAACCTCCGACGATCGCCGAAATCGGCCGGCAGTTTGAGATGAGCTCGCCGGCGAGCGTCCACAGCATTCTTACCGCTCTCGAACGCGAAGGCCTTATTAAGCGCATTCCGAATGTAAGCCGAGGAATTCAGTTGGTACAGGAATCAACAAATAACGGTGAAAACGAAGTTCCGCTGTTAGGAACTGTCGCGGCTGGCCAACCGATTGAAGCCATTCTTTCCCACGATACAGTTAACGTTCCTAAAGGAATGCAGGGACGCAATCGCACCTTTGCCCTTCGCGTGCGCGGCGACTCAATGATTGAGGAAAATATTCAGGACGGCGACATCATCATCGTTGCATCGCAAAAGACCGCTGAAAATGGACAGGTCGTCGTGGCATTGATCGATGGAAACTACGCCACCGTAAAGAAGTTCTATCAGGAGCCTGAATTCATTCGACTCGAGCCGGCAAATCCACAGTTCAAACCGATCTTTATCAAAACGCCTGAACGAATTCAGATCCAGGGAGTAGTTAAAGGTCTTATTCGTAAATACGACAGTCTGCCTCTGTAACTACGACCATGGACGCTTCATCAGAAAAGGAGGTTGAATTAGTTGGTTTCGCTCTGGGCAATTGTGTCGTCGAAATCAGTCCGCACCTCGAAAAATATTTACGCATCGTGCACCGAACCGCACTCGAACTCGCCATCCAAAATCAATTTGGCGTTGAAGTCGGCGGGTTCTGGTTAATGGGTGATCAAATCGTCCAGCTGCGACGACTACCCGAGTACTATGCCGGTGAAGAGGCAAAAAATGTAAGTCTTGCTGTCGAAGCCTATTTAGCGGCGCAGATGAAAGGCATCATTTGAAGGAAGCATGCTCAGGTATGGTTGCTGAGGCTCGCCGCTGAAAACGAGCTCTTGTAGCCACAATCAATCCTATTCCACACATGATCATTAACCCACCAATCAACGTTCGCCAACTCAGGCGCTCATCCAAGATGATCATGCCTAACGCCACCGCTACCACAGGTGTCACCAGCGCAATCAACATGGTCTTAGTAACATCCATATTCTTCATCAACCAGTAATACAACAAAAACGCGACTACTGATCCGACAATGGCCAGGTAAAACAACGAAATCACTGCCCTCACAGTCCAGCGAAACTGCAACGGACTTCCTTCCAACGGCACTCCGATTAATAAGAGTGGAATCAATCCGAAGAACATTTGAGCAGCAGCAATCATGGCCGGATCCAATTTCGTTGCACGTGCTTTGATCAGAACGTTCGAGTAGGCGACAAAAAACGAGCTCATAACCATTGCCACCGAACCGGCAAATGCTTTTCCTCCCGCAACCGAAAGTTGATTTGAGAAGACAACGCCGACGCCAGACACGCCAAGCACCACGCCCGCAATTCTCGCCGGAGTCATTCTTTCCTGAGGCAGATAAAAATGGGCTATGACGAGACCAAAAACAGGAATGGTGGCTTGCAACAACGCAGCGAGGCCCGAGGAGACGAACTGTTCACCCCAAAAGATCAGACCGTAATTAAGACTAAACGATAATATGCCCGTGACGACCAACAACCACCATTCAGCGCTGCTCGCCGGAAACGACACGCGCCGGACCCCGATAATGGCGAAAAGAATGATGACGGCAATTACGAAACGAATGCCTGCGAACGTGAGCGGTGGGAGATCATTTAGACCAATCTTGATGAAGAGCCACGTCGAGCCCCAGATAAGACAGAGAACCAGCCAAACCAAACGAGATTTCATTCAGGGAGACTTCTCCACGCGTTCCGGGTCTTCAACAGAAGCGGCAAGTAGAGACAGAGTTCTACTTGCCGGCTTCTAATCAATTCAACGTAACACGACTAGCTCTGCGGATTTTCTAACTTTATGATCGCAAAGGCGGCGCCTTGCGGGTCTAACAAGATCGCAAATCTGCCGATGCCAGGAATATCATCGGCGGGCTTCATTACATTAGCGCCCAGTTCAGTGGCCTTCTGAACCTTCGCGTCACAATCATCGACCGCAAAATACACCAGCCAGTTCGGAGGAATCGGTCCCATATCAGGTGTCATCTTGAACATGCCACCGTTAGGACGATCTCCGTTGAGGAACATTGTGTATTCCATCGGACCAAAGTTCATCACATTCTTGGTCCAGCCAAACACGTTCGAATAAAAATCACCCGCCTTGGTCGTGTCTGTCGTCATCAGTTCATTCCAACAGAACGAACCAGGGACGTTAGTCACACCTGCGCCTTTATTGTCCTTCGCTTGCCAAATCGAGAACACAGCTCCAGCCGGGTCTTGGATGACAGCCATGCGTCCCAAAGTAAAAACATCAAAAGGTTCCTTGACGATGGTTGCACCGGCTGCCTTCGCTTTCTCAGCCGTTTCGTCGGCGTTGTCTACGGACACATAACTCATCCAATGTGGGGAGACGCCCTGAGCTTTCATCTCGGGCATCAGTTCATACAACGCGCCGACATCTTTGCCCCCAAGCCTGAGAATCGTGTAGACCATACCAGGTCCCATCGGATGATCTTCGAATTCCCAATCAAACAGTTGCGTATAAAACTTCTTTCCGTCTTCGCCAACACTGGTACCTAGCTCTATCCAACAGAATGTTCCGGGTTTGTATTCAACCGCTTCCTTCATTCGTGCTTCACTCATGTTCTTCAGTTCTCCTTCTTGCAACGTTCACACTGCGATCTGGTCGTGCGATTACGGTAAAGGATCCCTGACTGGCGTCAGGTGGGGAGATGTATTCAATGTTTGGGCACGAACACGCGGGGCGGCCGTGCTCAAACGCTTACTAGAACACGCAGTAATCCGTCAGACTCTTTGGGAAAGCGTTAATCTACCATGCACAGCTTACTGAGAGAAATGCAAACGCTCGTCACTGCGACAAAGTTTCCTTGCGCTGTTTTAAAGTGCGGCCGCCAACATTTGAGTTTGGAATAACGACGCCGGCGCCGTTCAGATGATGCATGCCAAGAAATACAAGATGGCGCGCGTCGCTGCGATTGTGGCGATTAATCCGTTTACATCGTGTTGCTTTCTGGTTTCGATACCGATGGGTATCTGGGCGATGGTTCTGTTGGGAAAGCCGGTGATCAAAGCGTCTTCGCCAGCGATGCGTCGCATCGAAACAGTCTCCCGCCGCAGCCACCTCAAAGTTGGTAGCGCAAAAGAAACCGGAAGCACGTGCTGAGTGTGAAGATAAAGAGGGCAAAAACGAAATGCGCCACCTCCAGCAAGCTGAAAGCGGCGCAATCCGTTTTCCTAAATGATAGCCGAAGCTATCTCTTAGGATGGTAGCCAGAGCATGTACACACTCAAGCCACCGAATTTGTATCCCGATGATCAACTGGCGGTCAGTTTAATCTCCGGTCAGCACTCGAATTGTTTTCACAAGTCTCGCATTCTTGCGAACGCGGTGCCGTTAGGTTTTTGTTTTGGTGGCTTTTCCTCCACCGCCGGTTACGATCCGGCAACGAAGCTCAACTTGCGCCGAGCTGCTTCGCCCCCTTCGGCGGGTCCTCTCCAAAGGGTCCCACTCGTTTTTATCCGAGTGGCTCAAAAAAGTCTTGCGACCTTTTCTAGCTGAACCTTTCGGTTCCGACTAGGGCGTCACTAGAATCGACAGCCGCCTGTCTTTTCTCTCGCTCGGGCGTCACCACCCGATTGCCGTCCCTTTGTCCGTCTCGAAAGCCGCAACCTTCGTGACAGGAGGTTTATACGCCTGTCACTGTTTTAGATCAAATTTTTGTGTGTTTTATTTTTTCGAATTCGCAGAAATCTTTTTAGATGTTGGACCATCAAGAAAACAACTCGTGTAATCTGAACACTTACAAGTTGCGTCTGCTTACTCATTTTTTAATTCACCTATAACTGATCGGAGCCGCGACTTAACGTGGTTCAATTCTTGTTCGTCGGAATATTTCGTGCGCGGCCAAAAAAATCCTTTCAACCCATCTTTTTTTCGTCGTGGAACTACGTGAACATGAAGATGAGGCACACTTTGACTAACACGATTGTTCATCGCGACGAACGTTCCCTCCGCATCCAGCGCTCGTTCAACTGCCCGTGAAAGCATTTGAACATTCCTAAAAAAAGTGGGAACCATTGCTGAGGGTAGATCAACGAGAGTTTCGAAATGCTGCTTCGGTATCACCAGCGTGTGTCCCGGAAAAAGCGGTCGGTGATCGAGAAACGCGAGCGTGGAATCGTCTTCGAAAACGATCGGACCGTCCACTCTACCGTCAACGATTTTGCAAAACACGCATTCTGCAGCAGTCACACCAACTCCTCTCGAATAAGAAGTATGAAGGACCACCGTGATTTATACCGGTGGTCCCTTTAGTCGCGATTCGCACCAAATCCTTTAGTTTGGTGCGCCTAATACTTCATCGAAGCCCGGCCGAATAAATGCGCGCGCATTCGGGAACTCCTTTTCGACGCGTCTTCTCAGGCGTTCGAGTTGCAGAAGAAGCGGAACGATTGATTCAGATCTTTCAGGCACTGCCAACTGCATCAATCGCCAGGCGCTGATTGACCGATCGATTCCCACCAGCGCAACTTTCGCAGATCCGTCGGAGTCTTTTGGATAATCTGCTAGTTCTGTATCCATTTCCTCTAGTTCATCACTTCGCGACGACAGTGCGCGTATGCTCTTTACGGCAATTTGATACTGATACCAGTGAATCACGTCGGCAGCGTCCTCAAACTGTTGCGATTGTTCCAGTTCTTTCTCGTCTGGTGGGACATCGGTGACGGCGGTCATCGTCTCGTCCAATCCTTTGAACCATTCGGTGACGTCCGCCGCATATTTCTTTCCGGCTGACGACAAACGATGCCTCGACGCTCGGTCCAGCCGCCGGTCATCGTTCTTGAACGCTTCTTCATCCACCTGGGTAAGATCGATTCCGGCCTCATCGGCCCAATCGGTCAGCATCTCCTTAGTCTCTTGAAAGATTCTGCCGAGCTTGTCCCAGAAAGCCTTATTTTGAATGTCTCGGCTTTCGGGCGAGTCGTCAGGATCCTCCTGTTCGGTTGCGTATAACAGACATCGCGACGTGAACTGACATTTTTCACACCAGCGATCGCAGTAGTTGTAGATACCGGAAATTAGATCGGGATTAGCCGCTAATTCGGTGAGGGTTCGTCTATTCATGATGTGTCTCCTGAAAATGAGGATTTAAGGTGGCGGCATTGTAATGTAGGATGGCGGGAAAATGACAGCGGATTTCAGCAAGCACTTCGCCAATATTTTTCACCAACTCGAAACGTTCGGATTGCTGCTTGTATCAGATCAGAGTTTTCCAAGTGTTGCCTATGCAATCGCCCAGAAACAGCGCAAAGGATCCTGGTGGTCCTATCCTGAAGCGCACACAATATTCGCTGTAAATAGCATGCTGGAGGATCATCCCGATGTACTGATTATGAAGCTCATCTCGGGGAAGGTGACGTTCGTTCACAGAGAGCTTTGGGGACGCATTTATTCAATCGCCGTTGCTCGTGAGAACTGGCAAATGAAACCACTATCATCAGCCGCAAGGGCCTTGCTGAAAAAAATAGATGCTGACAAATGTATCGAGACCGGTGTGCTGGGAAAAAAGTTCGAGCCAAAGCCAAACAATGCGGGGCGAGAATTAGAGTTTCATTTGTTAATCCATACGAAGCAGGTGCATACACGGACCGGCGCACACGCAAAGATTTTGGAGACCTGGGATCAATGGGCCAAAGCAGCGGCGTTTCGAGGGCGACCGAAAGATCCGGTGGCGGCGCGCCGGTCTCTCGAAAACAGGTTGCACTCAATCAACGCTGAATATCCAAATAGGTTTGTTCGATTTCCATGGCCTGCCAATGTGTAATCGAACCAAGTCTGATTGATATCGTCAAAGAACACAGTGGAAAACAGTCAGTACCGAAACGCGGTAGCGTCGTTTCAAGTTCCGGTTAGGAGCCGCATTAGAAACTAGGACCCGACGCTATCCCGACGTGTCGGGATACTGACTGTTCCCCCACTATGAAGCGCTTACATAACATGCGATTTAAAACCTTCGTTCAGGTCAATTGCCTCTTACTGTTCTTTTCCTGGTGTTCACTCGCAAGCGCACAACAAATCACGAGCGCAGCGAGATCCCTAACTTACGGCTTCGTGAGTCCAAACACTCGTGAAGGCTTAAAACTTGAGGACGCGATACGCGGCTTGCATTCAGCCGAACAAGGAACGCTGATCAGCCGTGCACGCAGTCTTGGTTGCGTCGCACGTTCGAAAGTCACAACTTACAAGGCCATCGGTTCGTGGATCGATGGCGCTGAACATGGTCTGATGTTACGCGCGCATACTGACTCGTCAACGATGCGCTACTTGATCTCTGTTCTTGGAAGATCCGCGCAGCAAAAAGCAACGCTATATTTCCATTCTGATTCTGCCGGCGAATCTCAGATGTATATACTTCGGCCGCGAAACGGAAACAGATCGATCCGCCAATTAGCCCGCACGCTGGACCGGGCAGGCGTTGAATTTCGCACTTTGGTTCCGACGAAGGCATCGATTCTCATCTACGTCGTCGATGTAAAACGAGAGTTGCAAACAAAGATTTCGATAGTTGCTAAGAAACTTAAAGCGCGGGTCACAGCTCGACGCGGGTCCGCCGAGTTTATCGGTGATGATTCAAGTCGGGAGAAGGGACAAGTAATTTTTGATGAGCAGATCAAGAGTTTCGAATCAACGAACGCACCCTTAATCAGAAAGTGTCGCATCAAATGAAAACTAATTCTCCGTGTTTCAGCTCAACACTCGACGCCGCATTGGGTCTGTTACCACCGCCCGGCGGAAATCGCTTTGCACCAGTTTTCGAACATGGCTCGCTGCTGGTCGAGATTTATGCTCCGCGAGGACGCGATCCACAACAACGTCACACTCGTGATGAGGTCTATGTCGTTGCGACTGGCAGCGGTGAATACGTCTGCCGAGATGCACGACAAAAGTTTGGCGCCGGAGATGTGCTGTTTGCTGCGGCCGGCGTTGAACATCGGTTCGAAAACTTTACGGACGACTTTGCAGTTTGGGTAATCTTTTATGGTCCCGAAGGTGGCGAAGCAGGAGGCGATTAGAACAGTGGCGAAACTTGAATCAAGTGCGGCCTCTTTTCCTGTAGCTGACGTAGGAGCCACGATACATTGGTACGAAGAGCAACTCGGCTTTAAATCGTTTCCCTTTCCAAAGAACCCGCCTTACGTGTTTGCGATTCTCCAACGCGACAATATCGAAATCTTTTTGCAGTTAGTGGACAACTATCAGAAGCCCGACTTGTACAGGACTCGAGGTGGAGGCGTTTGGGATGTTTACATCCGCATGCGCGGTGTGAAGGAACTCTACAACGAAGTGAAAGATAAACTCGAAATCATGATGCCGCTACGCAAACAGCCGTACGGAGACTGGGAATTTGAAGTGAAGGATCCCAATGGCTACATTCTGGTTTTTAGTGAGTTCGTTCGAGCGGACTGATGTACGAAGAGATCCGAGACGTTTATAAAGCATTCGACACGTATCCCAAACCGCGGGCATTGGAGGCGTGCGACCATTGTTGGTCGGAGACACACAAACGAGACTTGCTGAGCTGTAGGCTGGAAGAGTTAACTCCTGAGCAGCTCGGGAAGTACGCATTCGACGTCTTCTTCACGATAGGCGATGTCGCGGATTTCAAATACTTCCTTCCTCGAATATTCGAAATCACCGTTTCCGACGACGCTTGGTACGTGGATCCTGAGGTAGTCCTGGCGAAACTTCGATTAGCGGAGTGGAGCAATTGGCCTCAGAATGAAAGAGTCGCGGTTGAAAGTTTGCTGAATAAGAAATTCGCGATCTTGATCAAGGATCCGGACGCAGAGGGTCCGGACATCGACAAGTGGATCTGTGCGCTCGGACGATGTGTCTCTGACATCTCGCCTTATCTTGAACTGCTTCTGAGGGAAGCGTCAGAAGAGAAGCTGGTGAGTTTCGTGGAGTGGAACCAGACAGCACTCACGGAAGGAAAACTGGCTAACGCTTTTTGGGATTCACCCGCCAACGAACGCCGCTTACTGGACTGGATTAAAAGTGAACCTGTGAAAGCCTCGCTGAAGGAAAATTACTAAAACCTCAATTTGGCTTTACTTCCTTCTTAAACTGCGCGAACGGAAGCGCATTCAGCACCTCGCCTTTTCGCACCCAGCCTCGACGCGCCATCGCCACACCATATTTCACGTTGTGCAATGCGCCAGTTGAATGCGCATCGACAGAAATCGTGAACTTAATTTTTCTCTTGCGCGCTTCCCTCACCCAACGTGGTTCCATATCTAAACGATACGGGTCGCCATTGATTTCAACGGCAGCATTCGATTCAGCTATCACGTCCAGGATACGGAGCATGTCACAGTCGAAAGGTGGACGACTCTGAATTAAACGGCCCTGCGCATGGCCCCATATCTTGAAAACTGGTTGCTGCATTGCCGTGATCACTCGACGCGTCATCTTCACTGAGTCCATCTTGTAACGAGAATGGACGCTCGCCACGATGACATCAAACTTTTCTAACACCTTGTCGGGATAATCGAGTGCACCGGTGGCTAGAATGTCAGACTCAGTGCCGCGCAGAATCTTGACCTTAACTTTTTCCTGCACGGCATCAATCTCTTCCCATTGGCGTTGCAATCGGTCGAGTTCAACCCCACCGGCGTAAAAGGCAGTTGGCGAGTGATCGGTAATAGTGATGTACTGCATACCCATCGCTTGCGCCGCAAGGGCCATTTCTTCAATCGAATGTTTTCCGTCTGAATAAGTCGTGTGGCAATGGACCATGCCGCAAATGTCTGCCAGTTCGATTAAATCAGTCGGCAACTTATTCTTGAGCGCTGCTTCGATCTCTCCATTATCCTCGCGCAATTCGGGCGGGATGTATTGAAGTCCGAGTTGATGATAGACCTCGGAATCGCCGTTCACATCTGCGTGAACGTTGCGCTTCCTTTTTGGCGTGCCCTGCGTAAGCAGCCTGGCTATCTTAGAAACATGCTTGCTTGATCCCGTTTCTGCAAACAGTGTGGCAGCGAACTCATCAGGTGACACAGCACCAAGCGAAACTCGACTGCCATCTGCAAGAACGACTGTTGCACGATTCTCTTTTTGAGTTTCCGTTTGAACGATTAGAGGAAAGCGCAGGAAGTGTTGGACCAACGCCGCCGGCTGGTTCGTGCTGCCAACAAACCTGATTGTGCCAACTGTTTCGTCCCACCTCCGCAGCGAACCAGCGATCCTTAACTTCTTCAGTCCGCGCGCTGTTAAGAGATAACTTTCGATCTGTTCTGCAGTTCTCCACGCGCGATGCAAGTGCAAACGTTTTGGCTTGCGACTTCTCGTGGCGTGATTAGTTAGAGACTCAAGTAACTTGCTTTCCGTCTTCTCGCCAAAGCCCTTGAGCTTTCGTATCTTACCTGCCTCAGCTGCATTCTTTAGTTCTTCCGCTGACTTGATGCCGAGCCCTTCGTGAAGCTGCTTGATTTTTGCAATAGTGAGGCCAGGCACTGCAGACAACTCGATGATCCCGGGTGGAAACTCTTCGCGCAACGCCTTCAAGACTGACGACTCCCCCGTCAGATACAGTTGCTTGATTTGCGACGCGAGAGCGTTGCCGATGCCGGGCAGTGTCGTCAGACGATCTTCAGCCACTAGATCGCCCAGGTCTGCAGAGACTCCTGCTATTGAACGCGCGCCAGCGTTGTAAGCCCGCGCCTTGAATTTGTTGGTGCCACCCTTTAACTCCATCAACGCAGCAATCTCCTGAAGCGCCGCGGCGATAGCGAATTTATCCAACTTTTGTGGGGACTTTGACATGGCCTAAATAGTTACCAAACGAGTTTCCGTTTTCAATGGAGGATTTGCAAACTCGGCGTCAAGGGATTATTTGCTTCTGAGTGGATGTTTGACACTAGGATCAATGTAACGTTCACTATAACCACAACAACACAATCAAGGGACACACCATGGCTATAGCTTCTATTAATCCGGCCACAGGCGAGACGCTCAAAACCTTCGAACCTCATTCACCAGCTCAAGTCGAGCAGAAACTTCAGCTAGCAGCCGAGACGTTTCGGTCTCACCGGCACACAAATTTGGAAGAACGCGCGGCAAAAATGACGCGCGTTGCTGAGATTCTCGAAACGGAAAAGCTCGCTTTCGGGAAGTTGATGACGACCGAAATGGGAAAGCCAATCAAGGCGGCGATTGGTGAAGCTGAAAAGTGCGCGTGGGTCTGCAGATACTACGCCGAAAACGCCAGGACTCACCTCGCAGATCAACTAGTCGAGACTAACGCAAAGAAGAGCTTCGTTCGATTTCAACCGCTTGGTCCAGTACTCGCGGTCATGCCATGGAACTTTCCCTTCTGGCAAGTACTGCGTTTCGCTGCACCAGCTGTGATGGCCGGTAATGTTGGTCTACTCAAACACGCTTCAAACGTGCCGCAGTGCGCGCTTGCGATCGAAGATCTTTTTCGTCGCGCAGGTTTTGCGGACGGTATCTTTCAAACTCTTCTCGTTGGTTCTGAAGCGGTAGAACGAATACTCGCGGATGAACGAGTGGCCGCCGCGACACTCACCGGCAGCGAGCCGGCGGGCAGCAGCGTCGCATCAATCGCAGGTAAACACATCAAGACGACCGTGCTCGAACTCGGCGGCAGCGATCCATTCATCGTGATGCCATCAGCAGACTTCGAAGGGGCTGTAACGACGGCGGTGAAGGCTCGAACTATTAATAATGGACAGTCGTGCATCTCGGCAAAGCGATTCATCGTAGCGGAAGAGATCTACGAACAGTTTGAGCGACGATTTGTCGAAGAAATGGAAGCTTTACGCGTGGGCGATCCACTGGAAGAATCCACCGAGATTGGACCACTGGCGACGCCGCAAATCGTGAAAGATCTCGAGCGGCAAGTAAACGACGCTGTCGCTCAAGGAGCACGTATCCTGACAGGTGGCAAACGAATACAGCGTTCGGGCAATTACTATGTACCGACGGTGCTGGTGGACATGAATCCGTCTACAAAAATCTCTTGCGAAGAGATCTTTGGGCCAGTGGCGATGCTGTTTCGCGTCGCCGGCATTAACGAAGCTATCGAACTCGCAAACTCAACCACGTTCGGTCTCGGCTCTGCGGCATGGACCAACGATGCACAGGAGCAGGAACGTTTTATTAATGAGGTCGAAGCCGGCACGGTGTTCATCAACGGCATGGTCGCCTCTGATCCCCGTCTGCCGTTTGGCGGAATTAAGCATTCGGGCTACGGTCGTGAGCTGTCAGAATTTGGTATTCGCGAGTTCGTCAACATCAAAACAGTCTGGATCAGTCAATGAGCAATCTAGACGGATACCCCTTTGCAGATGTCTATCTGGCGCGACGATTGGAACGCGCGGAAGCGCTCTCGAACGCCGACTTCATTGAAGGCCGAGCAAGGGCGTTCCCTGACAAGGGCGCAACGTGGAAAGAGATAGCCGGGACGTATGCAATGTATGACGGACGCAGCTCGCCTGTGACTCAAACTTTTGGCATGGGCATGTTCCAACCGCTAACTGAACGTGAATTAAAAGCTGTCGAGCAGTTCTTTCTTGATCGCGGTGCGCCAGTTTGCCACGAAGTTTCGCCCCATGCCGATTCATCAGTGCTGCCATTGTTGAATGATGGAGGCTATCAACCGATTGAGTTCACGAGTGTGATGTATCGACCGATTTCAAAGGAGTCTCCACTCTTGGCTGCGACGAATGACAAAATCCGGGTCATGCTGACGGGTCCTTCCGAAGCCGATCTTTGGGCTGAAATCGCATTCAAGGGGTGGAGTGAATTTGGTGAGCTGGCTGACTTTCTGCATGATGTCGGACGTGTGAACGCGCGACGCGCTAATGCTCAATCATTTCTCGCCGTCCTCGATGGCCGGCCTATCGCCACTGGCTTGATGAATATCTTTGATGGTGTGGCCTTACTTGCGGGCGCGAGCACGATCCCTGAAGGACGTAAGAAAGGGGCACAACTCGCGCTACTTGAAGAACGTCTTCGCTACGCAGCGCAACATGATTGCGACATCGCGATGATGTGCGCGCTGCCCGGTTCAGCCTCGCAACGGAATGCTGAACGACACGGATTTCGCATTGCTTACACCCGCATCAAATGGCAGCGTTATTAATTCCTGGCATTTCTCTCAAGGACAAATAAACCGTGAATGATTACGAAAAACTAGGAGCCTTCTACCTCGGCAGTCCGTACGATCTGCGTGAGAAGAAGCGCAAAGAAGGATTACTTCTCTACGACTCAAAAGATCTTGTTACCCATGCCGTTTGTGTTGGCATGACGGGTAGCGGCAAGACTGGTCTTTGTATCAGCTTGCTTGAAGAAGCAGCGATCGATGGGATTCCTGCCATTGTCATAGATCCGAAAGGTGACTTGTCGAATCTGCTTCTAACGTTTCCGGATCTTAAGCCGGAAGACTTTCTACCTTGGATCAATGAAGACGACGCGCAGAAGAAGAATCTGTCGCCTGCCGAATATGCGGCCCAACAGGCGGAGCTTTGGAAAAAAGGACTTGCCGAGTGGGACCAGGACGGCAGTCGCATAAAACGGCTGCGCGATGCGGCCGACTTTTGTGTTTACACGCCCGGGAGCAATGCCGGCATTTCTATTTCGATTCTCAAGTCGTTTGCCGCACCACCGCCCGCGATTCGCGATGAACCTGAGTTACTCGCCGAGCGCGTGAACACAACGGCAACCAGCTTGCTTGGTCTAATCGGAGTCGAAGCTGACCCGATTGAAAGCCGTGAACACGTCTTGCTCTCAACGATATTTACAAAGCAATGGGCGGAAGGGTTGGACCTTGATCTACCAACCTTAATTCAACAGATTCAACAACCTCCGATAACGAAGTTAGGCGTGATGGACCTGGAATCAGTCTTTCCGGCGCCGGATCGATTTCACCTGGCCATGGGTCTCAACAATCTGGTGGCAGCGCCGAGCTTTGCATCGTGGATGGAAGGCGATTCGCTCGACATTCAACAGATTCTGCACACATCACAAGGTAAACCGCGAATCGCGATCTTCTCGATTGCGCATCTTGATGATGCGCAGCGAATGTTCTTTGTATCGCTGCTATTGAACGAGGTTCTCGGTTGGATGAGAACGCAGTCAGGAACCACAAGCCTGCGCGCGATTGTCTACATGGATGAGATCTTTGGTTACTTTCCGCCAGTCGCAAATCCGCCGTCGAAACTTCCCTTGCTGACTCTATTGAAACAGGGACGAGCGTTTGGTCTTGGCGTTGTCCTCGCAACACAGAACCCTGTCGATCTCGATTACAAGGGGCTTTCGAATACGGGCACGTGGTTTATCGGCAGACTCCAAACCGAGCGCGACAAGGCACGCGTTCTGGAAGGACTTGAAGGTGCAGCCGCCGGCAGTGGACAAAGATTTGATCGTCAGCAGATGGAAGAAATTCTCGCGGGTCTTAGCAATAGGATCTTCGTACTCAACAACACACACGATGATGCACCGGAAGTGTTTGAGAGTCGTTGGGCAATGTCGTACCTGCGTGGTCCACTAACGAGAGTTCAGATTAAAGAGTTGATGGCGAAGGTCAAGGTCCAACCGACACCACAGTCTGCGCAACCGGCGACTGTTTCAGTAGCGCCAACAACTGCGGCCGCCGTCCCAGCAGAGAACAAAGACGACGGACAGCGGGCGGTGTTGCCCGCAAACATCACGCAATATTTTCTACCGATTCGTTCGTCAGCAAATGGCGGCGAACGTTTGCTGTATCAGCCAATGGTGATGGGCGCAGCTGAGATCCATTACAGCGACGCTAAAACGATCGATATGACGCAGCAACTGACAATGCTCTGTCCCATCTCAGACGGACCCATCGCTGTTGATTGGGAACAAGCCACAGTGATCGATGTACCTGTTGACGAATTGGAAAATGAAGCCGAGTCGAATGGGGGGTTCGCAAGCGCGCCAAGTGCTGCTAGCAAGGTGAAGAACTATGAGAAATGGAACAAGGACCTCGTAACCTGGATTTACCGCAACCAGCGAATCGAGTTGTTTGAGAGTCCCGGTCTGGATGTCGCTTCAAATCCAGGGGAGTCAGAACGCGATTTTCGGGTAAGGCTTCAGCAGTTCTCGCGGGAGAATCGCGATAAGGCGGTTGAGAGGCTGCGCCAGCGATACGCACCGAAGATCGCGCAACTTGAAGAGAAGAAACGACGAGCGGAACAGGTAGTGGAACGTGAAGCCGAACAGGCGAAGACACAGAAGTACCAGACCGCCATCTCCTTCGGTGCGACGTTGCTGTCGTCGTTTCTTGGTCGGAAGAAAGCGAGTCTAGGCACCCTGGGTCGGGCAACAACCGCCGCACGCGGTGTTAGTAGATCGATGAAGGAGGCTGATGATGTGACTCGCGCGCAAGAAACGCTGACGGTCGTTAACCAACAGCTTCTCGATCTCGATGGAGAATTTCAGGCCGAGGCGAAGGCGCTGGAAACGTCAATCGATCCACAAACGGAACAACTGGAGAAGGTTAGTCTGAAGCCGAAGAAGACAAATATCAGCGTTAAGTTGTTGACGTTTGTCTGGGCGCCGTTTTGGAAGAGTGCTGATGGAAATTCGCGACCAGCGTGGGAATGAACCCAAAGTTAGAAGTAGAAAGGAGCAGAAATGGAAGAACTAATTAAACAGGTGGCAGCGAAGACGGGAATCTCCGAGGATCAGGCTCGGACGGCGGTAACAACCGTCCTTGGCTTTTTAAAGACGAAGTTGCCAGCACCGATTGCCGGACAAATCGACAATGCGGTCGGTGGTGGCGGCGGCGAAAGCGCTCTTGGAGATGCAGCCGCAAAGGTTGGAGGTCTGTTCAAATAGTTGATAATGAATCCTTGGAGTGCGCCGACCGGTCGGCGCTTTGTTGCGCGGACGAACGCGTGAAAGGTCGACGCGCTCACAAGGACTCGCGTTTACATTTAACTTAGATTCGTTTACAACCTCTGGCCACGATGAAGAAAATCGCCATTAGGTATGGCTTAGTTATCGCTGCCATCGCGGCGGCTTGGGTGCTCATCGCGCACGCGTTCGTCGCAAACCTCCAATCGATCATTCACACGCTTGGCACACCTGTCTTTTTTAACGTCGTGCTATTCATCGGAATCTTCCTTGGCATATCCGCCTTTCGCAGACAGTCTGACGGCGAGGCCACATTCAAACAATCGTTAAAGGCCGGCGTTTGGATCTCGCTTGTGTACTCGATAGCGATAGCGTTGTTCTTTGCCGGAGTGCTGCTTGTTATCGGGACACGATGGATGGGAGTTGAGGCTGGCGCACAGCAGTTACCGATGCGCCTGGTCGCCATCCAAGCATTTCTCGGATTGTTTCTTGGATCGATGTTGTTCGGCTTGGGCTACTCGACGCTGATAGCCTTCTTCCTTGCGAAGCGTCTACCTAAATCAGCCTGAAGGTCCATAACAGCAGTCACTCAATCTTCATTAGCACCATTCAAGTGCTTGTCGTAAATTCAGCTCATGCAACTCGAGCAGTTTTGACCGGTCAAGGAATTAGTACCACCTTCCCAATGTTCTTTCGTTGCTCTAAATATTTGTGGGCTTCGCCCGCCTCATCAAAGGTAAACGTCCGATCCACGTGCGGCTTGATCCAACCTTCATCGACTCCTTTTAGAATCTCCTGCATCCAGACTCTCACTTTGTCTGGTTCGTGCCACATGTGACCGAGATTCAGACCGAACACTCCGCGATTTTTGTTTAGCAAACCCAATGGATGAAAAAGCGGCATTTGCAACGCCGCCTTCACAAGCTTCAACTTTCCCGTAAGACCATTTGCCGACGCGGTGGACACACCGAACATTCCTAAACGTCCGGTATGTCGTAGTGCTGCATAACTCTTCTTCCAATGAGCACCACCAAGTGGATCGAGTATCAGATCGACTCCACGTCCATGCGTTAAATCCTTCAAGATCGGCAACCAGTCTTGCCCTCGATAATCGATTGCATGGTCCAGCCCGCGTTCGGCGAGGAATTGATGTTTCGACGGACTCGCAGTGCCGAAAGTCAACGCACCGATCTTCTTTGCGATCTCGAGCGCTGCCAATCCAACACCACCCCCGGCGTTGTGAATTAGTATTGATTCGCCTTCATGCAGTGAACCCATCACAACAATCAACGCATACGCCGTCAAGTAGTTGACTGGGATTGCAGCTCCCTCTTCAAACGACAGGTTCCGAGGTTTTTCAAACAACTGTGTCGCATTCACGACGACGAGATCAGATTGACCTCCAAAGCGCGTCATCGCAACGACCGCCTTCCCAATCCATTCATTCTCGACTCCGTCACCGGCCCCTTCAATCACTCCACTTACTTCATATCCCATTACGCACGGCTTCGGAGGGCTGTCAGGATAAAGACCCTGACGCGACAGAATGTCGGCAAAGTTCAAGCCAGCGGCCTTGACTCGAATCAATACCTCACCTCGTCCAGGTCTTGGATCGGGTTTCTTTTGGACCTTGAGCACATCAACGTCGCCGGTTGTTGTAGTAACGACTTGTCTCATTCTACGGTGCGCGAGAGCGTAGCACTTAAGATACCCTCGATCCATCTCACGACTGGCCCACCGGAACCCACAACCGAAGATTTGCTGCTTGCCTAACGGCTTTGCCGCTCGATGTGAGGCGACGGCTCTGCCTCGCCGTAACGTGCTTCTTCCGAGTCGTGCTATGCCCCTGGGCTTCGCCCCTTCCATTCACATGCTCCAGTCAACTTGGGAAGACAAAGCCCGCACGTTACGGCGCGGGGACCCCGCCGCCTCACATCGAGCGCCAAAGCCGTAATCAAAAGCTTTCGCATATGCGTGTGCTATTCTTTGCCGCAATCATGAAGACGAATGCCCTGTAC
>JBKPMX010000098.1:0-12353 GCA_046765655.1 Acidobacteriota bacterium
ACCCAAAGCAGGGAAACTAGCCAAATCTCTATGGGAAAGAGTGCCTGACTTTAACAATGGCTTCGCCGCCCGATGTGAGGCGACGGCTTTGCCTCGCCGGAATGTGCTTTTTCCCATTTCGGGCTATGCCCCTTGTTCGGGCTGTGCCCCGCCGACACAAGCGCGCGGTATGAGCAAGGGTCAAGACCGAACCGGGGGCACAGCCCATATGAAAGCGCCATAGTTGCGGCGAGGCGCCGTCGCCTCACATCGAGCGGCATAGCCGTAACGCGATGGAATCACCTACTGACGCAAAGACTCCGAATGACAGAGGACACGCAGAGAAATCACCAGTCGGGCTACGGCCCCGGCTTCCAAATACGCACTTCCGATTCGTCTGTTGTTAGTGCCAGTAGTTCGTTGACCGTCTTGTTCAGAACAGGATGGACCAGAGAGGGGACGAGTTCATTCAGCGGCTCGAGAACGAATCTTCTCGCCTGGATTCGCGGATGCGGCAGCGTCAGATATTCGGTGTCGCTTAGCACATTTGGATAAAACAAGAGGTCAAGATCAATCGTGCGTGGACCCTGCGGAACTCCGCGAGTGCGACCGAGCGCATATTCAATGCGTAAGAGACACGCCAACAGCTGTTCGGGTGTAGGCAAATGGGCGCCGTCGAGTTCGGCGATCATATTCAGAAAATGTGGTTGCTCGATGTAACCGACAGGCGCCGTTTCATAAATCCGCGACAGTCGTAGTGGCCGCAAACCAGCAGCCAACATGCCCCGCACAGCCAGCAGAAGATAGCCTGCGCGGTCACCGAGATTTGATCCGAGACTGATGTAAGCGTGGTTCAATTTGTTTCCGTTGTCAGTGATCCGTCCTCAGTAGTCAGTTCTCCGTTGCGGTGTTGCTTCTAAACTCAACTACAGAATCCCGACACGTCGGGAAAGCGACCGATGTCAATGCGCATTTAGTAGTCGCTAAGTTGAGATCGATCGCTTCGCTCCCGTTCTGTACTGGCGGTCATTCGTAGTTACTGAATGCCTCATAGTCATTCTATACTGAGTTCTGGGTTACCAGATATGTGGTCTAGATAAAGGACAACTGACCGCTGGCACCTGACCCACGACCACTGCATATGTCCCAACTAATCACAATCATCTGGTTGAAGTGGCGCATGCTACGCAACTCGCTGCGCTCAAGAAAGGCCGTTGCGAACCAGGTGGCATCCATTATCGGGATGCTGGCGGCACTACTCCTCGCTCTTGTTGTCGCGGCCGGGCTTGGTCTGGCTGCCTACGCACTCACGAAACCGTCAATCGCGAGCATGCTTCAAGCGTCGCGCAGAAGGGGCCAGCAAGATAGTTTCTCAAGTGAATTCATCTTCTTCTCCATCTATGCGTTCCTGTATCTGATGTGGGCGACGATACCTCTCAGCATCGGCAGCAGCAGGCAATTCGACGCCGGAAACCTTTTACTCTACCCAATCAGTCTGCGAAAACTTTTTGCGATCGACTTTGTCAGTGAAGTCGCGAACATACAATCATTGTTCGCGATTCCGGCTATCGTTGCCATGAGTATTGGCGCGGCACTCGGGTCAGGGGAATTCGTCGCGACATTGTTGGCGGCGATTCCCATTTCCTTGTTTGGCATCGCGTTGTCGAAGTGGTTATCGACCACAATCGGATCCGTCTTTAGACGCAAGCGTGGCCGCGGTGAAACGATCATCGCGATCATTGGCGCAACCGCCGGTTTAGGTGGCGCGATGGCAGGCCAACTCGCTCCGTTGATTGCACGACATTCCGAGTCGTTGAGGATTCTGCGCTGGACACCGCCGGGCGCAGCCGCACTTCTCATCGATGCGCGCTACAACAAAGATCCAAACACCTACATCGCCGCCTTTCTTCTGTTGAGCGTTCTGGCGGCGCTACTCATTGTGGGTACTTATTTGATTGCTCGTCGCGCCGCGCTTGGTTATGAAGGCGCCAAACGTCGACAGGGTCGCGCAGCCGTACAGGAAAGCAACTACGTTGGTTGGAAGCTGCCGCTGATGCCCGACGATTTGTCGGCGATTTACGAAAAGGAGTTGCGATACGGGCTACGCAATGCGCAGCTGCGGATGTTGGCTTTGATGCCTCTGATTTGGATTTTTATTCGACTCATGAACGCACGACGATTCGGTGGGGGATTTAGTTCATTTTCGAGCTCCACGCGGGGTGAGTTTTTGACTTACGCTGGAGGATTAATCGCTTCCGGAGGTGTGCTGTACGTATTCTTGTTGCTCGCTGGATTGTGGTGTAATCAATTCGCGATGGAAGACGCTGGGATGCGGGCGCTGATCCTTTCTCCCATTGATCGCACAAGAATCCTGTTCGGGAAAAACCTCGCAGTTATCACTATTGCACTTGCGTTCTCCACGGTACTCCTGGCTGTGAACGAGATCATTTTTCGAGACCTGGATCCCGGCACACTGCTGTTCGTAACGCTTAGTTTTGTTTGCTTCGCGACAATGGCTTGCGTCGTGGGCAACTGGCAATCGGTCAACTTTCCGAAACGCATGCAGTTTGGCAAACGTCTTAATACGTCCGGTGTCGCCGGACTGTTTTTAATTCCTTTGTTGGTCTTGCTGGCTATGCCTCCGATGGCAGCGACATTGATTGGTTACGCTACGGAGAGCCTGATTCTTGAATATGCTACACTGGCGGCCATCGCGTTAATCCTAATCGGCATCTATTTTTTTGTGATCAATGCACAGGGTCGCGCGCTCGAGCGGCGCGAGATTCAGATACTTGAGGCGATTAAAGAGCCCGACCAGTAGGAAAGAATCATTGGTCATTTGAGAATTGTCATTTGATATTTGAGATTTATCCGTTGCCATTTAGATACCATCGACTTTGTGTCGGTGGTGCTTCAACTTCTACCTAAGGACGAATAACCCCACTTCCTTTCGCGCTGCGCGCGTAAAACAAGTAGGGGCGCTGCTGTAGGTCGAAATTGATAGACCACCGACATGAAGTCGGTGGTATCTAAATGACGACTCATTAACGTCAAATGACAAATGATTTCGTTCTTTAACTTTTGAATCCAGAGACGCCGCGAGCGTCCGGGCGGGTCGAGAGCCCCGTCATTACACAAATGGCTCGCAGAAGATTTCGTAGCAACCAGCGGCATGAGCCGGTTACCGAACGTTCCTTTCAGGAATACGTCCTCTCCACTCCTGCTCCGCAAACCTCTCGCACCGAACTATTGCGTCTGATTCGCGGCGGCGAAGATACTTTCCTCGAGCTCAAAGTCAAACTATCCAACACTGAAAAGATCGCGCAGGAGATCGTCGCGCTCGCAAACACTGGCGGCGGTGTTATCGTTTTTGGAGTGAACGACCAGTTGCGAGTCGAAGGTGTAGATGATCCAGAGCGCGTGCAGGAAGAGCTCGTCCGGATTTGCCGGGAAGAGATTCAACCGCCGCTGGTCCCGTTCATCGATCGCGTTGCACTCGACAATGGCCGGCGAATCGTCGCACTCGATGTCGATACCAAAAGACGGCCATACCGAACACGTGATGGCCGGTTCTATTTGCGTATCGGTGCAGAGAAGCGCGAAGCCTCGCGCGAAGAGCTCTCATCCTTACTGGATGAGGCAAGGCCGCTGCGTTACGAAGCAGTGCCGGCACTTGGGTCAACAATGGAGGACATTGATGAAGCTCATCTTTGGTCGTACCTGCGGGAGTTCGAAGGCGGCGCTTTTGAAGAGGCCAACGCGGCGGGATATCCGACTGCCTCGGTAATGGAAAGAGATTTATTGCTGGCGACGCAAGCCGGACAAGACGTGGTTCCCACCGTAGCCGGGTTGCTTTTGTTTGGACGCGACGATCGCGTCACTGAACTATTGCCGCGGGCAGCCGTAATCGCGACTAGGTTTTCCGGAGAGTCGTTGCAATCGGCAATCGTCGAGCGTGTAAAGTTCGCGGGCAATTTACTGACGCTTCACGAGGGACTGACACGCTTTATCGCACGGTATTGCGATTTGCATGATCAGCGATCCAAGAACGTCTTGACGAGTGAACCCGATCAATCGCCCGTACCGGCGCGAGCGAATTATCATCGCGGTGTGGTATTGGAAGCGCTGGCGAATATGTTGGCCCATCGAGATCTCGCGCTCCGCGATCTGCCCACTCGCGTTCACATTTTTGATCATTCGCTGGAGTTTATTAACTCACGTCGAAGCTCAGGGTTTACGCCAGTGGCCCAGAAAGCGATACGGTACGGTGTGCCGCAGCGTTTGAATCCGCAGCTGTCGGCCATGCTTACGAGTAGCGAGTATGGCTTGAAGTCGCCGTTGCGTGGCCTGCCTGAGCTGCTGCGACAATCAAAACTGTTTTCAGGTAAGCGAGCGGAGTTTGTTTCGTTTAATGATGAATTTCGTTTGAGAGTGTACGGACTATAGGCCAAGGGAAAAAGGGAAAGAGGGAAACAAACTCCCTTTTCCTTTTCCCCTTCTTATCTGTGTAATCTGCGAAATCTGTGGATGTTCTTTTGGTTGCTATCGAGATCCTGCTGGTTTTGAGCCATCCGGCTTCGGCGCGTTATAAAACTGTCGCGCCTGAACTACAAACTCTTTATCGTCGTAAGTGCCATCGCCATCGACATCTACTTTCACCACGAGCTTGTGTTGTTTGCCGTCGCGTTCGTCTCCCGGATTGAAACCAAGACTGTACTGGCTGCGCAGTAGCGTGTTGATACTGCCGAGTACTTTCGGTAACTCACCATCGAATGTCACCGGGTAATACATGCCGCCGGTCTCTTTAGCAAATGTCTGCAAGGCATTCTCAGCCTGTAGAAACGTCATGCGACCGGGCGATCCATCCAGACCATCGTTGGCGCCGAGCTGATCGCCGTACTTCTTCTTGAAGAGATTGGCGGTTCCGATGATGTACACTGGGATGCCAGAGTTCTGCAGGACCTTGCGTGCCTCGCCGTAGTTGATCTTGCTGAACGTGTCGATGCCGGACGCGACTAAGATCACCGCTCGCCGTCGTCCCTGGACAGCGACAAGACCCGAATAATCTGACTTGCTTGATTTCGAGTCCTCCAGCACTACTGAATCCCCACGACCGCCTACGAGCACAAACTTCAATGCGTCGAACAGATTTGTCTCGCGGAACGCAGGCTGATTTCGGAGCAACAGATTGATCACTGCAGAGATGCGCGTCGGGTCGTTGGTGAAATCCGTCAGCGGAGTGGGACGAATATCAAACGCGACCACCGAAACGTAGTCATCCGGTGGGTGGATGAACTGGGACAGAAACATCGCGGTCGGCCGGATTACCTCGTACGTCCCGGGGTCATAGCCGCCGCTGCCGTAATAACCAAATAGCTCGGACCATTTGCTGTATTCGACCACCATAGCGACTGTGATCGGCGCTTCAGGCGTACCAAAATTCGTGATGGTCTGTTGCACGCCGTCTTTGAAGATCGCGAAGTTGCCCCTTTTTAGGTTCGCGACAATCTGACCGCTTTTTTTGTGATAGACGACGGCATCGACGTTCACCAGCTGAGTTCCGATCGTCACCTTTTCCAGTTCCTGGGGCGGCTTGACGATGTCAGACGGTAACGGCTCCGGCTGTTGTTCACCTTCCTTGCCGGGCTCAGGGCGCTTATTCTTCTTTTCGTTCGTGGTTGGTGGCTGGCGACGCGATTGAGAAACTGCCAAGGGCGCCATTCCGCCAGCGATCAGAACTCCGATAACGGTTACTACTAAGAGAGATTTAAATGCTTTCATTGTGTTACTCCGCGAAATCCAGAGTTTTGTAGTGGCGGTCCTCCGTGGCCGCCCGTTGTCGCGGCGTGATGTTGGCGGGCGGTCACGGAGGACCGCCCCTACAAATCGGAAAACAAAGCTGAGATGTCTGATGCCCCGGGGGTGACCGAAGTTTACTACGTTCTTTTACTACGTCTAGGGGCGCGATGAGCCACCGCCAGCCTCAGCTTCGATCACGATATCGTAGCTGCCTGTGTTATCGGTCAGGTCGCCTTCATTCACACCCAAAAACAGTACGCCGTCTCGTTGTGCGACGAATTCACGTCGAGGCCCGATCAGTATGAAATCATCGTTGTCGTCGCCTATCACAGCGATCAAGGCACCTGTCGCTTCGTTCCGCATGAGCTTATCGTTATCAGGAATTGTCGAAACACCGCCGGGCAGCGAGAAGCGGCCGCGCCCGAGTGATACCCGTCCCGATGCGCTAATCTTCAACCGCTGACCTTTCCGAACGACGAGCCCGCTGTTAGTCCAACCGTTGTTCGTGTTGTCGGCCCTAACGCCTACTTTGATCGTAAAGAAAGTCGGTGTGGCGGCTGGAGTCGTGGGCGGGGGATCGCTCGTTCGAGGATAGTTAACGCCGTCGTCGGCTGATTGACTCGGTCGCGTTGGTTGGGAATTGCCTGTAGTCGAGTTAGACGCAGTATCAGTCGGAGGGGTATTCGAATCAAATTCGATCGACTCGACGTCTTCAGCGTAGACCGTGGTTTGGCCTCTACGACCGCGCGCACCGCCTCCGATCATGATCGTGAATTGCTGATCGCGAAAACCGATCACCTGACCGCGGATCACGCTGCCGTCTTTTAGTCGAACCGTGTCGGCGAGCGTTGGAGCAACAAGTGATAAAGCGACTGCAGCAACAAGCAGCAAACGGAAAGATATGTTCATGATTACTTCTCCCGGGGCATATAGTATCGGAGGTTTAGCAAGACTTAAATGCTTTTGCAAGCGGGAGAGGTAAATGCGTAAGGTTGGATTCTACTAGGGAAAGAAAGGTTGGAAAAGCGGAGAGCCGAGCAGCAAGCCAGGAGCGCCGAATCAGGATCAGAACAGTTATCAATTGTGATCTGACCTTAGACCACTTGGACACTACCGACTTCAAGTCGGTGGCACTTCAACTTTAACCTACCACGGCCACTCTCAAATCCGCGTGCAGAACACGTTACGAGTGCTTGTGCCATTGCTAGCCTGCAATGGAAGAACCACGGCTATGAAGTCCGTGGTCTCAGTCAAATAACAGTTGATAACTCACCAATGGTCGCTAATGCTTCAGACCCAGCACCTTTTCGTTTGTCCTGCCCAATGCCCGGTAGCACTCACACGCCAGTTCTTCAAGCAGTTTACGATTGACGATGGAGATGACACCACGTTGATAGGCAATCGCACCATGCTCCCGGAGCAAGGTACAGAAACTGGTGATGCCAGCTCGTCGCGCACCGAGATGCTCCGCTATCAATTCGTGAGTCAATGGCAATTGTGTTCCGGGTGCGCGATCATGGACCATCAGAAGCCAGGAGCACAAACGCTCTTCCAACCGGTGCCGACTGTTGCAAACGGCACGTTGCGATACCTGATTCAGGTACGAGCTTGTGTATGAAAGTATCTTGCTTTGAAATGCGCCAGAAGTTCGGAACTGTTCCATGATCGATTCGAGGCTCGCCTTCAGCGCGGTGCCTGCGATAGTAGCCTCGGTCCAATGCGTGCTACCCGGCGACTCGAGGATCGCGCTAAGACCCACCAATCCTTCGTTGCCGATCACCGCTACCTCAGTCGCGCTGCCGTCTTCCAGATACGACAGCTGTGATACCACTGCAGTCTCTGGAAAATAGATGCAAGTGATTCGGGAGCCACAAGAGTACACCTCCTGCCCTGCGGAAAAACTGACAGGTTCAAGGTGCGGCAAAAGAGCTGCAAAAGCTGGCCCTGGCAATGATGCAAGGAGTTTATTGGTTAGTAGACCGTTAAATTGGATTGGCCGTTCGGGGCTGGGAAGAACTCGTCGAATATCTTGCATAAATGAGGTCCTCTCATTTCATCGTGCGTCGAACGCCATCGCCTCAGGAAAACAGACAAAGGCTCGCGCAGAAAAGACTGAAAGATTGGGGAATTAATCGGAGTTAAACGATCACCCCATGCGGTTCTGGCCTTGGACCGAATGGTCCGAACATGATGCTAACTAGACGGTGTTTTGGCTATTGGGAGTTTCGGACAACGACTAGGGATTTCCCTATTTTTGGAGTGCAACAAAACTCAGGCGTCCTGCAGCCAACCCTGTAACACTGCGTAGCGAACGATATCAATTCGACTTGCCATGCCGAGCTTCTTCATGGCGTTCGCTTTGTGGACTTCAATCGTTTTTACGCTGAGATCCAAGCGAGCTGCAATTTCTTTGTTGCTGTGGCCCCATGCTACGAGTCGCAGGACTTCGACCTCTCGATCACTGATTTCGACACCAGTAGCACGGTGCGGGCTTCGGTTGCCGGAATACTCGCCCATTATTCTTCCGGCCACCGCTGGGTCGAGGTACTTGCCACCATTCGCAACGGCACGAATTGCGTGAATTAACTCAGCTGGTGGACTTTGTTTGAGTACGTAGCCGGATGCGCCCGCACGCAGAACTTGCTGGAGATAGCCATCATCTTTGTGGCGGGTGAGGGCTAACACGTGCGCATCCGGGCAACACTCTTTCAGAATCGTAGTAGCCTTCAGGCCATTCAGACGCGGCATGGATACGTCCATTAGGACGACTCGCGGCTTAAGTTTTTTGGCGAGCTCGATAGCCGCTCTACCATCTTCAGCCTCTCCTACGACCTCCATGTCTGATTGAGCGGCAAGAATTAGTTTCAATCCTTCCCTGACCGTCGCGTGATCTTCTGCGATTAAGACTCGGATTCTATCCATTCAGATAGGCTCGACCTCCTCTCCGTTTACCCCCCCCGACTTTGGTCCAAGGAATTCGGACAAACAACGTCGTTCCCTCACCAGGCTTCGACTCGATTTCCATTTCTCCATCGAGAAGAGATGCTCGCTCACGAATCCCACTCAGACCAAAACCGTCTTCGCTACTTTGATCCGTTACGAAACCGACTCCGTTATCCTCGACGATCAGGACCACCTGCGCATCGCGAAGTTCAAGTAAGACATCTACTTTCGTAGCTCTCGAATGCTTTGCGACATTATTCAAAGCTTCCTGCGCGATTCGGTAAAGATTGTTTTCAATATCTGGGGCAGGTCGCTCGTTTTCCAGGGCAGTGCTGTGAAATTGAGCCTGGATCTTTATGTGCTCCGCCCAGCGTCTCACATAAACCCGCAACGCCTCTTGTAAACCAAGATCGTCCAGAACTACTGGCCTCAATTGCCAGGCTAGGAAGTCGACATCTGAATCAAGTTGCGAGGTTATGCTGAGCAAGTCATCGACATCCGATCTTAACTGTTTGTGGTCGCCGGAAGTTTCGGGAAGCCCCTCGAGTTTTAATCTTAAGACGGTCAATTGTTGGCCAAGCTGATCGTGAAGATCACGAGCCAATCTCGCGCGTTCAGCTTCCTGAGTCGAGACCAACTGATTCAAGAGTTTTGCGCGCGCTGTTTCCGACTGCCGACGCTCAGCTACCTCAGTCGAAAGCGCTTTATAGGCCTGGCGTAAATCGCTAGTTCGCTCGCCAACTCTCGTCTCCAAATCGCGGCGTGCTATTTCGAGTTCACTCTTTGCCGCTTTGACGTCAGTAATATCAAGAAACGTTACGACGACGCCGTCAATACGATCTTCGGTCGTGCGGTACGGAAGGATCCTCATCAAGTACGACCGGTGGTCCACCGTAACAACCTCGGACTCCACCTTGTGGAGCGTTGTCATGACGCCGCCGATATCCTCCAACAAATGGTCGTACGTCAGTTTATGGGTGATATCTGCAAGAGGTCGGCCTATGTCGGACGGGATGAGGTTGAATGCGTCGCGCGCTCGGGGCGTGAATTGTTTTACGCGCAGCATCCGGTCGAGAAAGATCGTGCCGATGTCAGTCGAATTCATCAGATTGGCAAAATCGTTGTTTGCCTGACTTAGTTCCTCAATCTTGATTTTCAACTCCTGGTTTACTGTGGTTAGTTCTTCGTTAACCGATTGCAGCTCCTCTTTGCTGGTTTCCAATTCCTCTGCTGCTGAACGAAGCTCCTCGTTCATTGCTTGCAACTCTTCATTCGAAGCACGCAGTTCTTCCTGCTGGATTTCATACTGCTCGACTGTCACCCTTAGTTGCGACTTCGCATGCATCAATTCATCTTCGAGCTGTCGTGCGATGGGCTCGGCGGGCGCTGCGACCGCCGGAGTTGTGTCTTTCTGAGCGAGCTTCTTTTCTTCAAACAGTACAAGAATGAAACCGCGTGTAGGGTCACCCTCACGCAACACCGGCCGCACGACTGCCTCGATTTGTTTGCTTCCCTCCAGCGTCATGACTTCGATAGTGCGCGTATGGACCTGCGCACGCATTTGCACTGCGTTGTAGAGCGCCGTGCGTAAATCAAGCCGCAATTCCGGTCGAATCAGCTTCAAGAGATTATTTGTGGGTTCGCCACCAGTCACTTGCATGAATTCTCCGGCGCGGTCTGAAAGATGGACCACATCGTATTCTTCGTTCACAACAACGCTGGGTGGTGCAAACTGCTCGAGCAATCGCTGGTGCAAGTCGACGTACGACAATCGTTCCATCGCTCGCAGTTCTTGTTGGGTTCGCTCCCTTTCGACTGGCGCGATTGTTGGCGCTTTGAACGCCGTCTCAGAAACCTGAAAAACGGCACGTGTCGGCACCGGTCGACTTTGATAAATGTGGTGGTCCTTATCGACCGTTGAAAACAGATCGGTTGCGCCTTCAATCGATTCCGAGGCCCCGAGGAACAAAAAGCCGCTTGGGTTCAAAGCAAAGTGCATCACTTCCAGAACTCGGTTTTGCGCGGTGCGATTCAGATAAATGAGAAGATTGCGGCACGAAATGACATCGAGATGGGAAAATGGCGGGTCTTTAATTACGTTATGAACAGCGAAGAGAACGGTTTCTCTTAACTCCCGACGAACTCGATATCCATCGAGTTCCTTCAGAAAGAACCGCCGCAGGCGCTCGGGCGAAAGATCGGCAACTTCGGCCTCCGTGTAATATCCTTCACGCGCAATCGCAATCGCTTCGGCATCGAGATCAGTGGCAAAGATCTGAAGGTGTGGAGCGCGGATATTCGAACCGGTTGCTTCTGCCAGTAACATTGCAAACGAATACGCCTCTTCACCGGTTGCGCATCCGGCAATCCATACCCGCACGTGGTCGTGTTCGCCTTTCCGATCGAAGACAAGCGGCAGGATCTTTTTTTCAACCGCTTCGATCGATTGCTGATCGCGAAAAAAATTTGTGACGCTGATTAGCAAGTCTCTCATCAACGCCTGGGCTTCCTCTCTGTTCTCTTTCAGATACTGTGCGTACTGTGGCAAACCAGAGAGTTCTTTGATCCCAAGACGACGTTCGATGCGGCGTAACATCGTAGCTCGTTTGTAATTCGAGAAGTCGTGCCCTGTGCGCATCCGTAACTGCGTAAAAATATTGCGCAGGGCTTGCTCATCGGTGGCCGGAATCTCTTGCGTCTCGGGGATCTGAATCGTGCCGCGATGTTGGCTGTAGGAAAGGATCTTCGACGGAATCTCCGACACGGGCAAGACGTAGTCAACCAAGCCCGTCGCGATCGCATTCCGCGGCATGTCGGGGTATTGAGCTTCATTCGGATCCTGGGCGAAAGCAACGCCACCGTATTCCTTTACGCGTTTCAGTCCCATCGATCCATTAGCGCCAGTGCCGGAGAGGATTACGGAAACAGCGCGGTTGTCGTTTGTCTCAGCAAGCGTGCGGAAAAAAAGATCTACTGGTGATCGGCGCTCCTCCACACCGATCATATCTGTGAGCATCAAATGGCCGTCGGCCATCGCAAGATTCTGGTTTGGTGGAATGACATATACATGGTTGGGCACCACCCTCTCGCGTTGTCGTACTTGAGTAACCGGAATCGCGGATGTGCCCTGGAGCACTTCGGCGAGATGGCTTTCATGCTCCGGCGACATATGAAGAATGACTACGTATGCGATGCCGCTGTCTTTCTGCACACCCCGGAAGAATTGTTTTAACGCCTCGATCCCACCCGCGGAAGCCCCTAATCCGACAACTAAAAAGTCGTCTTCATAAGGCACTTCCTCTTGTGGTTTCTTATTTCGTTTGGCAGGCATGATGCTCCTTCTGTGCGGGGTATGACAGAACACGCCTGCCGGCTCGCTTAGTCGTTACAGTCGGGAGGCGTAGTTATGAAGAGAACGAATGATTGGGCTGTTCAGTCTAGATCAAACTCGAGTGTGTGTATAGCAGAGGGTTTAATAAGAGAGGGATGAAAGTTGAGAGCGCTTTCATCCCTCATCCTTGATTGGCTGGGAGGCAGGGACTCGAACCCCGATAGCCAGATCCAGAGTCTGGAGTCCTACCATTGGACGACCTCCCAACAAAAGGAATTTGAATTTACGTATCGCGCTTCGC
>JBKPMX010000099.1:0-8816 GCA_046765655.1 Acidobacteriota bacterium
CACGATCCCTCGCCTTGTCGCCCTTTCTCCCGGTCTCCTTCCCATTGATCTTTGGTGCAGGTTCACTGAACCCTCGTACAATTTCTAACTCCGGCCTGAACTGTTAACCTCCTGGACATTCGAACGATCGTTGCGGGGGGCGCAATGAACGTGAAGATTGTGAGGAGCAGCTTGGGGCGAACAAATCCTTTAATTGCCGTAGTAGATGACGACCCTTCGATGGTCCGTATGCTGCGACGTGCACTGTCTGTGGAAGGTCTTGACGTTGACTCGTTTGGCTCGGCAGAGGAATTCCTGGATGCGGACTGCTCTGAGTATGCGTGTTTGATTCTTGACGTTGATTTGCCGGGGATGAGTGGCCTTAATCTGCAAAAGAACCTCATAGAAGCAGGGACTGACGTTCCCGTGATTTTCATGTCCGGCGAATGTGATGAAGCGACGCGGCTTCATGTACTCAAAGCCGGTGCAGCCGCGTTTTTCCGAAAACCATTCAACATTGAACCATTGCTCGCTGCGGTCAGATCCGTCGCGTGTCTGATGATCAGCTGAAAATCAAGGATGAGGGATGAAGGATGAAGGATGAAAGTGACCTCGATTTGTGGCTTTCATCCTTCATCCCTCATCCTTCATCCTTTCTTTCTAGCTTGCACCAAAGTACAACCCGCCAGAACCAACGTACAATTTTCAAGCGCTATTGACGTTGGTACTCTCCATTCCGTCAGCAATAACAAACTCGGAAGGAGCTCAAACCCATGTCAGCGCAGAAAACACTTTCGCAACTCTCGTTCGCAGCCATCGCACTTGTTATCGCGGCAATTCCGTGTTTCGCGCAAATAGATTCAGTTGCCACTCCGACCGACACCTCTTCGAATCAAATCGCAGCCGTCAGTTACGCCCGACGGACCATCTCTCGGCCGGAGTCAGTAGTTGTCGCCGAAGCGAAAGTCGACCAAAAGCAGACGACGTTTTCCGCTACAAGATTTATGCAAGCGGTAAGTGCCCCAGCTTCGTTCGAGACGAATTTGTCAACGCCGACGATCGTTCTGAACGATCTCGACGGTGACAAACCGGCTCTGGAGAAACCTGCTTCGTCGAAGCGCATCACGTTTGTGCCATCGAGAGGACAGAGAATCCCTCAGTAACTATCGCCTACCCACTTGACGTGTTTCTAAGTTCGAAGGAATAAACAGGAGGTTGACATGCAAAGCGTAGCAGTATTGAACGAGCGAATGAATGACGATTATGCCGAGCGTAGCGAAGCTCTTAGTCAGGCGGCGCAACGGCTCGTCAACAGATTACTGGGTTGCTGGCAACATGATCTTTCGCGGCCGTTCACCCGAAATGGCAAGAGCTACAGGGTTTGTGTGAAGTGTGGCATCTACAAAAGTTTCAACCTCGAGACGTTTAGGACTCAGAGTGCGCCTTATGTGACCTTGGCTTCGCAATCGCAAAACTGAGTTTGTCTTGTCGAGAAGTGAATGGAAGATGGGCCTTTGATTCACCTCTTGGCACGATGGCTGATGCGGCGATCCATTCCCATGCGGGGGTACTTGGATCGCCGCTCAGCTTGTAAACGACACTTGTAGGGCGGCCCTTCGTGGCCGCCCGCTCCTTTTGCCATTGCAACTACATGACGGATGGAAGAGCGTGCAGCCACGGAGGGCCGCCCCTTCAAAATCAGAACCTTTATCGAGTTAGGTCGCTTTATAAGCGCGCATTGAAACGGCTCGGTTCGTGATCACTCCGAATTCCGTTCCTGACTTCACCTTAACTTCGTGTCCCTTTTTAACTCGTCCACCGATTATTCCTGTTACTGCGCCGATGCCTGCGCCGATGGCGGCTCCTTTGCCCCCACCCGCGATCGCGCCGATGACAGCACCTCCTGCGGCACCACCGCCGATGAATTTCACTTTGCGATGACTCGTTTTCTTCGCGCTAACTGTACCTTCGTTATCGCTCGTCGCGCCTGAAGCGTTGAGTTCAGCCAATGATCCGTTTATCGGAGTGTGCACGCCGTTCGGCAGATGCAGCGAATAAAACTGCACGTCCATGGTTGCCGGTTCACCATTCTTGCGTGCGCGCTGAACGGCGGTGACTCGCCCCATCACTTTACTTCCCTGAGGAGCGAGCATGACTCCGTTTCTCGAATACACCGGATCCACCAGTGTGCTCGAGAAGGTCTGGCCAACAAACGCCTTCTCCGAATTCAGTTCGGTATCAAGTCTGGCCCGCATCACGGTATTTGCAGCAACCGAATAGTAGACGGGTGTAGCGGGCCGCTTCTTCTTCGTTTGGGCAATGTTTAGGTTAACGGAGCCGAGCGCCAACGCGATCAAAATAGCCGCGCATATCGTCGCTCGATTTAGTTTTTGGTGGCTCATATGCCTCTCCCTCGATGAAATCAAAAAGCGAACTGGGGCAGAGCTGATTGTTGAAGCGGTTTAGTTCATGACCGTTCGGGTTCATCATAGCACTCCGCAGGCGTCGCGTGTCGCCCGCTTTTCCGAACCAGGATTCAAACTATTCAATGACATCGATAGACGCCCTGAACATCCAACACTCAATTTCAACTGAAACAACTACCACTATTCAATTGCACATGAGGAAGGGCGGTCCATCCCCGTTCAAGATTAATAACCGCTCAACCAACAGCAACAAGTTCAAGGTCCATAACATTCATCACTCAACCTTCATTAGCACAAATCGCGCTAATTAAGTTGCAGGTGAGGAAGGGTGGTTCACCCCGCTCAAGGTGCATCACCAAACAACCCCCGCTGAAACTGCTCAAGATAAGTCTCTCTTGATCTTGTTCCTGAGCTTGAGTGGTTATGGATCTCAGCGGGGGTGAACCGCCCTTCCTCACCTGCAACTTACTAAACTTGATTGGTGCTAGTCGAGGTTGAGTGATGAATGTTATATACGTTGAACCTCTCTCTGCGCATTTATCCGCACCGACAGCAAAGAATCCCCAACTCGTAATCACCGAACCTCTAAAAACTGCAATAAAAACGCAGGCACATCCCTTGCTCGGCTGGCAGGGCTTGGATAACTGCGTCACATAGACGCGAACTTTTACTACTCGGAGAACGCAATGATTAATCCAACGATGACAGTGCGAGAAGTTGCTCTCGATATGCCTGAATCCACGAGACTGTTTGAACAGTTGAAGATCGACTATTGCTGCGGTGGCAACCGGCCCTTGACTGAAGCCTGTGCTTCGGCTGGGCTGGAGATCAATCAGGTGATGGAACTCCTCGCAAACGTAAAGCAGTCGAATACCGAAACGAATGCGATCGACTTTCAGAAACTTTCGGTGTCGCAACTCATAACCCATATCCTTGAAACACACCATGTTTTCACCAAGTCAGAAATGGACCGACTGGGACCACTCACGAATAAGGTAATCGATGCACATGGCGCGAATCATCCCGAGCTAATTCGCGTCGGCGAACTGGTTCAACTACTGTGTAACGATCTCAAGCCTCATATGTTCAAGGAGGAACAGGTGCTCTTCCCTTACATCGTGGTGATGGACCAGGCGCTTTTACAAGGTCGACCCATTCCATTTCCGCCATTCGGCACGGTGAAGAACCCGATTCGCATGATGATGATGGAACACGACACTGCCGGTGATCTTCTGCGGGATCTGCGGATCGTCACGAAAGACTACAAGCTACCGGCCGACGCCTGTATGAGTTTTCAAGCGCTTTATCGTGCACTGGAAGATTTCGAAAAAGATCTGCACCAACATATTCATCTCGAAAACAATCTCTTATTTCCAAAGGCCACGGAGATAGAGGAAGGTTGAGTCTCGATTCCTGTGAACACCAGTAATGACCACCAGCGCATCACTGGAGATGCGTATTTGCCGGACGTCATATCCCGATTTCCTTCAACGCGCGCCGTGTTCGATCAGTACGGTCTGAAAGGGTGCGGCGGACTCCACGGTCCGTACGAAAAAGTAGATTGGTTCGCACGACTTCATGGAGTCGATCCAAACCAACTAATGCAGCAGCTCAACGAGGCTGCGGCGCAATCGCAAGCGCAAGAGTTGGAATTCCCGCCATCTTTGGCCGACTCGATCTATCGACCATTCTTTCTTGCGGCAATCGCAACCGTACTGACTCTCGGTTGTGTGTGGGGTGCGATCAACCTGTTCACGATTGGTCTGAAAGAAAATTTCTCGGCTGTCAGTTATTCGTGGGTGCTCGCGCATGGACACGCGATGGTCTTTGGGTTTGTCGGTCTCTTTATCATGGGCTTCGCGTATCAGGCGTTGCCGCGATTCAAACACACCAACCTGTGGCGACCACGACTGGCGTTCTCCGCTTTGCCGTTGATGATTATTGGCATCATCTTACAAACAGTCGCGCACTTGTCCTCGCCTCCATCTCTATCTCTGGAAATCGTTGCCGCCTCGATTCAATTCTTATCGGTGATTGTTTTCGGCACAACCATCGTTATGACCACGCGGCTGGCAAAGAAGCCTGAGGATTACGATCGATTCGTTTACGCATCACTGTTTTGGTTTGTCGTAGCTGCCATTGCTAATCCAATCATCTTCAAGTTGTTTGAGTTGCCCGGTGACCGGCAGCAGCTTCTTTTCAATTTAGCTACCTTCAACATTCCGTACCGTGATGTGCAGTTAATCGGCATCGCCGTCGTGATGATCCTCGGCGTCTCTCTGAGGCTACTTCCGCATGCTTACGGATTCAGTGAACCCTCGCGCAGTTGGCAGCGATTCATTTTCTGGAGCGTCAATGGATCGCTGTGCGCGGGGGTTATTCTATTTATCGCTGGAATGTCCGGGGCAAATCATTGGTTGTTGGCAGTGCAGTGGGTGACGACGATTGTTCTTCTGGCTGTCGCGATCGGGACGCCGTTTCAATATCGACTGTTCGCGTCGGTTGCTGAGCACAGCCGAGACCGCGGTCTAAAGTTCATCCGGGCGGCACACGTCTGGTTCATCATTGCGACGGCAATGCTTGTGTTCACGCCTGTCTACAACTTTGCGATCTTCATGCCTCTAACCGGATCTCGTTCGCCATTTTCCCACGCGTTTTTCGGGGCCTATCGTCATGCGCTGACGGTCGGTTTCATCATGATGATGATCGTTGGCGTCTCGAGCAAAGTGGTCCCAATGCTCGCCGGTGTTGACCTCCGACGTACGCGGTCTCTTTGGCTGACGTTCATCCTTCTCAACATCGGCAACATCACGCGTGTGTCGTTTCAGATCGCGACCGACTTTTCACCCGTCGCATACAAGGTGATGGGAATCTCCGGTTTTATCGAAGTCCTCGGACTGAGTCTTTGGGGATACGAACTTATCGCCAACATGCGCGCTGGAAAGAAATTGGAAAAGGAAGGCTGGCCACAGGTCTTGGCCGAAGCGCTCGAAATCTCTCCCCAAACAAAGGTAGGCGACGTGTTAGAGCGTTACCCTGCGACGCTGGAGATATTCTTGCGTCATGGATTCACACCATTAAGCAATCCGCTGTTAAGGAAAACACTCGCGCGTGCGATCACGATCGAGCAAGCCTGCCGCCGCGAAGATATTGATATCACGAACCTAATAATGGAACTCAAAGCAGTTGCCGGAGGCGCGCAAGCGATCGCGACACCACCGGTAACAATCACACGAATCAACCAGGCACAACCGATCTGAACATGGCAGATGCAAGCCGGCGATTAGCCGACGACCACCTGGCGATCGACCGAGTTCTGAATGAACTGAAGACGGCCCTCGAGAATGGTGAGGTCGAAACCACCCACGCCAAACTTGATCTGTTCTGGGCGCGACTCGCCGTGCACATTCGCGCTGAACATCTACATTTGTTTCCAGCGATCATAGCAGGCCTGCGTGAAAAAACGCCTGACGATTCGTCCGAACTAGCCCTGATGGCAGCGGAAGCGGCGATTGATGAATTGCGTGGCGATCACAAGTTCTTCATGGACGCGCTCGCCGAAGCGGTGCAGACCATCCGAGCACTCGGCGACTTTTCTGACCAGCGAATAGATCTGGAAGCGCTTAAAGGGATTCGAGAAGTCGTGCTCGAAATTGAACGGCGGCTGGTCCTTCACAATCAGGTAGAAGAGAACAAAGTCTATCGTTGGGTCGGGGTTGCATTGAGTGAGCAGAAGCAATCTGAATTGGTGACGGAGATTGAACGCGAGCTTGCAAACAAACCGCCCAGATTCTCGACAGAAGAGTGGGAGCTTCCATGAAGATCAGGTTTGTTTCGGATTAGTGGCAGTCAAAGCTTGATCGACTCATTCAAGTTTATAATCGCCACAGTCGGGAAGCGTTTCTACCAACATGCCCGCGAAAGAGTTCGCGCGCTGGCGAACGGATGTTGAACTGTACAATTCAACATCATTCGCCAACGCGCGAATTGTGAGCACCGGTCCTTACGAGGACCTCAAAGCTCCACCGACTTCCGTGTATGTATTCTTTAGGTTCCTACTCGTCCGCGTATTAACAGTCGGTAAAGCAGGAGCAGAATAATCGCACCAGCCACCGCCAACACGAGACTCATGAGAAAACCAGGCCTGGTGACGTCACCTGAACTACTGCCGCCGTACCCGAATAGCAACTGTCCCAGGTAGCCTCCAATAACAGCGCCAACGATTCCAATCAACGTCGTGACAATGAAACCTCCGGGATCTTTTCCTGGCATAATCACTTTCGCAATAATGCCGGCAATCAGCCCGAAGACTATCCAACCAATCACTGCTAGCATAGTCCCTCCTTCGAAAGTTTTCAGTTAGTGAATACTTCCTTCAATCGTCCCTCGTGTCGGGTTGGCGTGGCAGGCATTTTCGCACCTGCGAGCGTTAACAGCAAAGGCAATCTGCACACCGCCACGCATTTCTGTCGCCCTTTCGTTGGCATGTCCGTTGCTCACCTGAATCACATCGCGGGAAGTTGGTAAGAAAAACGTACGAGAACGCGGTATTGCGATTTCTATCAGGACACTCCAAGCCTTAGTTCGCAAGCCGTGTATTACAAGGGGGTTGATATGGGTTGGATGCAAGAGATTGGAGACTTACTTCAACAGTACAAGTCGAATAGCCCTGGCGCATCGCCTGAACAAGTCAGTCAAGACTTCGAACAAGTCGCACAAACAGCGCCGCCATCAAGTCTGGCGCCCGGGCTTGCCGCAGCATTCCGATCGGATCAAACACCGGCATTTGGGGACATGGTTGCGAACCTTTTCAGCAACTCTGGTGGGCAGCAACAGGCGGGTCTACTAAACACATTAATTGCAGCTGCAGGCCCCGCACTCGTGTCCCAGGTCTTATCTCGGTCCAGTGGTGGGGGAAATGTTTTGTCTCATCTACTGAATCAAGGACAAACGCAGGTTGCCCCGGAGCAAGCTCAGCAAATCCCACCGGACACAGTCGCCGAGATAGCCGCACACGCCGAAAAACAAGATCCGTCGATCATCGATCGGATTAGCAGCTTTTATGCTGAGCACCCGACGCTCGTGAAGAGCCTGGGCGGCGCTGCGCTGACTATAGCGATGGCCAAACTAGCGGAACGGCAATACGGCCACTAGGAGCAATTCACATGGCTTCCTTATGGAAATTTGGCGGTCTTCCCTGGCGCGGCCTGGCGAAGCGTGTCTGGAGCGAGATTCAGGAAGACGATGTGTTTGGCCGCGCGGCTCAATTGTCGTACTACTTTCTCCTCGCTCTGTTTCCTCTACTCCTATTCCTAACTTCGGTGATCGGTCTCGTGCTTGGCTCGGGAACCGGGACACGGCACGCGCTGTTTAGTTATTTGTCGCGCGTGATGCCCCCGTCGGCATTTCAACTGATCGACTCGACGATGGTGGAAGTATCAGCGGCGAGTGGCGCTGGAAAGCTCTCGTTCGGAATTCTCGCCGCGTTGTGGGCCGCGTCAAATGGAATGGGTGCGATCACTGAGTCATTAAACGCCGCTTACGACCTAAAAGAGACTCGACCCTGGTGGAAACAGCGATTGGTGTCAGTCGGCTTAACCATCGCGCTTTCAATTCTGATAATCACAGCACTCGGTCTTGTCGTAGGAGGTGGTCGAATCGCTGATTGGCTGGCCCATACTTACAGCCTTGGATCGGCGTTCGCTATTACATGGAAGATCATTCAGTGGCCAGTCGTTCTTGCATTCATGATCCTTGCGTTCGGGCTGATCTATTACTTCGCGCCCGACATGCGTGAGCAAGCTTGGCAGTGGCTCACGCCAGGTGCTGCATTGGGCGTCGCGATCTGGTTGTTGGTGTCCGTCGCGTTTCGTGTGTATCTACATTTTTTTGATTCTTACAGCAAAACGTACGGTTCATTGGGCGCTGTGATCATCCTGATGCTCTGGCTTTACTTTACTGGTGCAGCGATTTTGGTTGGCGGTGAAGTCAATTCCGAAATCGAGCATGCTGCAGCGGAACAAGGCGCGCCGGATGCGAAGGAGAAAGGAGAGAAGGCCCCGGATGATCGTGGGCATCGACAAGCGGCTTAAATAATGATCACGGCAAGACTGTTACTGGCGGTTTTAATAGTTGTGCTGACTGCGATAGCACATGCATTAGTGCTGGCCCGCTGAGATCAGAACCCCAGAATTGACTCAACGAATGTCCGATATGCTTCAGCTTGTCGTGAGGTTCGTAACTTTCAAATTCATCCGTAAGTTGATCTCTCTAAAATCGACGATTCAGTACCATGCGCGGTAGCGGATGGCCAGGACTCACCTCAGAACGATCTGCTGTCGCGAGGGTTGAGCGGTGGCCATCCGCTACCTGTCTCTTATACACATCTGACGCTGCCGACGACTAGTGCTC
>JBKPMX010000100.1:0-22987 GCA_046765655.1 Acidobacteriota bacterium
GTGGAATATTTCGATATCTATAGCCGCTGTTCATGAGGTTTTGAATTCGTGGCGCCCATGTCATGTATAGCCTGCACTTCTACGGCCGGATGCTTGCGGATGCTCCACGCATGGATGCATATTCAGCCGCACTCCGCCGCACCGTGAAACCTGATTCGGTTGTGATGGATCTTGGCAGTGGCCCAGGCGTGTTTGCGCTCCTTGCGTGCAAGCTTGGCGCGCGACGAGTTTACGCGGTGGAGCCAGATAACGTGATTGGTCTCGCGCGAGAAACAGCGGCGGCGAACGGCTTCGCCGATCGGATTGAGTTCTTTGAAGACCTGTCTTTCAATATCAGCCTTCCAGAGCCAGCGACTATCATCATTTCTGACCTGCGTGGTGTCTTGCCATTTTTTCAACAACACCTTCCCGCGATTAAGGATGCGCGCGAGAGACTTTTGGCTCGTGGCGGTGTGCTGATTCCGCATCGGGATATTCTATGGGCCGCGCCTGTCGAGGCGTCTGATCAATACGAGGAGCTCATCGGGCCTTGGCAGCACAACAATTTCGAGCTGGATCTTTCTTCGGCGGCACGACGGATTACAAATACGTGGCGCAAGACGCTTATTAGACCTGAGCAATTACTAGCAGAACCGATCTGTTGGACCAGTATCGATTACTACGAAGTGAACGATCCTAACGCGAGCGCGGAGATTACGTGGCGGGCATTACGAAAAGGAATTGCTCATGGGGTCGCTGTCTGGTTTGATGCCGATCTCGTGGAGGGAATCGGTTTCTCGAACCATCCGAGCGAATCGGAACTCATTTATGGCAACGCTTTCTTTCCATTCTCAGAACCAATCGGCGTTACTCCGGGCGAGCAAATCAAACTGCGGCTTTCGGCCAGCTTTGTACAGGGGGATTATGTTTGGCGATGGGATACAGATTTTTTCGCAAGCGACGATGAGACAAGTTTGAAAGCCAGTTTCAAACAGTCGACTTTTTTCGGTGTACCTCTTACACAGAATCAACTGTTAAAACTCCAAAAATCAGAAGATGTTTAGTTCAGGGCAGATTCTCAGCGCAAAACTTCGCAAGGCAGTTGCGCAGTTGCCTAACTTGCCGCGCGCGCTTGCATTGGTATGGCAAGTTGCACGGCCTTGGACCATCAGTTGGGTAATTCTTTTAGTCATTCAGGGAGTGTTACCCGCTGCCTCCGTGTACCTCACGAAGCTGCTTGTCGATGGGATTCTGGCGGCTGTACGTACCGGGAGTAGATGGCCAGAGGTACAGCACGTTCTGTCGCTCTTATTTATGCTCGGCGGCGTGTTGTTGATGATCGAGCTAGTACGAAACGGGACCAACTGGGTACGGACGGTGCAGGCAGAGTTGTTACAGGACCACATTACATCTTTAATTCACGAGAAGTCGGTGACTGCAGACCTCGCGCTATACGAACTTTCCGATTACTACGATCACTTGCATCGTGCGCGCATGGAAGCGCGTTACCGACCAGTCGCTCTGCTTAGCAACCTCGGAGCGTTGTTACAACACAGCATCACGCTCTTAGCGCTATGCGCAATTCTTATCTCACTTGGGCCAACGCTAACGTTCGCGTTGCTGCTCAGCACACTCCCGGCCTTCTTCGTCGTCGTTTACTACGGCTTGGCGGAATATCAGTGGCGACAACGAACCACTACAGATGATCGCCGCGCGTGGTATTTCGATTGGATTATGACTGCCGGTGAAGCTGCGGCCGAAATCCGCCTCTTCGGGTTGGGCAAACATTTTCAATGGAACTATAAAGCCCTGCGAAACCGCTTGCGCGGTGAACGGTTGCGCTTGGATCAGCAGCAGTCACTCGCCGAACTCGCTGCGAGTTTGATTGCTTTGATCATCGTAGGCGCGGCATTCGGTTGGATGACGTGGAAAGCCATTCATGGTCTGGTAACTCTCGGCGAGCTGGCGCTTCTTTATGCCGCATTCAGCCAGGGTCAGCAATTGATGAGGACGTTACTGGAGAACGCAGGTCAGCTTTATGGCAACAGTTTGTTTCTCGGGAATTTGTTTGAGTTTTTGGCACTTCAGCCAACCATTGGCGAGGGCCAATCGGGCGAAGTTCCCGTTGTTGAAGAGGGGATCGAATTCAAAGAGGTATCGTTTAGTTATCCAGGTACTAATGGAAAGGCGCTTGACGCTTTCACGATGAGGATTCCGAGCGGCAAGGTTGTAGCGATCGTCGGTCCAAATGGTGCGGGTAAGAGCACGCTGCTGAAGCTTCTGTGTCGTTTTTACGATCCTGAGGCAGGACGCATCACCATCGACGGCCGCGACATAAGAGAGATGCCGACCGATGGACTGCGCAGACTGATTACTGTCTTGTTCCAACAGCCGTTTCACTACAACACTACGGTGCGTGAGAATATTTTGTACGGTGATCTGAACCTCGAGCCCGGCGACCCGCAGATTGACAGCGCAATTCGAGCAGCAGGCGCCGAACAAACTATTTTGCGATTACCGCAGAAGGGACAGACGTTGTTGGGCCGTTGGTTTGCCGGCGGTACCGAGTTGAGTGTCGGTGAGTGGCAACGTATTGCGTTAGCACGCGCGTTTTTGCGACAAGCCCCGATCATTATTCTGGACGAGCCAACCAGCGCCCTTGATCCATGGGCCGAAGCGGATTGGCTCGAGCGGTTTAGGAAACTTGCAGCAGGTCGTACGTCGATCATTATCACGCACCGGTTTACGACGGCCATGCACGCTGACGTGATTCACGTGATGGACCGCGGCAAGATTATAGAGGCAGGCAGTCATCAAAAACTGCTTGAAGAAGGCGGGCTCTATGCCCAGTCGTGGTCACAACAGATGTTGACGTTACCCACAGATCACACGGAACCTGCGATCGCGAGGAAGGCTTCGCAGGGGTTCGCAAGATGAAGAGTCGTCCGGAAAACGAATTAATCCTCAGCATCGCACGGAGGAATATCGATCGCGAAGAAGTGCGCGCGTTGGCGCAAACGCAACTCGACTTCGACTATCTTTTTGACACCGCCCGTGCACATGGACTTCTCCCGCTACTTCAGAAACATGCGACTACTGCGGCAGGCGATTTGTTTCCCAACCATTTCCTTTCGCGATTAAAACGAGAGTCAGTTTTCAATTCACAGAATGTGCTGCGGTTGATTGCCAGGCAGCTAGCAATTTACAAGTTGCTCAAACAGAACGGCATTCGCGTAGCTATCTTTAAAGGTCCGCTGCTTGCACAGCTAGCGTACGGTGACATATCCCTGCGCCAGGCTGGTGACATCGACGTGTTGATAAGCCGCGAACAATTCAGCCGGGCAAGAGACTTGCTTCAGTCGTCCGGGTACCAAATGACTTTGGAGCTGACCTCGAGCCAGTTAGCTTCGCATCTCACTAATCATTGTGAGATTCAGTTCATGACCGACGAGTGGTTGACCTTGTTGGATCTCCACTGGGATCTGAAGCCACCGAGTTTTGTTTTCAAACTGAGTGCCGACGAGGTTATGTCGCGGCTGCAATCGGTCTCACTAGCCGGAACGGAGGTGGAAACGTTCGGCTCAGAGGATCTTGTGCTTTACCAGGCGATGCATGGTGCGAAGCATTTGTGGCGACGTTTGGAGTGGATCACTTCCATGGCAGAGTCGTTGCGGGCGATGCCTGACGTTGACTGGGACACGATTGTGGCACGCGCGAAGAATGCGCACGGCACGCGCATTGTGGGTCTCGGGCTTCGGCTAGTCGAGCGGTTCTCTGATGTTCATCTACCATCGCGCGTTCTCGCAGCTCTTGATTCCGCGGGTGAAATGCGACAGATGTCAACGAGAATTCGTGAGCAGATCTTTTCAAACTCTGGCGCCGCCGATTCAACTGAGGCTAACCTCTACAATTTGCGTGTGATGGATCGTAAACGCGACGCCATGCTGGCAGCGCTACACGCTATCTTCGTACCAACCGTAACTGACTGGCAGGCTCTGGCATTACCTGACCAATTCCATTCACTCTACTATGCTTTTCGCCCCTTGAGACTTTCGAAGGTTTACAGCAACACAATCTGGCAAAGACTCAAGCGAGTTGGTCGCACGGAACGCTCAGGTTGAAGCCAGCTGCACCGCTCGGGTACTTCGGTAACGCACTCACGCGATGTATCTCGCGATACCTCTTTAGAGTGTAAAAAATTAGCAGATCAATCGGTTGACCTGCCCCATCACTCATGCTACCGTCAGCCTCAATCATCGCACGTTAGATCCAACGACCCGGACGTTGAAAATTAGCCCAGTCCAACAATCAGAAAACTCTCTCAATGCACCTCTGCGAAATCAGACGTGAGGGCGACATCAGTAATCCGTAATGAAAGAACCTTCTGAATTAGCTAAGGCACTCGAAGTAGTCCTTAAAGCCTCCGCGCTCGATCAGGCGAATAATCGTGAACGCTATGCGTCGCCTCCGGTCGTGGTTTACGGCGAAGAAAACTCGCCTGAAGGTGAAGTGCATCTGCGTGACTACTGGCGCACGATTCGAAAGCGTCTTTGGTTAATCGTTGGAGTGGCGGTGATCGTGAGTTCCATTGCCGCTATCCGCCAGGCTCGACTTCCCGATCGGTTCACTGCCAAAGCACGCGTGCAAGTCGATGCTGAAACTTCCAGCCCTGCTTTGGGCGCTTCAAAAGGTTCTACTTACTACCTTGATAACTCCTACGTCGATCCTGAATATTTCAATACGCAGCTACAGATTCTCACAAGCCCTACTTTGCTCCGACGCGTCGTAAAGAATCTCGATCTCGAACACAATCGAAACTTCTTGAATCAACAGCCCCAGCAACGCTCAACATGGCAATCGTTGTTAAGAATGGTTGGGCTGGAGCGAAAAACTGAACCGACTTCGCGGCCAAATCAAGTACCCGTGACCGCCGAGGATCCCTCACAGCCTTTGAAATCGAAGACGGGCACTGTTGACGAACCTGGAGACGTTGCGCGTCTCGCTCCGTACGTTTCGGAACTCCAGGGCATCCTTGAAGTCGAACCAGTGAAAAGAACGCGACTGATTGATATTCGCGCAACGCACACCGATCCAAAAGTAGCAACTAAAGTTGTAAATGCTGTCGCTGACGAGTTCGGCCGCTGGAATCGAGAAGTTCGGACGAAGACAAATTCAATCGCTGGTGAGTACCTCCAGTTACGAATCGCAGATCTGCAATCGCAAATCCGAAACGGCGAAGAGCAATTAGTTAACTATGCTCAAAGCCATCAGATTCTTTCGCTCGATGCGACGCAGAACACCGTCGTTGAGCGTCTCGCAGGTCTGAATAAACAGCTGCTCGATGCCGAAAACGAACGCAGTCTTGCGGAAGCGGCCTACCGGTCGAGCCTGGCGCCTGGCGCGGCTGCGGCAAACGCGGAAGTTAGTGACAAACAGATCGGCGATCTCCGGGCCAAACTGGCTGATCTGAAACAGAAGAAAGTGCAGCTGCTGCTAACCGACACTGAAGAATCGCCAGAAGTGAAAGATGTAACCGAGCAGATCAATACGCTCGAAAAGCAGTTGACCGAAGCACGCTCCAACGCAAGTAACGTTGTCACCACTAACCTCGAGACCAAATACCGGCAGGCACTCGCACGCGAAAAGACACTGCGCGAGTCGTTCGACAAACAGCGATCAGAAACCGTTACGCAAAATCAAGCCGCGATCAACTACAACATCCTCAAGCAGGAGATTGAGACCAACAAGGGATTGCTTGAAGGCCTGATGCAGCGAGCGAAAGAAAACGATGTCTCAATGGCCGGCACCCCAAATAATATTCACGTTGTCGACTACGCGTCTGAACCCGACAGCCCGGTTGGTCCACGTCGCGTACAAAGTGTCTTCATTGCTGCCATTTTGAGTCTTGCGTTCGGCGTTGCGCTGGCACTCTTTCTCGAATACCTCGACGACACTGTTAAGTCACCCGAAGATGTCGAGCGCGGGCTACGTTTACCCGCACTCGCCGTTATTCCAATGGCTGGACGAACCGCGCGACAACGTCTATTTGCCGGCAAACAACAAAGGATGAATGGCAATGGTAGTGGACCCGAGCTACTGCTGAATGCTGAAGGCCCCACTGTCGAGGCTGAGGCCTACCGTCACTTGCGCACATCTGTTCTTCTATCAACGCCTGGACGCGCACCGCGAACACTGCTAGTCACATCGAGCTTGCCATCTGAAGGGAAGACGACGACGGTTGTGAACATGGCCACAGTGCTCTCGCAAACCGACGCGAAGGTTTTGGTAATTGACGCTGACATGCGCAGGCCTCGCCTTCATCAAGTATTCGGCATCGAGAACCGCGCTGGTCTAAGTTCGCTACTCTCAAGTGAAATAACTGCGAACGAATTGCTGTCCGTCGTGAATCGCTATCGCGAGTCGAACATTTACCTGCTTTCTTCAGGTCCGATACCACCGAACCCGGCTGAGCTGTTGGGCTCCGAACAAATGCGTAGCCTGGTTGCGCGTGCCTGCGCAGATTTCAAGTACGTGATCATCGACTCGCCGCCAATCGCTTCATTTACTGACGGCGTTCTGATCTCAGCAATCGTTGATGGTGTGCTACTCGTCGTGCAGGGTGGCAAGACGTCGCGGCAGGTTGTAAAACGAACGCGCCAGATGCTTCATGAAATAGGCGCGAAAGTAATTGGCGTGGTACTGAATAAGATCGACTTACGCTCGCAGGACTACTATTACTACCATCAGGACTACAAGAATTATTACTACTCCGAGTCGAACGGCAACGAGCCAGCTCACAACAAGGCACTATCTGCAAGCAGCAAGAACTAACCTCCTCACGGGCTAGTTTTTCAACTCAACGAGTTCAAGACGAATAGTTGTATCGCCAATGTTTTCGGCCCAATGATGCGCGATTGGTTCTCGATAAATGACCTCGCCAGTTTTGAACTCTCTTTCTGTCACGGTCCCGTCCTCAGCATGATTGCGATACTTCCCGCCCGCAATCACGTAAATCACATACGCAGGATGAGAGTGTGTCTGTTCCTTCGCGCCGGGTTTCAGAGTCGCTTCGAGAACCCTAACGCGGGAGTTCTCGAGTTTGAGGGAAATGCTGTTGGGGTTCACGACCAATGGATCCTGCACATTCGCCGCGTCACCACGCGCAAAACACGCTACCAATAAGACACCCACCAAAATGCACATGCGAGTCATGGATAGATTCCTTTCTTCGCTGATAAGCAGCCTATTCAGTACCATGCGCGGTAGCGGATGGCTAGGACTCAACCTCGCGACATCAGAACTTTTGGCGTTGAGTCATGGCCATCCGCTACCGCGCATGGTACTGAATAACCTCCGTCGCAACGTATTAAATCCCACCGCCGATCGCCTGAGACTCTACCGGAGCGCTCGCGATTAGAAGTAGCGGAATCACCGGCGCGGGAATGAAACGTCATAACGTATAATCGACCAACTCAAAGTCGCCCAACTTCAACCTCGGATGCTGAATCTCAACAACATTCATAAGCGCTTCGGTCCAACGGTCGCTCTTGATGGAGTGAATCTCGATCTGCGGAAGGGCGAGGTGCATGCACTGATCGGCGAGAATGGAGCTGGAAAAAGCACGTTGATGAACATCATCGCCGGCGCACTTCACCCGGATCAAGGCGAGATGAGTATCAACAGTAAGCCGTACTTACCTGCGACTCCTCTCGACGCAAGACGCAATGGCATTGCGTTGATTCACCAGGAGCTTTCGTTGTGCCCGCATCTCACTGTTGCTGAAAACATTCTGATGGGCATGGAATCGTCGACCTTCGGCTGGCTCGATCGAACCGATCTGGCAACGCGCACTAACAATGTCCTCAAGACTTTTCATCACGCAGATATCCGTGCGGACAAACGAGTGTCGGATCTTTCAGTCGCTGCAAGGCAAATCGTCGAGATCTGTCGGGCGATCGCAGCAGAGGCGAAGATAATTCTGATGGACGAGCCGACAAGCAGTTTGCAGCGCGATGATGTGGCTGAACTGTTCTCGTTGATCCGCAACCTCCGCAACGACGGCATCTCAGTTATCTACATCAGTCATTTCCTGGAGGAAGTGCGGCAGATCGCGGATCGGTACACAGTGCTGAGAGATGGTCGTACTGTGGCGAGTGGTGATATTGCCGTGGTGAGCGATGACGAGTTGATCGCAAAGATGGTCGGGCGGTCGCAGGAGAAACTGTTCCCGGAGCGGCTGCATCAGCAATCATCGGACGTGGTCCTCCGCGTGAACAACCTCTCCTCGCCACCGTTACTGAAACAAGCGAGCTTTGAACTTCGCCGCGGTGAGATACTAGGCATCGCAGGCTTAATGGGCTCGGGCAGAACTCAACTGCTGCGATCTATTTTCGGCCTCGACAAAATCGAGAGTGGCGAGATCGCGGTCGCTACGAACTCCAGATATGCAACACCACGAATGCGTTTGATTCAGGGTCTCGGGTATCTCAGTGAAGATCGCAAAGGCGAAGGACTCACGCTCAAACAGTCGGTTGCTGATAACACGACCGCGACGAAGTTTTCTTCATGTTCGAGGTGGGGCTGGATCGATCTTGGGCGCCAACGACAGCAGACAGAGAAGTTAATCAATGCTCTTAAAATAAAGACTAACGGCGCACGGCAAGCGGTCGGTTCATTGTCAGGCGGCAATCAGCAAAAGGTTGTCGTTGCACGTTTACTTCACCAGGAAGCTGACGTGTTGTTGCTCGATGAGCCGACGCGCGGTATCGACATCGGCAGCAAAGCACAGGTTTATGAAACGATCGCTGAGTGTGCGGCACAGAACAAAGCGGTGTTGATGGTGAGTTCCTATCTGCCTGAACTGTTCGGCATGTGCGATCGGCTAGCGGTGATGAGTAGAGGTCGTTTATCCGAAGCCAAGCCGATCACTGAATGGACACCGGAATCGGTAATGCAGGCGGCGATTGGTTCTGGCGTGACTGAGTAACTTTTAAGCGTCTCAACGAATGTCCGATACGCTTCAGGAAGCTCTTATCAAGTGGCTATTCAGTACCGTCCGCGGTAGCGGATGGCCACGACTCAACGTCATGAAGCATACAGGTGCCGTTAATATCGTCGCTTGAGTGGTGGCCATCCGCTACCGCGGATGGTACTGAATAGCTCGGACGACTTGATCAGAGCTTCCGGAAGCGTATCGGACATTCGTTGCCCAGTTTCCGGAAGCTTGCGCTTCTTGTACCCTTGCAGTTTTGAGCGTTGGATTGTGCAAAATGTGAGTATGAATCGTGTTGAAGATCGTGAACGGATTTTTCGAGCTCCGGGTAGAGTGAACTTGATCGGTGAGCATACCGACTACAACGATGGCTTCGTGCTTCCGACGGCGATCGATTTTTCAACCTGGGTGCGATTAACACCACTTGCCGAAAAACGCCTCGAGATCTTCTCGGAAAACTTCGACGAACAGATCACAATTCCCCTCGATGATTCAAACGTCACGCCCCACAATCACTGGAGCGATTATGTTGTCGGTGTAGCGGTCGTGCTTCAGCAAGCAGGTTATTCACTAAGAGGCGCACAGTTAAAGATTCGCGGTGAAGTACCGATCGGTTCAGGACTCAGTTCGTCAGCCGCCTTGGAAGTCGCAACGGCATGCGCGCTGGTAGCAAACTCAAATCTGAATATCGATAGTGTTGAGCTCGCGAAGATCTGTCGTCGCGCAGAAAACGAGTTTGTCGGCGCACGGGTCGGGATCATGGACCAATTCGTCTCCCTGCACGGCCGGGCAAACAAAGCGCTGTTGCTTGATTGTCGTTCGCTTGATTACAAGTTGTTGCCGATGTCCCGCGAAGCACATCTTGTGGTCTGTAATACGATGGTGAAGCACGAGCTCGCGAGCAGCGAATACAACCAGCGGCGTGAACAATGTGAGGCTGGGGTGAAACATTTGGCGCAAATAATTCCTAGCGTCTCTGCATTGCGCGATGTGACTCTGGAACAGTTGGAGACGTACGGGAAAGAGATGCCTGACGTAATCTATCGGCGATGTCGTCACGTCATAAGCGAAAACGCAAGGGTAATCGAAGCGGGTGACGCGCTCGTGCAGGACGATCTAAATAGGTTCGGACAACTGATGTACGAATCACATCGCAGCTTGCGGGACGACTACGAAGTGAGTTGTAAAGAATTGGATCTGATGGTGGATCTCGCAAGTAACGTTGGTGGCGTGTTTGGCGCGCGCATGACGGGCGGTGGCTTTGGTGGCTGCACGGTGAATCTCGTCGCCCGCGAACATGTCGAGAATTTCCAGCAGGTTGTGGCCGAAGGTTATAAACGCGAGACTAAGTTGAAGCCGGAGATCTATGTTTGTGAACCCGCCGATGGCGCGGGCGAAGTCCTTGGAGTGCGCTGACCTGTCAGCGCTTTCCTACATTTCTTTAAGTCATAAACCATAATTGAAAAGCGGCGACAGGTCGCCGCACGCCAAAGAGATGAAGCTGATAATACTAGCCGCAGGTTACGCAACGCGTTTGTATCCACTAACGCTCAATCAACCGAAGCCGCTCTTGAAAGTCGCAGGCAAACCGATGATTGAGCATGTGCTGGATAATCTCGCCAGCATTGCAGATATCGATCACGCCTACGTCGTCACGAATGAGAAGTTCGTGGACCATTTTCAAAACTGGGCCGACACCTATCAACACCCGAACCTCAGATTTAGCTTCACGATTGTTAACGATGGGAGTACCGACGACTCGAATAAGCTCGGCGCGATCGGCGACATGCACCTCGTTCTAACAAGACATGACATCAACGACGACATCATCGTGGTCGGTGGCGACAATCTGTTTAGCAACGACCTGTCTGAGTATGGTGAATTCTGCCGGCAGAAGCAGGCGCCTGTGTTAGGTGTTTACGATGTGGGCAATCTGGAGGAAATCAAGAAGTACAATGCGATTGAGATTGACGACACAGGTCGCATTACTTTCTTCGAAGAAAAGCCTGCGCATCCTAAGAGCACACTGACGGGTATCGCTCTCTATTACTATCCGGCTTCCGCGCTGCCGTTGATTCACGATTACATTAAGCAAGGTAACAATCCGGACCAGCCCGGCCGACTTGTGCAGTGGATGTACACGCGCACGCCATTCTATGTTTGGAAAGTTCCGGGGACCTGGTACGACGTCGGCTCGAAAGAAACACTTGAAGAAGCAAATAATGTGTTTTCGAAGTTAGGAAAGCAGTAGTTCAAGTCCGTAGTGAAAATTGCGGTCTAGACTAAAGATCTTTGGCCGCAGCGCGGGTACATGTTTATAGCTGCCAACCGGACTTGAATCTTGCGCTCCAGCGGAGCGCAATGTAGCCGAGTACATGGACTCCTGCCGGAGCCCAATGATTGGTACTTTCCAATGCTATAAACATTTGGTCCCTCCAGGACCGAGTCTCCACGCAACATACAACGATCGACGTCGGAATCATTTACGTGAACATTTCCAAAGATCACTTCGGAACAACTCCGGAAGGACATGACGCCTTTCTGTTCACACTGAAGGGCGACACGATCGAAGCACGCATCACCAACTACGGCGGCGCAATCACGTCGATCATCGTGCCGGATAAAGATGGGAACGCGGGAGATGTTGTGCTGGGCTACGACACTTTGGCCGAGTACGTTAACAACACGCGCTATCTCGGTGCTTTGATAGGTCGTTTCGCTAACAGGATCGGCGAGGGAAAGTTCACGTTGAATGACGTGACTTACCAGTTGGCGCAGAACAACGGACCAAATCATCTGCACGGCGGGATCAATGGATTCGATAAAGTCGCCTGGCAAGCGAGCGAAACTGTTGAAGACGGTAACGCGATATTGCGGCTGAAATACTTCAGTAAAGATGGTGAAGAGTTTTACCCGGGCAATGTCGACGTGGACGTGACGTACACGTTGAGTGACAATCGCGAATTGCGAATTGATTACCGCGCCGTCACTGACAAGACAACGATCATAAATCTAACCAATCACTCGTATTTCAACCTGGCCGGCGCGGGAACGATTCTCAATCACGAGCTAACGTTGAATGCCGATGCGTTCACGCCGATCGATCCAGCCTTGATTCCAACCGGCGAGATTCGCGACGTCGATCAAACACCGATGGACTTCCGCACTCGATCAGCCATAGGCGCACGCATCGACGATGCCTACGACCAACTGAGTTTTGCCGGTGGCTACGATCACAACTTCGTGCTGAATGACTTCACCGGACTGCTCCGACAGGCGGCCAACGTCTATGAGCCGGAGAGTGGTCGCACTCTTGAGGTTCTGACTACGCAACCGGGAATTCAGTTCTACTCCGGCAATTTCTTTGATGGCACGATCAAAGGCAAAGGCGGTGTTGTTTACGGGAAGCGTTCGGGCTTTTGCCTCGAGACGCAACACTTTCCGGATTCACCAAATCATCCGCAATTTCCAACGACGGTCCTGGAACCGGGAGATGTATTTAGACAGACAACAGTGTTTCGTTTTGGAGTTGAATGACCGTGCAATCACGTGGCAAACGGTCAGTATCCCGACGTGTCGGGATACTGACTGTTTGCCACCTCAAAGAACAAAGATCCTATGAGCTGAATATCCAATGAAACCTACATTGATAACTAGTTTCTTTTTTGTATTGTCTCTCATCGCAAGTTTCGACCAGACTAAGATCACCATCGATCACAACGCGAACGACGCTGCCAGTCGCGACTTCAAATTCAAGAATGTGCCATCGCCAGTGAAGGACGATGCGGCTGCAAAAGCGAAGTTGATTCTAATTGATGGTGAAATTGATGGAAATGCCGCTGACCTGACGGCCGTGACGGATGGTCTGTTGCCCACAGACTCAGATGAACCTGGAGCAAATTTCTTCTTCAATGCCGGAAGTTCAGGCGGCAGGTTTCGTTTGGACTTCGGCCGCGCCATCGATGTCGCGCAGGTGAACACTTATTCATGGCATCCGAACACGCGTGGGCCACAGGTTTACAAGTTGTACGGAAGCATGGGCGACGATCCAAAGTTCAATGCAGATCCGAACCGCCGCATGGATCCTACATCTGTGGGATGGGTAATGATCGCGTCCGTAAACACAGCCGCCACTCACGGTGGAGATGGTGGACAATACGCGGTAGGAATTACTTCGCCAAGTGGAACGTTAGGTAAGTATCGTCATCTGATGTTTGACTGCTTCGTTACGGAGACAAGTGATGACTGGGGAAATACTTTTTATAGTGAGATCGACGTGATTGAGAAGCGCTAATTGAATAACTTCACTCTGCTAGGAGTGGAATGTTTATAGCTTCGAGGCGCAACCCTTTCGGCGCGGTTCGGACGGGCGGACATGGGCCAGCATCGAGGGTCGCAACTTGATGGTCCGCCCGTCCGAACCGCGTTGGTACGTGCTGGTCTTTTAAGCTATAAACATTTCACTCCTAGCGGAGTGAGCTGCGTTTGTTAGCTTGAGTGGTGCGAAGATTCAGGTTGACTCTGACCGATGGGTCAGCGTTTCAGTGCTTCGTAAGCGGCAATGTCAGCTTCGTGACGAAGCGTTAAGCCAATATCATCCAGACCTTCCAACAGACAGTAGCGCTGAAACTCGCTAATTGAAAAATCGACGGAAAGCCCTGCGTCATCCGTGATCGTCTGATTCACTAAATCGACGGTCAATGTGTAGTCTTTTGCAAACGACGTGCGACCGTTAATCCGTGCAACTTCGTCTTCAGGAAGTACGATCGGCAACATTCCATTCTTGAAGCAGTTGTTTGCAAAGATATCCGCGAATGACGGGGCGATGATGACGCGAAATCCGAACTCGCCCAAAGCCCACGGCGCGTGTTCTCGCGATGAACCACACCCGAAGTTCTTTCCGGCGACCAGAATCGACGCTCCCTGATAACGCGGCTGATTCAAAACAAACGAAGGCTCCGGTTCCCCGTCCGGACGATAGCGCCAGTCGAAGAATAGAAACTTGCCGAAACCAGTTCGCTCAATACTCTTGAGGAATTGCTTCGGGATGATTTGATCCGTGTCGACGTTCGCGCGATCGAGGGGAACAACAAGGCCGGTGTGTTTACGGAATGGCTGCATGTGATTACTGAGATCTTTCTAAGCGTTCATCCACGTGGCGAACAGCCACATGATTGAGTTCAAGACCAAGATCCTCTATCGAAATTGCCACTCCCTGACATCAACAAAATGTCCGGCGATGGCGGCGGCCGCGGCCATCATTGGGCTGACCAAATGCGTACGTCCGCCGCGGCCCTGTCGACCTTCGAAGTTACGATTGCTCGTTGATGCGCATCGCTGTCCTGGTTGAAGGATATCTGCATTCATCCCGAGGCACATCGAACAGCCCGCGTCGCGCCATTCAAATCCAGCCTCACTAAAAATCCGATGCAAACCCTCCCGCTCAGCCGCTCGCTTCACTTCCTGCGAGCCCGGAACGACGAGCGCATTCACCGCCGGATTAATTCGATAACCTTTAACAACGCGCGCGGCTGCACGCAGATCTTCGAGTCGCGCATTTGTGCACGAGCCGATAAACGCGCGGTCGATTTCAATATCCTGGATGTTTGTGCGGGGCTTAAGGGCCATGTATTCGAGGGCTCGCAAAGCTGCTTGCCGATCGATCTCAGTTTTTGCGTCAGCTGGATCGGGAATGCGACTTGTGACCGGAACCACCATACCGGGATTCGTACCCCACGTAACAAAGGGCTCGAGTTTCGCTGCATCGATCTCCACAGCTCGATCGAAGATTGCATCGTCATCGGACTTAAGATTGCTCCATTCATTCAATGCCGCGTCCCAGGCCGTTCCGGCTGGAGCGAATCTCTTTCCCCGAAGATATTCAAAGGTGGTTTCGTCGGGCGCGATCATCCCGGCACGCGCGCCCGCTTCGATGCTCATGTTGCACAACGTCATCCGACCACTCATCGTAAGCTCACGAACAGCCTGACCCGCGTATTCGATCACGTGTCCGGTCGCGCCATCAGTACCAATTTTGCCGATGATTGCCAGCGCCAGATCCTTAGCCGTCACTCCTTCCGGCAGACTTCCTGAGCAGTCGATCCGCATCGCAAGGGGTTTCGTTTGCGGTAGGCACTGCGTCGCTAATACGTGCTCAACTTCACTAGTGCCGATACCAAACGCCAGAGCACCAAATGCTCCGTGAGTGCTCGTGTGACTGTCGCCACAGACGATCGTAAATCCCGGCTGCGTCAAGCCGAGTTCTGGTCCAATAACATGAACGATCCCTTGTTCGCGGGAGTTGATGTCGAAAAATTGAATACCAAACTCGGAGCAGTTTTTCCTAAGTGTATCGACTTGAGTTGCCGCAGTAGCGTCTGCGATCGGCAGGCTACGATCTGAAGTTGGAACGTTGTGGTCTACGGTAGCGACGGTCAGGGCCGGACGCCGCACTTTTCGTCCGGCCTGACGCAGTCCGGCAAACGCCTGGGGAGACGTTACCTCGTGAACGAGATGGAGATCGATGTAGATGAGTGCGGGTTCGTTGGGCGCTTGCCTGACGATGTGCTTGGTCCAGATCTTGTCGAACAGAGTACTCATTGCTTTGTGCTTTGTGCTTTGTGCTTTGTGCTTTGTGCTTTTGTACCTTCTCGCTGGGTTATCGCTCCGATGACAGCCGCTCCCATAGATCCAACGGTTTTCAGGGACGAACGAAAGGGATAGATCCGACAGAGATACATTCAAAGTGACTCAACTACAGAACGGGAGCGAAGCGACCGATGTCAGTTACATTGCGCGCTTCCTGAGTTGACATCGGTCGCTTCGCTCCCGTTCTGTAGTTGAGTCATTACTTCAGGGTTCAATACATCGAGGAACTCAACAAAACTTACACCGCATGATACGCGTGCCGCAGATCAGCAACCTCAGCTACGGCCTCACACACCATGTCGCCAATCTCAGATGTGCTTGCTATGAACCCACGTCCGTCACCAGCAATGTCAGGAGTGCGGAACCCCGCAGCTAGAACGTGTTCAATTGCTGCTTCGATGTCTGCCGCTTCCTGCTCGAGCTTCGCCGAATACCGCAGCATCATTGCCACTGACGCAATCGCACCGAACGGATTTGCGATGCCTTTGCCGGCGATGTCGGGGGCGGAACCATGAACTGGTTCGTATAACCCCACCTCGCCACCGACGCTCGCTGAAGGCAACATGCCAAGCGATCCTGTAAGCGCTGCTGCTTCGTCAGACAAAATATCACCAAAGAGATTTTCTGTAAGCAAGACATCGAATCGGCGTGGGTTCGTGATCAGATGCATTGCGCACGCGTCGACATATAGATGCTCGAGCTCCACGTCTTTGTACTCCCCCGCAACGCGCGACACCGTCTGCCGCCATAACTGTGATGTCTCGAGCACGTTTGCTTTGTCGACGGATGTTACTTTTCGTCGTCGCGCTCGAGCAGCCTCGAACGCGACCCGTGCTACGCGTTCAACCTCCTCGACTGAATATTGCATTGTGTTCGTCGCCGCACTGTTACCGTTTGTTCCTGAGAAGCCGCGAGGCTCACCAAAGTACAATCCGCCGAGCAGTTCGCGAACGATCAGAATGTCAGTGCCGCTGCTAACTTCTTCGCGGATGGCGGAACAGGATGCGATAGCGTCGTAAGCGATCGCCGGTCGCAGATTAGCGAAACCACCGAGAGCTCGACGCAATAAGAGAAGGCCCGCTTCAGGCCGTTGTTGGGATGGGAGATGATCGTACTCCGGAGAACCTACTGCGCCGAGCAGCACAGCATCACTCATCAAACATGAATCAAGAGTTACGCGCGGGAGCGGCGAACCGGTCGTCCGAATAGCGTTGCCGCCGATCGGCTGTTCATCAAATTCAAATGAGTAGCCACCAATGGCAGCCACGGTCTGTAGAACACGGACGGCTTCGGCTGTTACTTCAGGGCCTATACCGTCGCCAGGAAGAATTGTGATACGGAATGACATTTTTTTTTAACCCTGTGATCTGAAATCTGAATCTGGCCTTGGGTCTTTGGCTTTTGGCCTTTGGTCTTTGGTCGTCGAACGCTCGGCAAGAGCTCCAAGACCTAAGGCCTAAGACCAAAGGCCGAAGGCCATGTCTTCAGGCTGCCGCCACCACGGCTTTCTCCGACAACAACGAAATCAAATCCTGATCGTAGATGCGCTTCTTCCGATCGGCGAGACCGGTAAACCGCGCGTAAGCTGAATCGAGTTCGGATTGCGTAAGTGCAAAACCCAACTCCGCGTAACGGAGTGATAACGCGTGACGGCCCGAATGCTTGCCGAGCACAAGCGCATTGGCGGGCACACCAACTGACTCCGGCGTCATGATCTCGTAACACAGCGGATTGTTAATCACTCCGTGCTGATGAATCCCTGCTTCGTGAGCAAACGCATTTCGTCCGACGATCGCTTTATTCGGCTGAACGTCGAAACCAACAATCTGTGATAGCAATTGGCTTGTTGGATAAAGCTGCTCCGTATCAATCGACGTTGTATAAGGCAGTCGATCGGCGCGGACACGCAACGCCATCACGATCTCTTCCAGCGATGCGTTACCGGCGCGCTCACCGATTCCATTGATTGTGCATTCAACCTGGCGAGCTCCCGCTTCGATTGCAACCAAACTATTTGCGACTGCCAGGCCAAGGTCGTTATGGCAATGGACGCTAATGATCACATCGCGATCACGCACGACGCGATTCTTAACCTGTTCGATCAAATTGCCAAATTCGACTGGAGTTGTGTAGCCGACAGTGTCAGGTACATTCAGCACGGTCGCACCGGCTTCCACCGCGGTGTCCAAAACTTCAAACAGATATTCCGGATCACTGCGGGTAGCATCTTCGGCTGAGAACTCCACCTCTTCAGCATAGCTACGTGCTTGTTGGACGGCGGCGCGCGTCATCACCAACACCTCACGACGCGTCTTCTTCAACTTGTGTTCAAGGTGGATGTCGGATGTAGCGACGAACGTGTGAATGCGAGGGTGCGCAGCTTCGGCAAGCGCCTCAGCAGCACGTGCGACATCCTGTTCAGCTGTGCGACACAATGCAGCGACAGTCACCTCCCGACACGTCGCAGCCACTGCTTTAACTGCGGCAAAGTCGCCTTCCGAGGCAATTGGAAAACCGGCTTCGATAATGTCCACTCCGAGCGCTTGGAGCTTTGTTGCCATGCGGACCTTCTCATTGAGGTTCATAGAACAGCCAGGAGACTGTTCGCCGTCACGCAACGTTGTATCGAAGATTTTCACTCTGTCCTTTGACATCGAGAGGTTCCTCCTGTGGGCGCAAGCACCAAATCCTAGGCTTCGGCCCACTGCTAAGTCAAAGTTATAATGTTTATAGAAAGATAATAAGTTGTGATAGGATAAGCTGGCCCAGCGGATTTAATAACCTTTTAGGTGAATCGAGTGGACGTAAACCAACTCGAGGTTCTGGTCGCCGTGGCGAAGGAGCAAAGCTTTTCGCGGGCGGCGCTCAGCCTTCATCGAACGCAGCCGGCAGTCAGCCAGGCAATTCGGCGCCTTGAAGCAGAACTAGGCGAACCGCTGTTTGATCGATCGTCAAAGGACGGCACGCTCACTGCGGCCGGACGAGTCTTGTTCGACTTTGCCGACCAGATGCTGAACCTGCGGCAGGGCGCTCATCGTGCGATTCGAGAACTCAGGGATTTGCATCACGGCAAGTTGGCTCTCAGTGCCAATGAATACACAGTGATGTATCTGTTGCCGGTGCTCGCCGTGTTCCGAGCACGACACCCACACATAAAAGTTGAAGTGAAACGCAGTCTGGCCAGTCGCATTGCCTCAGAGGTGCTGGGCCGTGGCGTCGAAATAGGCGTTGTTACTTTCAAGCCCACGGACGTGGCAATCGCTTCCATTCCCGTGGTGAGCGATGAGCTTTCGTTGATTGTCGCACCAGATCATCCTCTCGCTACGAAGCAAGTCGTATCGGTGCGCGAGCTTGGCGCGGAATCGTTCATTGCTCATAACGTCCCCTCGCCGTATCGAGAGCGAGTGGTGAAGACCTTTGAGAAGTACAAGACCCCGCTGAATATCTCAATGGAGATGCCAACACTGGAAGCAATTAAACGACTGGTGGAACAGCAGATGGGTGTCGCACTGGTGCCGCGACTGAGTGCGCAGGTTGAGATCGAGCGCAAACAGCTGATCGCATTGACGGTGAAGGAAATGCGTCTAGAGCGGCGCCTACAATTGATTTATCGAAAAGGTGCGACGCTGTCTCATGCTGCGAAAGCGTTCTTGCGGATAGCAAAGGGCGCTTGAATACCCCCAATGGCAGTTGGGGGATTGTTCAGAGCCAGCCTGCTTTGCACAAAGGTCGCTGAGCCTGCGGAGCAGACGTGGAGCATAAAGCCCGGGGCGTTAGCCCCAGGTCCACCGGCGTTATGATCAGTAGCCCGTGAAACGGGCGACAGCACTCATTGTTGCGGCTTTCGCTCGCTACGCGGGCTCAAATTTGTATTGCATATGTACCCGGGGCTAATGCCCCAGGCTTTATGCTTCCGCCTGCTTCGCAGGCTTCGCGGTTTTTTGTGCAAAGCATGTAGGCTGGTTCTGAACAATCCCCAGACTGCCGTCTGGGGTATTCAAAGTTGGAGACTAATCGATGACTATTCGAAGATCGTTCTTGCTCGTGTGTCTTGTTTTGTCGGTGTCAATTGCTTTTGGTGTGCTTGTTGGCCCAGTCACCGCCCAGCGAACGAAGCAACAGTCAAAGCGTGGAGCAACTTCCCGAGCATCAGCGGCCTTCGGTTACAACGTTCGCGTCTTTGGCGCCACTGGCAATGGCAGCACGCTCGACACTCCCGCAATCGACAAAACAATCGATGCGGCTGCCGCTGCCGGAGGCGGAACAGTCTTTTTTCCCGCCGGTTCGTACCTGTCCGTGACAATCCATTTGAAAAGCAACGTGGCCTTATATCTGGACCAGGGAGCAACCATCGTCGCAGCCACTACCGGGCCTGGAACGCAATACGATGCGCCTGAACCGAATCAATGGGACCAGTATCAGGACTTCGGACATAGTCATTGGCGCAATTCTTTAATCTGGGGCGAAAACCTCGACAACATCGCCATTCTTGGTCCAGGAAAGATTTGGGGCAAAGGGCTCGTCAAAGGTGGCGCCGCATCACGCTCCGATGCGCAGAATCAAGCCATCCGTGAAGTGCCTGCCTCGGGACCGTTCGGTTACCCAAATCCGCGCGATGCAGTTGAACCAGGCTGGGGTAATAAGGCTATCGCTTTGAAGCTCTGCCGGAATGTGATTCTGAAGGACTTCACGATATTTCATGGCGGTCACTTCGCAATCCTCGCGACCGGCGTCGACAATCTCACGATAGACAATCTGAAGATCGACACTAATCGCGACGGCATTGACGTTGATGCGTGTCGAAACGTTCGCATTTCGAATTGCACCGTTAACTCACCCTTCGATGATGCCATCTGTCCCAAGAGTTCCTACGCGCTCGGTTTCGCAAGGGCAACAGAAAACGTAACGATTACAAACTGCCAGGTTAGTGGCTATGACGAAGGAACGCTGTTAGACGGAACATTCAAACGCGAATACAAGCGTTACAGTAACAACAGCAGTACAGGGCGAATCAAATTTGGTACAGAGTCGAATGGTGGCTTCAAGAACATTACGATTTCAAACTGCGTGTTTGATTACTCCCGCGGACTCGCGCTAGAGGCAGTTGACGGCGCGTTATTGGAAGATGTCACCATCAATAACATCACGATGCGCGACATCACAAATGCTCCTATTTTCATCCGCCTCGGCAATCGCGCTCGTGGTCCAAAAGAGACGACCAAGGTTGGCAAACTACGCCGCGTGATCATTAGCAACGTCGTCATCTACAACGCGGACCCCAGGTACGGCTCGATTATCAGCGGTATTCCGGGCCATCCGATCGAAGACCTCAGATTGAGCAACGTCCGGATTTACTCGAAGGGTGGTGGTACCAAAGAACAGGCGGCGCTTCAACCTCCAGAGAAAGAGGACACTTATCCTGAGCCATCGATGTTTGGTGAGATTCCGGCGTACGGCTTTTTTATTCGTCACGTAAATGGATTGAGGATGGATAACGTTGAAGTTAGCTATCTGAACGATGATTTGCGATCGGCGTTCTGGTTACACGATGTGAAGGGCGCTGAGTTCTTTCGTGTGCGAGCACAACGCAGGTCAGATGTACCGACTTTCCTGTTGAAAGATATCGAGGACTTCAGTGTTGTTCAGAGTCATCCAATCGCGGATACCAGACTGGATAAAATAAAAGAAGGAAGGATCGAATAAACGAAAGATCCAACGTACATAACTCTAACAACTCAAGCAGCCATGGTACGAATCAAGCTCCGATAAACGCAGTCGGGAAGGTGTATAGACCGGAGACATAGTAAACACCTGTTCGGGGACATGGTAAACACTTTCGCAGGCATATGATGCCGGCCTAAAGGAGCCGCAACTTATGCCGTGGAGAATCAGTTCGACCATGTCCGAACGTCTTGAATTCGTTTTGTTAGCGACGCAGCAAAGAGCCAACATTCGTGAGCTATGTCGTCGCTTCGGTATTAGTTCGCGAACTGCCTACAAGTGGCTCGATCGGTTTGCCAACGAAGGCAGCGCTGGACTGAGTGATCGTTCGCGCCGACCGCATCACAGTCCATTAAAGACACCGATGGAAGTCGAAAAGCGGGTAATAAAAGTTCGTCATCAACATCCGGCCTGGGGCGGACGGAAACTAGAGCAACGCTTATTGGATCTGGGAGAAGAGTCTGTGCCCAGACCCAGTACGATCACCGAGATCCTCCGTCGCCACCAGCTGCTGGATCCCAAGGAGTCGTCCAAGCATCGGGCGTTTCAAAGATTCGAGCGGGCGGCTCCCAACGAGCTGTGGCAAATGGATTTCAAAGGTGAGTTTCGCTTGCCGCGGGGGCGTTGTTTCCCGCTAACGATCCTCGACGATCACTCACGCTTTGCGGTCGGTCTCGTGGCCTGCGCCAACACTTCCACGCGCGTTACACAAGCGGCAATTATTCCTGTCTTCCGCCGCTATGGCTTACCCGAGGCCATCACCTGTGACAATGGGCCACCCTGGGGCTCGCGCTTCCTCGGTCATTACACGCGTTTTGGCGTTTGGCTGTTGCGGTTAGGCATTCACCTCTACCATTCACGCCCTTATCATCCGCAAACACAGGGCAAGGATGAAAGGTTCCACCGCACGCTTGATGTCGAGCTGCTGCGCGGGTTCCGCGCTACCAGTTGCGCGCACTGCCAGCGCCACTTCGATCAGTGGCGCCCTGTCTACAATACGCAACGTCCCCACGAAGCATTGGACATGAAAGTACCAGCGTCGCGCTATCAACCAAGCCCGCGGGTTTACCCCGAGCGCTTACCGGCAATTGAATATGGTGATACAGACATCGTCCGCAAGGTCCGACATTTCGGTCACTTCAAATACCGTGGTCGCGAATATCATGTCGGCAGCGCTTTCTATGGCCTGCGCGTGGCACTTCGCTACACCGCTATTGATGGCCTAATCGAAGTCTATTTTTGTCAGCAACTAATTCGCAGGATCGATCTGCGCAAGTAGGCGAAAGTGTTTACCATGTCCCCGAACAGGTGTTTACTATGTCTCCGGTCTATACACCTTCCCCACTTGCATTTATCGCAGCTTGAGTTATTTCGGAGAAGATTGAGCGCTGATGTTATGTACCTTGAATTTTTCTCCGCACTCACCCGCATCCGTGAGGTGGGTGCCTTCAGACCATTGCGGCCAAGCCTTTCCTACAAATTCTGAACTATAAAATCCGTCATCAGCTGTCGCATGTGCTTAAGCAGTAACGGATCAACCACGCCATGCCGCTGCTTCGGATAGACCATCAACTGAAACTGCTTCCCTGCCTTCTGCAGCTCATACACGAACTGAATCGTGTTCTGCATGTGTACGTTGTCGTCGAT
>JBKPMX010000101.1:0-27835 GCA_046765655.1 Acidobacteriota bacterium
TCAATTTTAGCGACATCAGCAGTAGGGATGCTATCCCTACTGCTTGCCGTAGGACTCGGTGTTGATATCAGCCGGTTCTACCTCGTGAAGACAGAACTTCAAAATGCAGCTGATGCAGCGGCGTTGGCTGCTACGTCAGCACTGAACGGTGGACCATCAGGCATTGATAGAGCCATCACCGCCGCGACAGTAACGATAACCAACAATTACGACTTCAATAAGACAGGCGTCACTATCGCCGACGTTCAATTCTCGGCGACCTTAGACAACGGGTATATGTCGGCGACCGCCGCAGCTGCGCAAGCTAACAGAATCCGATTCGTGAAAGTGACGACAGCGCAATCGCCAGTGGGTGTCACTTTTGCCGCAGTTGTTTTGGGGTCATCAAAGAATCTCTCTGCTGAAGCGACGGCGGGATATTCGGTGCCATTAAACGAAATCTGTAACTGGCTACCGATCTCCGTCATCGATTACGGAACACCGATCAGCCCGGGGAATACTTACACCTTCAGAGCACAGTCGGGGACGGCCATCTCGCCAGGCAACTACCAGATACTTGCTGTTGCGGGTTCCGGTGGCGCCGACGTTCGCGTCGGTCTTGCTGCAGGCGTTGATTATTGTGCTGGACCAGGTGCTGAGTACTCGGTTGATACGAAGCCAGGTGTTTCGTCCGGTCCTGTCAGGCAAGGACTCAACACGCGCTTCGACGACTATGGAACATCGCAGGTGAATCCGCAGGACATGCCTCCTGACAAGAACATTCAGGAAAACATCACCTACTACGATTACACCCACAATGGTCCATCAAAACCTCCATCGCATCCCGGTTTCAACAATCGGCGAGTGGTGTACATCCCGATCGTCAAGATCGAGCAATACGATCAAGGTCGCAATATCGTGAAATTCGACCGCTTTGGCCAGTTCTTTCTTCAGACCAAGGTTGGGAGCGGTACGGGCGGCGACCTGACAGCAGAGTACATCCAGGATGCGACGCTCGGAATCGGACGGTACAACCCGGACGGTGGTGCAACCAACAACTTGTTGGCAACTCCCGTTTTGTACAAATAGGGGGGTGATTCATATGCATCACCGCTTACGCAAAATTCGACAAGACAGACGCATGCGACGATTCGGTTGGATAACTCGCTTTCGGCGTAACGAGCAGGGTGTGCAGTTGATAGAAGCTGCGATCGTGCTACCGCTGATGGTGATGATGTTCGCCGCTGTCGCTGAGTTCGGCCGTTACTTTTATGAGTACTCAACGGCAGCAAAGGCTGCGCGACTGGGTGCGCGATTCATGATTTCCAAGTCGTTGGACAGCACTCAGGCGAACTTTGAAACTCAAGCCAAGAACCTCGTCGTTTTTGGCAACACTGCCGGAAACGGTACGCCAATCCTGACGGGTATGACCACCGCTAATGTGACCTTCACTTATTCCGGTGGTTCATACGCCGGTGGCAACGGCGTTCCTGAAAAAGTAACCGTCAATATTGTCGGCTACAAACATCAGCCAATTTTCGATCTGGGAAAATTCACAAAGACATCGCTCTCTACTGCGGTAGACGTTAAGCCGAGTGTGACGATGCGCTACTTGTTGAATGCCGGATCGATTTGAAAGGGCTAAACCAATGCTTCGCATAACAAAATTCAGACGCGACGACAGAGGTGCTACGTTAGTCGAGTATGCGATTGCTGCCACAGTCTTTGTGACTACCTTGTTTGCTGTTCTCGAGTTCGGGCGAGCGTTGTGGGCTCATAACGCATTAACCGACGCCGCTCGCCGCGGAGCTCGATATGCTGTTCTTCACTCGTCCGGTAGTAGCAGTAGTGTGAAGAACGTTGTTGTGTACGGAGATCCGGCCGGCGGTACCCAGCCAATCCTGCCAGATTTAACTACGGGAAACGTCGACGTTACTTATTCGGCGAATTTCACAGTTAATGACGGTACGGCGACAGTCACTATCACCAACTATAAATTCAACTTTGTCCTTCCGCTTCTTCCCAAGTCCATTACCATGCCGGCCTACTCCACTACGCTAACCGGAGAATCAGCTGGTTACGTTCCGTAAATCACAAGACTACTCTGCCCAACACTATGACTCAGCCAATCACAATTGTTGTCTTAAGCACCGGACTGGATAACTTCAAGGATATTCGGCGGGCACTAACGGCCGAATCACGCGTGAAGCTACTCGCCGGTGGAAACGATCCCGACCAGCTTTTTGAAGAGATCGTTCGATTGAAACCAAACGCCGCGATCGTTGCGCTCGGTGCAACGACAGACCAGGCAGTAAATTTCATAGAACGCCTCGGCACCGAATGCCCTTCGACCGCGATCATCTCAGCGGGTGATGCAACTTCACCCGATCTGATCTTGCGGACTCTGAGAGCCGGCGCGCGGGAGTTTTTGCGCCTGCCGATCAGCACTGAAGAACTACGAACTGTGCTCGATCGAGTTGCCGATCTGTCCAGCAAACATATTGAGGCGCCGAAGTCGAAAGGTCGCATGATTGCGGTGTTCTCAAGCAAAGGTGGTTGCGGAACATCTTTCATTGCTACCAACTTCGCAAGCTCAATTTCTGCCAAGACAGTCCTGGTCGATCTCAATCTGCAAGCTGGTGACTTACCGCTATTCCTCGGTGTCGATTCCAAGTACTCAATTGCCGACATGTGTGAAAAGCGAGCACGGTTGGATGACGAGCTCATCAACACGCTTGTCACTCCATACAGTTCGAAGCTCCACCTGTTGGCCGCTCCGAAAGAAGCGGATTCGGCTGATGAAATTGAACCGCAGCACATTTTTGAGGTGCTGCAAAAACTGCGCGAGTCGTATGACTATGTTGTGTTGGATCCTCAACACACGTTCGATTCGATTACCCTGGCCGCCCTCGATCAATCGGATGAAATCATTCTTGTTCTGACGCTCGACATTCCCGCGATACGCAGCACACAACGGGCGTTGGAAATCTTCGATCGACTCGGTTACCCGCGAAAGAAAATTCGCATCGTCGTCAATCGCTGGAGTAAGCAAATCGAACTGGACTTACGACAGGTGGAGAAGTTTCTCGGCGAGCCAGTAATTGGATACGTGCCGAGTGACTATCAAACGACCGTTAACTCGATCAATCTCGGAACACCGCTGGTCCAATCAGATCCGAATTCAAAAATTGCGCTGGAAATCCGAAGGATTGCGAGCCAACTCGCCGCTAGTACTACACCGATGCAGGCACCCAAACAAAAGCGATCGCTCTGGGGGTCGCTGATGAAGCGCGAAGGGGCGGAAGCGAATTTCGAAATGCCGTCCATGGAAAAAGTGAAAGTCTAACCAACTAGGACTCATAAAAAATCATGGCACTCAGAGAAAGATTAGTTAAAGAGTCTGGCGCTAATGCCACCGGGAATGGCTTTGCCAGCACCGGGCAGAATTCATTCCAGGAGATGAAGGCTCGCCTGCACCGGCAGCTGATTAATCGAATGGATCTGACGAAGCTCTCGACTCTGACACAGGAACAGGTCCATAGCGAAGTTTCACGTTTAGCCGAAGTAGTTCTGGCGCAGGAAGGCGCGCCGCTGTCGGCGGCGGAACGTGAAAAACTCGTTAACGACGTGCAGCACGAGCTTTTTGGACTCGGGCCGCTCGAGCCACTGCTGGCTGATCCGACTATCTCCGACATCCTCGTTAACAAACACGACACGATCTACATCGAACGTCGCGGCAAAATCGAACGAACCAACGTTAGATTCAAAGACGATGAGCACTTGATGCGCGTTATCGAACGCATCGTCTCGTCGATCGGTCGTCGAATAGACGAATCATCTCCAATGGTCGACGCACGTTTGCAGGATGGTTCACGCGTCAACGCGATCATTCCACCGCTGTCGATCGATGGCCCAGTGGTATCAATCCGCCGATTCGGGGCAGACCCACTGCGCATGACCGCGTTGATTGAAAACAACGCGCTGACGAAAGACATTGCCGACATGTTGCAGATGTGCGTTAACGCGCGTCTCAACTGTCTGATCTCCGGAGGAACTGGCGCAGGTAAAACGACTCTGTTGAATGCCTTGTCAGCGTTCATCCCAGAAGATGAACGCATCGTCACAATTGAGGACTCTGCTGAACTTCAGCTGCAGCAGCCACACGTGGTTCGTCTCGAAACAAGACCGCCCAATATTGAAGGCAAGGGCGAAGTGACGCAAAGAGAGTTGGTTAAGAATAGTCTGCGTATGCGACCCGATCGCATCGTCATCGGTGAGGTTCGTGGCGGTGAAGCGATCGACATGCTTCAGGCTATGAATACTGGCCACGACGGCAGTTTGACAACCATCCACGCAAACACGCCACGCGATGCCCTGGCCCGCCTGGAAACAATGATTCAGATGACTGGAATGAGACTTTCAGATCGCGCGATGCGCCAACAAATCGCATCGGCACTCGACCTGGTCGTTCAAGTTGCACGTCTATCCGATGGTTCACGTCGATTAACGTCCATATCTGAGATCACTGGTATGGAAGGTGAAACCATCACGATGCAAGAAATCTTCATGTACGAACGAACTGGTGTTGATAAAGAGGGCAAAGTCATCGGTCGGTTTAAGCCGACGGGTATTCGACCGCGCTTTGCAGAGCGGCTCAAAGCTTGTGGATTGCAGTTACCACGCGTCTTCTTCGAGGAAGCCTAAAATGATTATTTCATTTCTCGTATTCGTGTTTGCCTTGTTCCTTGTTTTAGGCGCCTACCTGGCTGCGACACATGGAACAGAAGCGAAGCGCGCGCGACTGCAGCAACGATTGTCAGAGGCCCTGCTTCATTCTGCGCACACCGAAGATATTGAAGTCGTGCTGGCGCGCAATGAGCTGATGAGCGAAATCCCGATGTTGAACCGCTTAATGGTTCAACTCCAATCGGCGACGAAACTGAAGCGGATGCTGGACCAGGCTGACCTGCACATTACGCCATCCCGCTTGATGATGTTTTCATTTATGGCAGGTGTGTTAGGTGGGTTGGCCGCATCCGTGCTGACACCGTATCTCATCATCATGGTTTTTGCCGGGTTGGTTGCCTCAGCTATTCCTTTCGTTCACGTCTGGTACAAGCGCAGTAAACGCTTCAACAAGTTCCTTGAGTTATTGCCGGATACACTTGATCTCATTAGCCGTGCGCTAAGTGCAGGCCACGCGTTTTCGGAAGCACTGCACATGGTGTCTAGCGAAATGCCGGAGCCGATCGCTACTGAGTTTCGCAAGACCTATGAGGAACAGAACCTCGGTCTCTCGATCAAACTCGCATTGGAGAATTTAGCGGAGCGAGTTCCTTTGCTAGACCTAAGAATGACTATCACGGCTGTGCTGATTCAGCGTGAGACGGGCGGAAACCTGGCCGAAATACTTGAGAAGGTCTCCTACACCATACGCGAGCGTTTCAGAATTCTCGGAGATCTGAAGACGCTGACTACGAGCTCGCGCATGTCTGCCTGGATCCTGTGTGGTTTGCCGATCTTTATCGCCGTCGCGGTCACAGTACTTAACCCTGATTACATGAGCGTGCTTTGGAAAGATCAGCGCGGTCATTACCTGATTGCCGCAGCTCTCTTCTTGCAGATCAGCGGCATGCTAATCGTCCGCAAGATTTTGAACATCAAGATCTAGCGATCGCGCTTTGTCCTTTGTTCCGCCGTCGGACGCGAACGAAGTACAAAAACAGAAACAAGAACCAGAAGCTGCAGAGTCAAAGCCAATGCTACTGATCATATTCGTCTCCACCTTCGTCTGTATCACCCTCGGCGCAATGGGTGTTTACTGGTTATTGAATCGTCCACAGAGTGCTGCAACTGAGCGACTGAAGAAGTTGGGCCTGACGGGCGGTGCCGCAGCTCAAAGCACGATTTCCGTCACCATGCCGGAAGACAATGCGGCTACGGAACTTGCTCAGCGGCTTGCATCACCACTGAATCGCATGTTGCCGCCTTCGGCAATCGAAGCGAAAAAGCTGCAAAAGCAACTGATGCATGCAGGCTTTCGCGCACCTTCGGCTCCCGTCATCTATCGTGCGATTCAGCTTATGTCGATGGCAGGGTTTCCATTTGTAGTCGGACTGACATGCGCGATTCTCGGCCGACCCTTAGCAAGTGCATTGGTCTGGATCATCCTGGCATTCGTTGTGGGTTTCTTCCTGCCGCGCTGGGGACTGCGCAAAGTCACACAGACCAGGCAACGAAACCTGCGCTGGGGTTTGGCAGACGCGCTGGACCTGATGGTGATTTCGGTTGAAGCCGGACTCGGTCTCAATGCCGCAATGGTAAAGGTCAGCAGTGAATTGAGAGACGTCCATCAAGAGATTGCACTCGAGTTTGAACTCGCCAATCTGGAAATTCGAGTCGGCCGTGAGCGTGACGAAGCGCTGCGAAATTTAGCGGAACGGAGCGGTGTCGACGACCTCCACAGCCTGGTCGCGATGCTGATCCAGACAGATAAATTTGGTACATCTGTCGCGAAGGGACTTCGAGTTTTTTCTGATTCGTTAAGAACAAAACGTCGGCAAAGAGCAGAGCAGGCTGCACAGAAAGCCGCAGTCAAGCTCCTCATCCCGCTCGCATTGTTTCTATTCCCGACACTTTTCATTGCCATTCTTGGCCCTGCGGCAATCAACCTCTATGACACGTTAGGCAACATGTAAGGAGCTGGACCATGAAAAAGCGTCGAATTATTGCCATCGTTATAGCGTTCGTATTGACCATAGTGGGCACCGCGATGTGGAGTGCTTCCTCGATTGTGCGTGAGGGAGATCCGGATGCGAACGTGCTCGAAGACTCGGGTTCTGAAGCCGGGATGGTACCCGAAGCCAAGAAGAGTGACGGCGGAAACAAGGTAGTCAAAGTCTTGAAGGCGCCAATCAAACTGTTCGGCCGCTTGTTCGGTCGCGGTGGCGACGACCATAAGTTCAAGCGAATGACTGAAGAGGATGCCGAGAAATTCGCGAGCGTTGGTGTTGCGCGAGTCGATGTCGGCGACAACAACAAGCAGAATCCGTCGCTGTCAGGATCGGCAAAAGAACATCTGGAGAGTGGGCGACAATATTTGATGGCCGGTCGCTATAACGAGGCGATAGCAGAGTTGTCGACGGCGACTTCACTCGATCCGAAGTTAAGTGAAGCTCATAATCTGTTGGGCGTCGCTTACAACCAAAAAGGCTTCGGCGATCGTGCAAAGGAATCATTCGAACGCGCGGTGAAGAACGATCCACAAGATGTGGAAACCCTGAATAACCTGGGCTTCGCTTTGTATCAAAACGGCAACTACCGGGCGGCAGTTGATCGGCTGAAGCGTGCAGCGAAGATGGCGCCAACCGATGAACGCGTTCTTAATAATCTTGGTCTCGCGCTCTGTCGTCTTGGTAAGTGGGACGAGGCGTACGGTTATTTCGAGCGTGCTGGTGGTCCACTAGTAGGAAGCTTAAATACTGCCAAGATGTTCGAACGGTTTGCACGTGAAGATGACGCGATCAGGTACTACGAGAAGGCAAGACAGATCGATCCAAACAATTCGATGGCCCTTCGTCGATTGGCTGATCTTTACAACCGCGTTGGCCGAACCGCGGAAGCAGAAGCTGTCCGAGCCGTGATCGCTTCTTCGCAAAACGCCAGCTTAACGAGCCCTGGAAGATAACCGCAGAAAGGTAACTCACATGTCGCAAACGACAATTCTGACGCGCGCTGAAGTTGAGAGCATGGGACCGCCGATGGCGGAAGAGTTGGCAGAGACCGGCATTGCCGAAGGATTTCTTTGCGACCTCGCGTTGAAACACGTGGCGATGTTGCCTGATCCGACAACCAATCTGGTTGCCGAGCACATGCATCTGCCGCGTACGTTAACTGAGGACCTTCTTCAGAAGCTCAACAAAGAAAAACTGATCGAGGTGAAGAAGCAAACTACGGTCGGCGCGACACGTTACGCGATGCTCGACCATGGTTGGGATCGGCTCACTCGCTTATTAAATGTTTGTGGATACACAGGCCCTGCACCCGTTTCGCTAAATGATTACGCGCACATGATGCGTTTGCAGTCGATTCCGAGTGATCCCGCATCGATGGACACTGTTAAGAATGCTTTCCACGATCTGGTATTGCCCGACTCGCTGTTGCAAACACTGGGCTGCGTAATCAATTCACGTCGTTCGTTGTTTCTGACGGGTTTGCCTGGCACCGGTAAGACGGCAGTTGCGGAACGAATCAATGGAGCACTTGCCGGCGGTATCTGGATTCCATACGCAGTCGAGATTGATGGTCAGATCATTCGAGTGTTCGATTCACACTGCCACCGGGTCGCTGCGGATGATTTAACTCCAGTTGAGTACGATCGCCGGTGGGTATTCATCGAGCGACCGTTGGTGGTCGTCGGCGGCGAATTGACTCTGGAAAATGCCGATCTGACGTGGAGTAACGCAGCCAAGTTTTACGAAGCACCATTCCAAATGAAGTCGAATGGTGGAACGTTGGTTATCGACGACTTCGGTCGGCAACGTGTTGCTCCTCAGGATTTACTTAACCGTTGGATCGTGCCTTTGGAACGACGTGTGGACTATCTCGCGTTGCATACCGGTAAGAAGATCGAGGTACCTTTTGAACAACTGGTGGTGTTCTCGACCAACCTGGAAGAGAAGGATCTGGCAGACCAGGCGTTTCTACGACGAATGGGCTACCGCGCGCGAGTTGAACCGCCGACGGGCGACGCATATTGCGAGATCTTCAAGCAACAGGCTTACAAGCGCGGTATCCGCGTTGAGAAACCCGTACTGGATCACATCCTGACGAAGTATCGCGTAGAGCACAGACAGATGAAAGGTTGCGAACCGCGAGACATTCTGGATCGCGTAACCGATATCTGTTTGTTCGAGGGACAGAAACTCGAGCTGACGAATCAGGTAGTCGACATTGCGTGGCGTAATTACTTTGGTACGTCGCACTCGTTCGCGCCCGTGGCGACGCAGGAAACAATGATCGAACGAACGCTGGCCGATCCATTAGAGATCTAGCGGTGTAGCGAGAGACAGTCAGTATCCCGATGTATCGGGATACGGACTGTGTCACGCGAGAATAAAACTAAGCCATGAACCGAACCCCGATCATCGCGAAGTTTCTTTTGCTGTCGGCTTTTGTTGTGCTCTGCTCAGTTCAAGCATTCTCACAGACGGCGCAAAAACCTGATGAGAAGAAGGAAGTAGTTCGACTCAAGCTCAGCGATAATTCCTACCTAACTGTCGATGACGCTTGGGAGACGCCGCAGGGTATCTGGTACAAGCAGCAGGGAATCAGTCATCTGCTTTCAAAAGATCGCGTTAAGAAGATCGAACGAACGACACCTGAAGAAAAGCAAGAACAAGACGAGCAGGAACCACTAATCGCGGAGACACCCAAGCCTCCGTCGCAGAATGGTATTTACGACAAGCCCGCCTGGATTTACCTGAAGGGCGGAGCAAGATTTGAGGCTGACAGCGCGACCGAATCGCCGGCAGGCGTCTGGTATAAGCGTGGACCGTTAGCCATATTCATCGAACGCAGTCGCGTGGAAAAAGTTGAACTAGTTGAATCGGAGGCGATTGCTGAGAATGGAACGAAAGAGCGTGGTTGGTCCACCGGACGGGCGGGACTAGATTCCTTGATTCGTTCGAACGGAAACAAGTACGGCGTCGATCCATACCTGATCTTTCTGGTCATGGAGCAGGAGTCGCATTTCAATCCACGCGTTGTGTCGCCTAAGGGTGCGAGAGGACTGATGCAGCTGATGCCAGGCACTGCTGCGCGTTTTGGTGTCAGACGTCCGCACGATCCAGCGCAGAACGTATCTGGTGGTACACGGTATCTAAAAGAGCTGCTGAATCGATTTAACAATCGAGTTGATCTGGTTCTGGCGAGCTACAACGCCGGCGAGGGCGCAGTGATCAGGTTCGGACATCGCGTGCCGCCTTACCGCGAAACGAGAAATTACGTGAAGCGGATCAGTTATCGGTACAAGAGCAAGACTGTGAAGACGAAGAAACCTGCCGCAACTGCAACTGCGACAAGTTCGGCAGCGACAGGGGGCAGATAGCGCGATGATTGTGAGTTTAAGAAAGACGTTGTCGTTTGTATTCGTCGTGCTGTCGTTTGTTTCGATTGCCAACGCTCAGCAATCATCTGAAGCGCCACTGACTAACGCGTCAATAATCAGATTGGTGAAAGCCGGGTTCAAAGAGAAAACGATCATCGCAATCATCGGCAGCCGGCCTAATCAATTCAAGGTTGATACAGACCATCTGATTCAGTTGAAACACAACGGCGTTGCGGAGAACATCATTCTTGCGATGATGGCCCAGGATCCCTCATTTTCAGGAACGGACGATTGGGACGACGACGCTTTCTTCAAGTCGTCAGGCAATCGTGCCGGCAACGGGAATGGCGCCGAGACGAATATCTTTGGTTCAAGTGGCGGTTCGAGATCACAATCAGAATCGCGCGGTACACGAGGCGGGAATCAAAACGAAGGTAGTGTGAACGGTTCAGCGACCGTTCGAATCATTCGACCACCGGCAGAAGCCGGGGCCACTCCGAAACTCGAGAGAACGCCGAGTCTTAACAATGAAGAAGTCATTCGCCTTGTCGCCGCTGGCTTTTCCGAAGGCACCATTATCAAGCGAATCGAAAACTCACCAGCTGATTACGACTTGTCGCCAGCTAAACTCGAGGAACTCCACAAGAACCGCGTTACGGATCCGATCATCACGGCGATGCAGACCGCCATGGGAGATCGCGAGCCGTCCAAGCGATCCAATCCTTAATAGAAGCATTTAGTCCTCCTTCGGCCAAATAGTCACAGGTAGTCGGTTTCCATTCATGCGTGTTCCCATGCGACACACGGGGGTGCGAGCCAATCGCGCGACTTCGTCGTGCTAAATAAATAAATAATTAGGCTTAGCCGGGTTTTTAAGATCGAGTTAACGGCGGCACGGTCATTGCCGATGTTTTCTGGAATTCGGCGAGTATTAGTCTGCCGAGTCCCGACCAGGAATCATTCATTAGAAAAATTTTCGACGGAGGAACGATGCGTCCTATCAAGTATGTTGAGAGAGGGTTAACCCTAGTCGCGGGTGGCGCTTTCAATGCAATTCAGTCAATTAATAAATACAAGCCCAACCCCTCTTTTACCCCCAAGTGGTCCGACAAGCCGCTTCTTAAGTCGTGGCAAAAGAGCAAGCCGACCCTCGGCTGGCCACGCACAACGGATTCTCTTTGTCCCAACTGCGTAATCGAAGCGCGAGAAGAGATCATCTCCGGCAAAAAAGACGTGACCGTCCTTATTAATGAGAAGGTCGGCGAGATCAAAGCTCAGATTATCGAGCGCGATGGACAAATCTGGATGGTTAAGGATTGTCCGACTCATGGTCACTTCGAGGACATGATGGCGATCGATTCGAAGTTTTTAACGCACATCGAAAAGATGTTTCCGGGTCGAGACATCGATGCGCATAACGACGAGAAGCTGCACAATCACGGTTCCAGCACGGTCAAGTATGGCCGTGGCGCGGTGTTAACCGTCGACCTGACCAATCGCTGCAACATGATGTGCGACCCGTGCTTCATGGACGCCAACCAGGTTGGCTTCGTCCACGAATTGAGCATGGACGAGATCAAGGAGATTCTCGACAACGCGATCACCATCAAGCCGCGTCGTCAGATGTCCGTACAGTTCTCCGGTGGTGAGCCTTCAATCTCGCCGCACTTCATCGAAGCGATCAAGTATTCACGCAAAGTTGGTTACAACAGCGTACAGGCTGCAACCAACGGTATCGAGTTCGCGAAGAGCAAAGAGTTCTGCCGCGAGGCAGCCGAGGCTGGCCTTCGTTACGTCTACCTGCAGTTCGATGGAATAGGAAACGATGCGAACAGCCACCGTCAGGTCGGCAACTTGTTCGACGTGAAGATGCGCGCGATCAATAACCTGCACGAAGCAGGTGTTGAGATCGTGCTCGTCACCACGCTCGTGAACGGAATCAATAACGATCAGGTTGGCTCGATCATCCGGTTCGCGCTCGACAATCCAAAGAAGATTGCATTCTTGTCGTTCCAGCCAGTTTCGTTTACTGGCCGTGATGAAGAGATTACAGAGCAACGTCGTCTGCAACAGCGCTACACCTTGTCGCACCTTGCTCACGATGTGAAGAACCAGGTTGGTATCACTGAACCGACGCGCGATTGGTTCCCGCTTTCCTTGATGGGAGCGTTTGCTGACTTCGCCGATCTCGTACACGGTCCGGATGCTGATTGGGGCCAGGTGTCTTGCGGTTGTCACCCGAACTGCGGAGTTGGCACTGCCGTGATGATCGACAAGGAAACACGCGAGATGAATCCAGTGCCGGAGTTCTTGAATATTCCGGGATTGGTGAAAGACATGCAGAAGATCACTGACGCTGCACGCGGTAAGTGGATGTCGAACATCATGATGGGCCTCGCGCTGTTGAAGCACTACAACCCATACAGATCACCTTCGCAGTTCACTTTGTACGAACTGTTCAAGAAGTTCGACAAGTCGTTCGGCCTGACCGGTAAAGACTACGGTCGAGTTGACGGCAAGCGGAGTGTCGACGACATCGAGAAGAGACGTTCGGATCGTTGGAATTTCCTGTTCATCGCAGGCATGTGGTTCCAGGATCTCTTCAACTACGATTTCCGCCGCACTGAAATGTGCATCATCCCGTACGGAACACAGGAAGGCGAGATTTCCTTCTGTGCATACAATACGGGTATCGGTTGGAGAAACATCATCGAGAACATGCACCAGAATGCGACCGTTGCGAAGTGGTACCAGGAGCACGGGCGTCACGAGATCTTCGCCGGTGGCAAGGACGTCGAGATGGCCGACAAATCACACAGCCTGATTCTGAACCAGGTCGACCTGGCGCGGCCGAACAAGCCGCAGATGGAAGGCCCCAAGACGGCTCACGAAGAAGCTGTGATGATGCGTAAGCTGTATCAGGAAATGGTGCTGAACAAACAGCTGCCTACCAAGGAAGCTGATAAGCCGGTCCAGATTAAGGGTCTCAGCCGGCGCAAAGAAGAGCCTGCTGAAGCTGAAGCAGTTCTCGTATAGACCTTTTACAGTTCAATTAGCCCCGCGCCGGTTCGACCGTCGCGGGGTTGTTTTTTTTATGAGGCAGGGCGAGCGTTCGCCATAACGATGGCCGACGTGAGGGCGATACGCAAAGGACGCAGAGCAGCATTGCGAGCTGCGTTGATCGGCTTCGCCGTACGATGTGAGGCGTGGCTCTGCCTCGCCGTAGCAAGCTTTCTCGTAATGGGCTGTGCCCCTGATCCGGTCTCTGACCTCCGATTAGCATCGAGTTGTTTGTGATCTAAAAGGGGCTGAGCCCGAACCAAGGGCGAGGCCCAAATGAAAAAGGCATGGTTCCGGCGAGGCAGAGCCATCGCCGCACATCGGCCGGCAAAGCCGTGCGAAAAAGTTTTTTAGGAAAACCATTGAAGAACTAGCGAACTTGCTACGCCGAGAGGAAGACTGCAGGAGTTAACGGGAGAAAATCGCTCGCCATTCTTCCGGCGGATTCTGTAAACTAGGGAGGCCCTCCTCTCCGGCGTCGAGCACGGCTCGCCCGCTACCCGATAAAAGGTTGGTGTAACTCGCATGAATGATCAAAATCTCCCAGCGGATACTGGTGCGTCGCAGCGCCCTCGAAGTCCACGTGTTCCAGTTGCCTTTGACCTCACTGTCGAAGGGACCGACGCAGCGGGAAAATCCTTTTCGGTAAAGGCTCAAGCTACTAAAATCAGTCGCGGCGGTGCGACCATCGCGCTCGAAGATCGCGTTGATATAGCTGTCGGCTCAAAGGTAACTCTCGTTCCCCCCTTTGGCGGTCAACTAGAAGCAGAGGTCAACGGCTCGTGGGACGACGAACTCGACGACCGAGGACGTATCGGAGTGAGACTGCTTTCCGCTGAAGGCTGGTTCGGTGAATAGTTGAAGACAAATGACAATTAAATGAAAGCCAAACGCTGGATCGTGCGGAGGCCGGATAAGGAACAGGCGGCTTCGCTCGCACGCGTTTTGGGTGTCTCACCAATCCTGGCTGCCCTCCTTATTAGTCGTGGATACGACAATGAACGGTCCGCGCAAGCCTTTCTTACACCTTCTTACAGTCAACTTCATGATCCATACCTGATGCTTGGTATGGAGAAAGCCGTCGCACGCCTACAACTTGCGATCGATAACAGCGAACGAATACTGATCTATGGCGACTACGACGTCGATGGAACCACGGGTACCGCTGTTCTTCTACGCGCGTTGAAATTGCTGGGGGTGCAGACCGGTTTTCACGTTCCTCATCGATTTACTGAAGGTTACGGTATACAGCAGCAGGCGCTGGAGCGCGCTCGCAGTGAAGGGTACAAACTTGTAATCAGTGTCGATTGCGGAATCCGCGCACACGACCCTCTGTACTGGGCACGAGACAATGGTCTCGACGTCATCATTACTGATCATCACCTTCCGGACGATGAGGCAGGCGCACCTCCTGCCTTCGCGGTGCTGAATCCGAATCAAGCGGGTTGTTCGTATCCTGACAAGAACCTGGCGGGTGTTGGTGTCGCATTCAAACTCGTGCATGCGCTGTTTCGCGAGCGTGGACGCGAATCACAGGTTGAGGCGTTTCTTAAAGTTGTGGCGATCGGAACGGTCGCTGACGTCGCAAAGTTGACGGGAGAAAATCGAACAATTGTTTCGCTTGGCTTACAGGATCTCGCGAAAGCATCGAACCCGGGTTTACGTGCCCTGATGGAAGTCGCTGGTTGCGGAGACGGCAAGGGCATGACAGCATACGATGTTGGTTTTAGGCTTGGACCACGAATCAACGCTGCCGGACGAATGGACGCGGCGAAGGCTGTCGTCGAGTTGTTTGATACACGCGATCGAATTGAGGCGATGCGACTGGCTGAACATCTCGATGCGCGAAACGAAGAACGGAAACTCGCGCAACAACAGATCTTCGAATTAGCGATGACAGAATTCAACTCCGACTCGCGGGACAAGCTCGAGTCGTACGTGGCCGTGATCGCTGGTCCAAAGTGGCACCGCGGTGTAATTGGAATAGCCGCATCGAAGATCGCCGAGCGAATCAATCGGCCTTGCGTTGTTTTATCGGTGGAGGACGGCGTTGCGCACGGATCGGCAAGAAGTATCGAAGCCTATCATCTGCTGAATGGACTGACCGCGTGTTCCGATCTTTTCGATAAGTTTGGCGGGCATTCACATGCGGCCGGCATCACTTTGAAAGAAGATAGAATTGATGAGTTGCGCAGGCGTTTAAATGAGCATGCTGCGACTTGTTTGTCGGAAGAAGATCTCGAGCCATCGATCAATGTTGATTTGGAGTTACGACCTGAGTCAGTAACCTACCAGTTGGCGATGGCGTTACGAGCCCTCGAGCCATTTGGGGCTGGTAATCCATGTCCGATCTTCTGCACGCGTGGCCTTCGCAGTCTATCGGACCCGCAGGTAATCAAGGAGCGGCACTTAAAGTTGCGGCTGGCCGGCCAGCAAAATCGGCCCTTAGAAGCGATTTGGTTCAATTGCATAGATAGCGACGGGCAAACGCCGGACGTGGAAGGAAGCATCGAACTCGCCTATACGATTGAGACAAATGTGTGGAATGATGAGATTCGAATGCAGTTGAATGTGCAGGATTTGCGGTGTAGTTAGTATTTGGTACTTAGTACTTTGTTCTTTGTTGCTGGTTCTGACTCATATCTGCCAAACGGAAAAGAACTAGGAACAAAGCACGAAGTACAAAGCACGAAGTACAAAGCACAAAGTTCTAAACGCATGCAAGAGGTATCAAAGAGACGATCAATAGCAATTGGCCTACGCGCCCACTATCCAACAATGGCGCGGCTGTTGGCGTTTGTCTTGCTCGCCTCAGGTATCGCGTTCGTTGGCGTCTCTTACTACAAGCTGCGTAACAATCAACGCTTCGTTATGAAATCAAAAACGCCGGAGCTTTCAAAAGAAGTTACCGGACGCGTCGAAGGTTATGAACAGCGCGTAACTAAAAACGACCGGCTCTATCTACTAGTGAAGGCATCCGTCGACGTCACCTTTTCAGACAATCATCATGAGCTGGAAAACGTCAGCGTTGCCGTGTACCCGGACACGGGCGATGTTCCAAATCAAATAACCGCATCGCGCGCGATCTATCAGCCGACAACGTCAGTAATTTCGTTTCTCGGTAATGTAAAGATCGAAACTAAAGAGAAGTTGAAGGTAAACACGGAAAGCCTTTCCTTCGATCAGAATACTGAGGTCGCGCAGACCGATGCGCCTGTTACTTTCGAACGAGAGAACGTCACCGGGAAGTCAATCGGTGCGATGGTCGAACAAAAAGCCAAGAAGCTTCAGTTGTACAAGGAAGTTGAGGTGACAGTTGCCCCTAAGGCCGGCAGTCGCGGTCTATCTCCGCGATCGAGACCGGTCACTATCAAGGCCTCGCACGGTGTATTTGAACAAGAAGCGATGACGCTGAATTTTTCCGGCGGAGTAACGGTTGAGCAAGACACTGCGATCATGAGTGGCGACGCGATGAACTCCATCTTTAATAAAGGACAGCAGCTGGAGCGCGTCGAGATCCGAGGCAACGGTTATCTGAGAACGATGGAACCAGGTCGAGCGGCGGAGTTGAAAGCAGTTGATATCGATTTCTTTTTTGATGGAGATCAACGTTTGCAGCGCGCTTCAGCTCGCCAGAATGTAGAGACGCGCACTCTCGACGGTGAATCAGACATGCAGTTGACGGGAGCGAGTGCTCTGGAAGTCGGTTTTCAAGCACAGGATGAACGCAGCGTGTTGAAAGAAATGTCGACGCAGGGCCGGTCCGTTGTGACTCTCTCGGCCCCGAAGTCGAGGGCAACGGATGCGCGCGCTGCTAACAAGCGCTTGACTGCCGATACCGTGAAACTTGTCTGGCGCACTTCGGGACGCGATCTCGAGAAGGCTGAAGCTAACGGCAACGCGGAATTGTTCATTGAGCCTGTCGTCCGAAATGACCGGGCTGATAAGAAAACATTAGTCGCTCCACACTTCGATTGCGATTTCTTTGAGAGTGGCAATCTGGCCCGGCAGTGCGTCGCTACCGGTGGAGCAAAGGCTATAGTCGATCCTGTTCAGTCAGCGCCCGATCGAGGTACCCGCACACTGACGTCGCAAAAAATGACTGCAGCGTTCCTGAAGGACACACAAGACGTCGAACGTGTCGACGCTCAAGGCGACAGCAAGTTTAATGAACGCGATCGGAACGGAATAGCAGCGAATGTTTCCTACACAACTGCGGACCAAACTGTTCGATTGCGTGGCGGTGAACCAACTGTTTGGGATTCACGCGCTCGTACGAAAGCTGTTGAACTCGATTCTGATTTAACGAACGAAGTGTCCTTAGGTAGGGGCCGTGTGAGCACTACTTACTACAGTCAGGAGCAGACGAACGGAGCGACACCGTTTACTAAGGTGAAGAGTCCGGTTTACGTCGTCGCAGATCGGGCCGAGTTTCGACACGTCAGTGGACTTGCGACTTACACGGGTAATGCGCGTGCGTGGCAAGACGACAACTTTGTTCGCGGCGATAAGCTCAACATTTATGTGAACGACAAGAAGATGGACGCGAGTGGTCGAGTTCAAACAGCTGTCTACAACTCGAAACGCCGCGTTGACGGAAACACCAGTGTGGTTCCTGTGTTCGCTACGTCTGACTCCATGTTTTATTCCGACACCGATCGGGTGATTCACTACGAAGGCAACGTCGATATAAAACAAGGCCCCGATCGGATAACTGCCGGCGTCGCCGACGCTTATCTGATGCACGATACGAATGACATGGACAAGACGATCGCTGAGCGCAATGTCGTTCTCACTCAACCCAATCGAAAGGGAACAGGCGACTGGATCCAATATACTGCAGCCGATGAAATAGCGGTTCTGAAAGGTAATCCCGCTCGCGTAGACGACACCGAACAGGGAAATACTGAAGGCGCGAGATTGACGGTAAATATTCGAGATAATAAAGTGATTGCCGACGACACGCGTGGACCATTGTCACCAGGTCGAGTGAGATCTTCGCACAAGATTAAGAAGCCTTAAGTCGCCGATTCCATATGGTGCGAACGGAAGAATTTCAGATCGAAAAAAAGGCGGAAGCAAAACCAGACGTAATTCCGTCAACCTCACCATCACCAGATTCAGCAAACTCGCTTCGAACAACACGCCTCGTAAAGCACTACGGCAAACGCAGAGTTGTTGACGACGTTACCCTCCAAGTGAACACCGGAGAAGTGGTGGGACTGCTTGGTGCAAACGGAGCTGGAAAGACGACCACGTTCTATATGATCGTCGGTCTGGAGCGACCGGATTCTGGAACAGTCGAATTAGGGGCAACGGATCTTACGAAGCTACCAATGTATCTGCGTGCCCGTTTAGGCATTGGTTACCTGCCGCAGGAGCCATCCGTGTTTCGCAGGATGACAGCAGCGCAAAATATTTTGGCTGTGCTCGAGACGATGGGTCTGCGACGGCGCGAACAGTTGAAGCGGCTGGAGGAATTGTTGGAGGAGTTCGGTATTGGCCACGTGAGAAACACGCGGGGCGATGCGCTGTCCGGAGGCGAACGCAGACGCACTGAGATCGCACGCGCACTTGCAACTGAACCGCAGTACATTCTGCTCGATGAACCATTCGCGGGAATCGATCCGAAGGCGGTCGACGATATTCAAAATGTCATACTTTATTTGCGGAATCGTGGCATCGGCATTTTGATCACAGATCACAACGTGCGCGAAACTTTAGGAGTTACGGACCGGGCCTACATAATGGCCGAAGGGCGCATCTTCCGTTCAGGTAAGCCCATGGACTTGACAGAAGATGCGGAAGTTCGACGCCTATATCTGGGCGAAAAATTCAGAATGTGAAGACCCCGCAAAACCCCCGCTGATCGGTTATAATCTAGCGGCGCATTCAAGCGCACAATACGCAAAAGTAAATACTGCTCTAACGAATGTCTTTAAAACTAACTACCAGCCTCTCCCAACGCCTCGTTCTAACGCCCCAACTCCGCCAGCGGATTGAGATGCTCCAGATGACGTCTCTTGAGTTGACGGACCTGATTCAGCAGCAGCTGTTGGAGAATCCGGTTCTCGAAGAGGTGCCGAGCCAGGAAGAGGTTGGTGAGCTTGCGGAAAAAATCCTCGATCACCTCGCGAATTCAGATTCCGAAACGCCATTTGAATCGACTGAAACTGCAGCGCCAGCCGTTCCTGACATGGAGATGGGCAGCCCTTCGTCAAATGGCTCCGGTGATCCGGATGTTGTCGATGCTGTTTCTTCAACGATCGAAGGCGAATACTCCGAATCCTTCGATGGTGACGGCGGAGATGAAGGCGTTGTTGAAGCCGGGACCGACGAAGGTGGCGCGAGTGAAACTCGCGATGCATTTGAAGAGATCGATTTCGGTCGCGAGTTTCAAGACTATCTTGATCCGGGATATAAAACTCAAGAGATCGAGTACAAGGAAGATGGCCCAACCTTCGAGCAGTTCCTGACGCGTCCCCCCTCATTAGCTGATCACCTCGAATGGCAATTGCACATGAGTCCGATCGGTGAGGAGGTCTGTGACGCGGCTATAGCTGTAATCGGTAATTTGAATGCGGACGGCCGATTGAACGCGACGAACGAAGAGATAGCCGCGATGGGCCCCTGGCCTGAGGAACTGGTCGAGCAAGCTCGGCAAACCGTGATGCGCCTCGACCCTGTAGGTTGCGGCGCACGCGATGTCAAAGAGTGTCTCTTAGTCCAACTTGAAGTTCGGGGTGAAACTGATCGACTGGCTACGAGATTGATCAACGACCATCTCAACGAGCTTCAGCAGCACAAGCTGCCGCATCTGTCGAAGCAAATCGGTATCGAGGTCGACACCCTGTTGAGCGAGGTCCAATTTATCCGGACACTTGATCCCTATCCTGGTCGTCGTTATTCCTCGGAAGAGCCGATACTGATCACGCCGGAGATTTACATCGAAAAGCTTGATGAAAACGACGAAGAGTACGTGATCTATTTTGCTGACGATGGTAGCCCGCGCCTGCGAGTGAGTCAGCATTATCAATCAATGTTGAGTCAGGGTGCCGTTAGTAATGAGACGAAGAGTTTCATTCGCGAAAAGATGCGCTCGGCTGTCGATCTTTTGAGAAACATCGAGCACCGGCGCCAAACGATCTACAAAGTCGTCGAATCGATCGTTAACCGGCAAAAAGATTTTCTTGATCATGGCGTACAACACCTGAAACCGATGATGTTGAAAGACATCGCCGAAGATATAGGCATGCACCTGTCGACAGTGTCGCGCGTAGTGAATCGCAAGTACGCCCATACCCCGCAAGGCGTGATTGAGTTACGCCGGTTCTTCACCGAAGGTATGTTGAATGAAGAAGGTGAAGAGATTTCGACGCGGATCATAAAATTGCAAATCAAAAAACTAATCGAAGAAGAAGATTCGCGCAATCCGATTACGGATGACCAGGTCGTGAAGATCCTGGCAAAAGATGGCATCAAGTTATCGCGACGCACGGTAGCGAAGTATCGCGACCAGATGTCTATTCCGGGCTCGCGCGAGCGTCGCGCCGTAGTGTAGGACACTGCAAAGCGTCACTGAGATTTCAGCTCTACTAATCAATTGCCATAGCGCTCAGCGTGTCATTCTTCTGACTCGCCAAGGTCGTGCTATCGCTGGTCGTTCCAGGAGGAAGGTCACTGATGAAATTTGAGTACACGGGCCGACACGTCGATGTGTCACCCCCCATTCGTCGTCACGTAGAGGAACACTTCAAAAAACTCGATCATATTTTCAACGATTCCACCCTTAGAACCCACGTAATCATAGATGTCGAAAAGAACCGTCAAATCGGCGAGATCATTGTCTACTGGCGCGATCACACGTTGACCGCCAAAGACACCAACGCCGATATGTACATGGCATTGACGCGCGCGATGGCCAAGATTGAAAAGCAAGCACTCAAACTGAAAAAGAAGATCATTGATCGCAAGCAGGGCGCGCGACCTACTGCGCGCGTAGCTCCTGAACCGGATGGTCATCTGGAAGCTACGCCAACACCGCCGCGTATCATTGCAGCACGTCGTTACTCTGTTAAGCCAATGACTGCTGAAGAAGCCGCGCTTCGCCTATCGGGTGAATCTGATCAGTTTCTTGTATTCCGTGATGCTGATACGGAACGACTCGGAGTGCTTTATAAACGTAGAGACGGAAACTATGGATTGATAGAACCGTGACGTAAACTGTTTATAGGCGACTGTGCGCACAAGCCGTTCTTCACGATCTGTGATCTATTAATGCAGCCATAAATGGCCCGCAAAAAGACAACCAAGTCGTCACCCGATTCAACTTCACCTGATATCGTCATCATTACCGGCCTGAGCGGGTCCGGCATGTCTTCCGCAACCAATGCCTTTCAGGATCTCGGCTACTTCTGCATCGACAATCTTCCCACCACGATGCTTGAGACGTTTGCGCGACTCGTGACGTCTGATGAAGAAGAAAAGAACATTCGCCAGGCTGCACTTGTGATCGATATCCGGGAACGGGACTTTCTGGCAGATTTCGCAAAACAACTTCGCGCTTTGCGCAAAGGCGGATGGAAAGTACATGTGCTTTTCTTCGAAGCGTCGGACGAAACCTTACAGCGACGCTTCAGCGAAACGCGTAGACCACATCCCGCGGACAATGGTCAGGGATTACTGGCTGCGATTCGTGCCGAACGAACGGCAATGGCGCGCATTCGGTCGCTTGCAGATCAGATCGTTGATACGTCCGAACATTCGGTCCACACGCTGCGCAACTACCTGCTCGAGCGGTTTAGTCCGGATCGGAAAGGCGCGCCGATGCGCGTGCAGATTTTGAGCTTTGGTCATAAGTACGGGAACCCTGGTGCACTCGAACTGCTCTTCGATGTTCGTCACTTGCCGAATCCTCACTTTGTGAAAGAATTAAAACGGCTGTCTGGTCACGATAGCCGGGTGGTGAAGTTCTTGAAGACCCAACCAGAGGTTCAGGAAACGCTCGATCGGTTTACTGATCTCCTCACATATTTGTTGCCCCAATACAAAAGGGAAGGTAAGTCGTACGTCACGGTCGGCATCGGCTGTACGGGCGGTCGTCATCGCTCGGTGATGGTGGCGAATGCTCTCGCTCGAGCGCTACGTAAAGCTGGATTCGATGCGCGTGCGACCCACAGAGACGTGCGCAAAGCCAACCGACCTGGCTCGTAGGATAGTTTGTGGTGGTTTGTCTGACATTAACCGCGGAGACACAGAGAACGTGGAGGTTGCACAGAAAGGTGCGATCACGACCAATCGGCGCCGTATAGGAGATGAGTATGAGTAGCAACCCTCAATCAACACCGGCCGGTGATGGCCGTAAAGTGGCGGGCGTCATCGTTACTCACGGAAATCTAGCAGGTGAACTGCTTGCTGCTGCCGAGATGATCGTTGGACCAGTCTCGCACATCGCCGCAGTATCAATTGGTTGGCACGACGACGTCGACGTGGCTCGCGACGAAGTGCAACGGGCAATAACTCGTGTTTCGAAGAGCGCTGGAGTGCTTTTGCTCACGGATATGTTTGGTGGAACTCCAACGAACATCGCGTCGATGTTCCTCGAAGAAGGCACGGTGGAGGTAATAACCGGAGTCAATCTCCCTATGGTCATCAAGTTGGCTACTGACACGGGCGAGGATGGGCTTCCGGAGGTTGCGCGTCGAATTTGCGAGCAGGGCCGGCAAGGAATTTATCTGGCCGGCGCTCTGCTTGGTCCACCGTCGAAGAGCGGAGCGGATTGAAGTGATTGAGAAGCGTATTCGTGTTACCAGTCGCCTCGGCCTTCATGCACGCGCGGCCGCGAACCTCGTGCGCGTGGCAAATCAATTCCAAAGCACAGTGACATTGCAACGTCTGGATGGCGCAGTCGAGGCCGACGCCAAATCGATCCTCAGCATTTTGATGTTGGCGGCGAGCAGGGGCACCGAGCTGCGTTTAATCGCATCAGGCGATGATGAAAAAACGGCGCTCGAGTCAGTTGCTGATCTCTTCGCGCGCGGTTTCGACGAAATCGATCCGCCGCCGGTTGCGGCGCGGGCGCTTGCGACTACCGAAGTTCGTTTCAAAGGCCTCGGAGTTTCGGAAGGTATCGTTTCGGGTCGGGTGCTAAGGCTGCAGGATGGAACGCGCGACGTTTACCGCGCAGAAATTAAAGATGCTGACGTTGTTCGTGAGCGCCTCAGGTTCCGAGCGGCCGTAACGATGGCGAGGCAACAGTTGCGAGCGATCAAGAATCGGGCAGAGAAAGAGCTCGGAAAGGGCCACGCCTATATCTTCGACGCTCATCTCCTGTTTCTCGAAGACGCAAAACTGACGCGCGACGTAGAAAACTACATCGTCCAGGATCACGCGAACGCAGAATGGGCCACAAAAGTTGTCGGCGATCGACTCCTTTCGATTTATGCGCAAATCAACGACGAATATCTCAGAGAGCGCGGTTCAGATATTGAAGATGTTATTCAAAGGTTATTGGCGAATCTAACCGGCGAAGGCAGGACGTATCCAAAGCTGTCGGAAGACGCTGTAATTGTTGCACCCGATCTGTTGCCCTCAACAATTGCTGAGCTCGACCTCAATCATGTAAAGGCGATCGCCACTGATTCCGGCGGATGGACCTCGCACATGTCTATCATCGCACGCGGCCTTGGCCTGACGGCTGTGGTGGGTCTTCATGATTTTTATCAGCAGACGCGAACGGGCGATCAAATCATTGTGGATGCCGAACACAACGAGGTAATTCTTCATCCGACTGCAGAGACTATTTCCGTCTACGGAGTTAATGAGCGACCGGCGAAGCGTGCAGTCACGCCTACTGGTGAAGCGGGACCGATAACAACGAAAGACGGTGTAATAATTAATGTGCGAGCAAACGTCGAATTGCCCGCCGAGTTTGATGCCGTGAGAGAGTTCGGCGCGGTTGGCGTCGGATTGTTTCGTTCAGAGTTCCTGTTGTCAAAGCCTGGCTTAATCCTTCCTGAAGACGAGCAGTATGTCATCTATCGCGAGTTGATCTCAGCGGCGGGTGAACACGGCGCTATCGTTCGCCTGTTTGATATCGGTGGTGAAAGTGATCGCGATCCTTATGATCCGCCAGAAAGAAACCCTGCGCTTGGTCTACGTGCGATCAGATTTGATCTGCGGCACAAAGAAATAATGAGTGCTCAGGTGCGTGCGATATTACGGGCGGCTGCGACTGGCCCGCTGAGCCTTGTAGTTCCGATGGTCGCTGACGTCGGAGATGTTCGAATGGCGAAGCGCGTGATTGAAGCAGAGAAAGAACAGCTGAGAGCGAACGGAATTGAATTCTCCGACGTAAGGGTTGGCGCAATGATTGAAGTGCCCTCAGCTGTTTTGACCGCTGACAAGATTGCCCGCGAGGTGGATTTCTTTGAACTCGGAACAAACGATCTGGTCCAGTACACGCTCGCAGTTGATCGCGGAAACAATGCCGTTTCCGATTGGTTTCGAACGTTGCATCCCGCGGTGTTGTTTGGCATTCAGCGCACGCTGCAAGCCGCGGAGGCCGAGCAAGTGCCGGTGATCGTATGCGGTGAGATGGCTTCGACTCCGGCGTATGCCGTTTTGCTGTTGGGACTGGGCGCTGTTGATCTGAGTATGACGCCAGCGTTGATACCGCGAGTTCGAAACACACTGCGTCACATCGATACGAATGAAGCTCGAAGAATTGTCGAGACATGTTTAAGTTGTGCGACGGCGGATGAAGTTGAAGACATAATTCGCACGGAGTTCCGAAAGCAATGGCCGGAACTGTTCCCGCCGGCGGCGCTCCCCGCGGAGAATAGTGGGGCATTAGGCAGAAGGTAGTACCAGAATGACCAAAGCGAGGCTGGTTAACTTCCTAATCGGCAAGTCGATCCTCGAAACCGTCCTGGTTTCGGCGATCGCGGTTGGTTTTTACATCAACGTGTTCCCTCCTTATTTCCATGGCTGGGGTGAAGCCACCTCTTCAGGTATCGCGGGTTGGGCCGTGAACCACAACGCGCCCTGGGATCGCGTGACGGTCCAACTGTTTGTCGATGGGAAGTTTGTCGCGACGCAGACAGCGAATCTTTCGCGGCCGGATGTTGCCGCCGCAGGTTGGGCCAAGGACGAGTGGCATGGCTATCAATTCGCGCTGTCGAAGTTCACCGTGGGTACTCATGAGGCGCGAATTTATGCGCTGCACGAGAGTGGTGGCAGCACACGGCAGACTCTGCAACTGCTCGGTGACCCGATTAACTTTGCAACGGATGCAGCTGGCGTCATTACCGATCTCTCAACCAGTCCGATTCCTCACCGCTAACGCATGAGCAACCAACAACTAGCTCCGACAACAACTTCGCGAACACTCGCCCTTGCCGAGATCGTTTCAGTAGCGCTGTCGTGTTTGATTGCGGAGTGGGTGTTTCTATCGTTCCTCAGCGGGTACAGGTGGTTAGTGATCGTTCCTCTATTGCTCGCTGTCGCCTTTATGGTTCTTTCGCACAGGGCTTACAGAGAATCCGCACGCGACCTCGGTTTTCGTTCCGACAATCTAGTGCGGACGTTGCGACTCCTGATATGGCCCACGTTGATTGCCGTCACCATCATCTTCGTTGTTGGTTGGTCTCTCACCGGTCCGCCATCGCTTCCACGTCTGTTGCGTCCTCGACTTCTGATCGTTCCTGCGTGGGCATTGTTTCAACAATACGCCTTGCAAGGTTTTATCAATCGTCGTGCTCAAGTAGCGTTCGGCAAAGGTGTTGTGAGCGTGCTTCTCGTGGCAGTCGTATTCGCGGTTCTGCATCTCCCGAACCCGGTGTTATCGATGTTGACTCTTCTCGGCGGTCTTATTTGGGCGGCCATTTACCAGCGCGAGGCAAATCTTCTCGCGCTGGCAGCGTCTCATACAGTCGCATCAATCAGCTTGGCTATAGCGTTGCCGTTGAATGTAATCAACGGTTTACGAGTCGGATTTAAATACTTTGGTTAGGTATCGAGCGATTGGGCGCAGGAAGGCCGTAGTTAAAAGCGGTCTGCCCATGTGCTATACCGGTTGAACATCGGTTTGCTATAATCCCCGAGCCTTGCAACACGAACAGGTCGGGCGGTTGCTGCTGGCAGTTCGAGATCAGACCCTTCAGATTTCTGATTTGATGTGAGAGGACTCGAACGCTGGGAGAGGAAAGTCCGAACACTACAGGGCAGCGAGCCCGCTAACGGCGGGGCGATCGTTGAGGATCTCAGATTTCAAATTTGAGATCTCAAATGGTCGACGACAAGTGCAACAGAGAATAGACCAGCCCCTTGCGATCTCAGATCTCAGATTTGCGATCTCAAGAAGGTGATGGGTGAAACGGTGCGGTCCCTCGGGACTTAATGTAAGAGCGCACCGGCGCGCGTGGTGACATGCGCGGCCAGGCAAACTCCTCGCAGTGCAAGACCAAATAGGGAGGCGTTAAGGGTTGCCCGCCCGATTCCCGATTCATCGGGAAACGACCTCCGGGTAGGTCGCTTGAGCCATTCGGCAACGACTGGCCTAGATGAATGATCGCCGTCCCGATTCGTCGGGATACAGAATTCGGCTTATAGACCTGTTCATAATTTGCGAGGCGCTTTTTCAGATCAGGTGAACGAACGTGAGGCGACGGTAAATGGCAAATCGGAAAGGCGTGTTCATTGGCGCATACGTACCCAACCATTTGAAAGAGTCTCTTCGCCGCCGGGCAGCAGCGGAACATCGAACGCTGTCGCAGGAGATCACCAGAATTCTCGAAGAAGCAGTACACGGGCGCGGACTTCCTGCCGGCAGCATTGATCGCCGCGCCAGAGATTCACAGCCCCGCCGGCGATCCACGGATCCGATGCCGCGACGTAGATCTAACGACGAACCATACGGCTCCAATCGTGCTGGCGACGACCGCGGCTGATCGGACCGCTTCGAACAACTACGCACCTTGAAATATCTCGTCATAGCGGCGGTCGTAAGTCTTCTCTTTATCTTCATTTACTCACGACTACGACCTTACATTCTGCTTGTGCAGAAGGCCTTGAGATTTTTAGGTGATGCGCAGCCGACTATCAATGATGCGTCGGCTACGCGCCGTACAAATCCGAGAGCCGAACACAAACTTGTGCGTTGTGGAAGTTGTGGAATCTGGATACCTGAGGATCGCGCACTGAAGCTTAGTGGCGGTCTGGCGCAATACTGTTCTCGAGAATGCTTAGAGAAGAGCGTGACCTCACGAGAGCATCGAGCTGCCGGCTGAATCGCACCGTAATCCTTCCAAAGTTTTGATTCACAAACCCTGAACAGGCTGGCACTGTCAATTTTTACAGTTATTTTCAAGCGAGGTGCCGACTACCATCTCCCGGTTTCAATGATCGATGGTCGGGAGAGGAATATGAAGATCTTATTTTCAGTCGTGGTGCTGCTATCAGCGTTGATTTCAGCGAGTGTTACCGCTGTTGCACAGAAAGAGACAACCACCGGTATCGACGTCGAGAGGGACGTCGAGTTACTTCGACGAGATTTGCGCGCCGAGAAAAAGAAAATAATCGCGGCAAGCTTGCCATTGACCGAAACCGAAGCTACGAAGTTTTGGCCCGTATATGACCAGTACATAGCCGACATCACCAAGCCGTATGATGAGTTTTATGGTTCGGTTA
>JBKPMX010000102.1:0-10851 GCA_046765655.1 Acidobacteriota bacterium
CAGAACTACACCTAGGCAAGGTCGTCGGCAGCGTCAGATGTGTATAAGAGACAGTTGCAGAACTGGATAAAGTGGTCCAGAAAGCCAGCGGCAAATCATTCGGCGAACTTCTAATAGCCAACATTCTCGATCCTCTTGGCATGAATGAGACGGCGCCGAACGTGCCGAAGATTGTTAGCACAAAATCGCCGAACGCCGCAGGCCAGGCTGTAGAGGCCGAAGTTAAGGCCGCAGTGATGGACATAATGGCGGGCTACAATTCCGGCAACGTTGATCAGATTGAGCGACGTCTCGCGCCGCAGCAAAATCGTTTTCCAGGCGAAGGAGATTTGTTAATTCCTTTTATTAATGCGGCGCAAGTGAGGCAAGCAATACAGGCGGGCTTCAAGGCGAACTTTGAGGTGCACAACCTGGAGGCGGCGGTTTACGGCGAAAGCGCCATCGCGACCTTTTTGATGCGCGGAACCATCACGCCGCCGAATGGACCGCCGCGCACTGAGGGTCCGTGGCGCACTTCATACTTCTTGAACAAACAAGACGGCACTTGGAAACTTGTTCACGCGCACCAGTCGCCATTGAACGGATCGATCATTTCCGAAAAGCGCCAGCAAAGATTCGACACTGTCTCAAAGATACTGGCCCAACCGTACGCGCTCGATCGCGAATCCAAGATCACGAAAATCAGTTACCCACAAGGCTTCAGTGTTTCTGCCGGATTGATCTCAACAGTTCTCGACATGGCGAAGTACGACATCGCAATCGATCAGAACAAGTTTCTGACGAAAGAAACTCAACAACTTGCCTGGACCCCTACGGTATCAACTAAAGGTCAGCAGCTTCCTTACGGTCTCGGATGGTTCACACAGAACTACAAGGGCACGAAACTCATCTGGCATTACGGCTACTGGACCGGCAACTCGTCGTTTATTTTGAAAGTGCCGGAGCGAAACATGACGTTTATCATCATGGCGAACTCTGACAATCTCAGCCGCCCGACAGATCTCGGTTCCGGTGATGCGTTGAGCTCTCCAGTGGGCATGGCGTTCTTGAAGACATTCATCTTTCCGGAGAAGTTCGGCGAGAACATTTCGGAGATCAATTTCAGCGCTCCTGCGACAGAATTGAAAAGTCAGCTCAGCGCCACAGCTTCAAAGCCTTACGCGGACATTTACCGCACCGATCTGGTTACGAAGTTCAGGGTTTATGCAAACACTGGACGCCAGACCGAAGCCGCGCAGTTGATGAAGATGTATGGTGAGCTCTATCTGAAGCCATTGCCCGATGAACTGGCGAAGCTCCCAGTGGTTGCCCAGATAACTCAGGTGGTGGACAACGAAGATAAGACTGTGGCGTTTAGTTTGGCGAGTAGCCAGGACGTACGTATTTTCGCAATGGGTGAAGCTGACGGCGGTCAGATGTTTGATTATGGTTGGATCGAAGACGACAAGGGCTCACACGTGTGGGAAATGAAAGCACCGCAGACCACATACGCAGGTGGCGCGCGTAAGAACCGGAAGATTGATGTGCAGATCACACTGCCGGCCGGGAACTACAAGCTGCATTACAAGTCTGACGACTCGCACTCTTTCGATCACTGGAACGCATTACCGCCCGATATTAATTTTTGGGGAATTGCGGTCTATAAGAGGCAAAGTGTCAGTAGCACTTCGCAGTAGGCACGTTTTCAAATCAAGCACTGCTTCGTGTTATTTCGTGTGGTTTCGTGGATCGTATTTCCTGGGCACGCGACGATCCACGAAGTCACACCAACCAACACGAGCTGATCAACAATCGGCACTGCCTTTATCCTTCATACTCCTCACTCGTGCTTCAGGGCTTGCGCTGCCGAGCGATCTACTAACCACAAAACGTTCGCTTTGGTCTGCCTGAGAAGTTGGGCTGGTAAGCGTTCGGGATGATAGTCACCTTTGAGAACTTCGCGCAGAACTTTCGCTTTGTCGGCGCCGCTCACTAAAAAATTGACATTAGCAGCACTCTGCAAAACTGGAGGAGTCAACGTAATCCGGTAGCTCTCGAGATTCTCGATCCACGTTGCAACTACAAGCCGTACCCTTTCCTTGATTACGTCCGAGTTTGGAAAGATTGAGGCAGTATGTCCGTCCAATCCCATGCCGAGCAGGATGAGATCAAACTGCGGGTATTGGCCTTCCATCAATTTGAAGAACTCGCATAGCGTTTGTTCATACTCATCTGCCGCTCTACGAGCGTCTGTAAGCTCGCTTCGGATACGATGCACATTTTCCAATGGAATGGGTGCCTTCCTCAGCATCGCCTCGTTCGCCATTCGATAATTGTTATCCGGGTGGTCAGGAGGAACATGTCGTTCGTCTCCCCAGAAGAAATGAATGTTCTCCCAGGACAACTGTGCTCGATAAGGCTCGTTCTCATTTGCAAGCAACTGGTAAAGACTTTGGGGGGTTGAGCCGCCCGACAGTGCAACCGTAAACCGTCCCTTCTCGAGAACCGCTTCGGTAGCGAGCCGAACGAAATGTTTTGCTGCGACCCTGCTTAGTTCTTGTTGGTCAGCAACGATCTTAATGATGGGCTCTAATGGCATCGCGTATTTTCGTAAGAACGTTTTCCGCAAAGGCGCAAAGGAGAAAGAGAAAGAAATAGCCTCGGTCGGTCTCTTTGCTCCTTTGCGCCTTTGCGGGAAATGTTTGGTCGCGGCTCTGCGACTCTGCAGTTCCACGGACGCGTCGACATACCCAACAAGTCAGAAAGTGAGATCCTTCATTCCCGATTTGTTGATATGTGGTCGGAACCCAAACGACACCGCCTAGACGCCGAGCCCGCAGAGGACACGCGTTCGAGACACAGATTTACGACTCTTCGCATCCGCTATTACTGTCTGCAATACGGCGCCAGCTGTGTCCATTTCGTGCAAGCAGTTCATCAGCTGCTGCGGGACCGTCGCTGCCCGCTTCATAGTTCGGAAAGGCGGGTGGTGGTTGTTTGGTCCAGGCTTCCTCGATCGGGGTGATTAATCGCCACTGCGCTTCAACTCCGTCGCGACGGGTAAAAAGCGTTGCGTCGCCGCGCATGACATCGAGCAGAAGGGTTTCATAAGCAGAAGGTGAACGCACTCCGAAACCAGTCCGGTAGCAAAAATTCATGTCCACAGTCCCTGTGTGCATCGCTGTGCCTGGACGTTTGGCGCCGAAGGTAATAGCGATTCCTTCATCGGGTTGAATACGCAGCGCGATCACATTGGGCTCGATTCGATCATCAGGAGTGCGCGCAAACAATGCCTGCGGAGTGCGCTTGAAATGAACTGCAATCTCAGTTAATTGTTCTGCGAGTCGTTTGCCGGTGCGAACGTAGAAAGGCACGCCACCCCAGCGCCAGTTTTCTATGCGAAACTCGAGAGCCACAAATGTCTCTGTCAAAGAGTCTTTCGCGACGCGCTCTTCATCTCTATAACCCGGTACGCGCTCGCTATCGATTTCACCCGGGCCATACTGGCCGCGCACAGTTTTCTGAGCCACAACTTCCGGCGTCATCTTGGGAATCGATCGCCAGACCTGAGTTTTCTCTTCCCGCACTGAATCGGCATCGATGGCTACGGGCGGCTCCATAGCTGTCAGAGCTAACAGTTGCAAGAGATGGTTGGCGACCATGTCACGCAATGCGCCTGATTGTTCGTAGTAACTGGCACGACTTCCGATACCGATAGGTTCAGCTGCAGTAATCTCGACGTAATCGACATAGTTGCGATTCCAGACGGGCTCGAAGAGTGAATTGCCGAAACGGAATACAAGGATGTTCTGAACCGTGTCTTTGCCGAGATAGTGATCGATGCGATAGACCTGCTTCTCATCAAAGACGGACGCGATGGATTCATTGAGAGCGTGCGCCGAAGCGAGATCCTGCCCAAAGGGTTTTTCAACGACGATGCGCGACCAGCCTTTTTTCTCTTTAGCCAGTCCGCTCGCGCCCAGCTCAGCGATGATCGCAGGCACGAGGGATGGCGGCGTGGCGAGATAGAACAAATGGTTCGCGCTCGCTCCATCTTCCTCTTCCATCTTTTGCAGCCTCGCCGCGATTCGATTGTAGGTCTGTCGGTCCTCGAGTTCACCCGCGACGTAATGCAGTCGTTGTGAGAACTGCTGCCACTGATCATCGCTAAAGTCACCCATCTCCTTTGACTCGGCTACTCCTGCTCGCATCCGAGTACGAAAATCTTCGTCAGTTAAATCATCGCGTCCAACACCGAGCACTGTGAACTGGCCTGAGGTACAACCCGTGCAGGCGAGATGAAAAAGAGCCGGCAGCAGCTTGCGGCGCGTTAGATCTCCGAGAGCGCCCAAAATCACTACTGCGCATGGGTCAGATTTTGGTAATTCAGGCGTACCCATTGGAAATGCTTTAGCTTCGACGAGCGCTGAAATCTCTCCACCGTTGTTCGTCATTTTTTCTCCACATGACCGCCAAACTCGAAGCGCAGAGCCGAGAGTACTCTGTTAGCAAAATCAGCCTCGCCTCTCGATGTGAAGCGTTGATAGAGCGCGGCACTCAGGACAGGCGCAGGAGCACTTTCTTCAATAGCAGCAGCGATGGTCCAACGGCCTTCGCCGGAGTCGGAGACATGACCCGAGAAGGTGCGTAAGTCAGGCTGTTTGAGCAATGCGCTGGCAGTCAGATCCAACAACCAGGAGGCGATCACGCTGCCGCGGCGCCAAAGCTCGCTAATATCAGCGAGGTTGAAATCATATTGGTAATGCTCAGGATGTCTGAGTGGAGTTGTCTCGGCATCAACTGCATGATCACGCTTCCCAACATTCGCGTGGTGCAAAATGTTTAGTCCTTCTGCGTAGGCCGCCATCAGACCGTACTCGATACCGTTGTGGACCATCTTGACAAAATGCCCGGCTCCCGATGGGCCACAATGAAGATAACCATTCTCAGCCGTGCTCGAACTTTTATCTCGGCCCGGCGTACGCGCGATGTCACCGCGACCGGGCGCCAACGACTTAAAGATAGGTTCAAGCTGCGCAACTACTTCTGTTTCACCACCGATCATCAGGCAATAACCACGATCCATTCCCCAAACACCGCCACTCGTCCCGACGTCGACGTAGTGAATGCCACGGGATAAAAGTGCTTTGGCCCGCCTGATATCGTCGATGTAGTAGGAGTTGCCGCCGTCGATGATAATGTCATCCGCCTTAATAAGAGGAGCGAGATCGTTGAGTGAGTTATCCACCACTGCTGCGGGCACCATCAACCAGATGGCACGTGGCTCGTGCAACTTCTCGACAAAATCTTCAAGCGATGACGCGCCGATTGCTCCTTCACCGGCAAGCGACAACACGTGTTCCGCACTCGTGTCGTAGACGACGCACTCGTGTCCGCTGCGGAGGAGGCGACGCACCATTCCGGCCCCCATTCTGCCAAGACCGATCATCCCGATTTGCATAAAAATGTCTCCCTGTAATTCTTTAGACACGACAGATTGCAAGAAACTTTCAAAGGCTGCAACGAACGTAGAGTGTAACACTCGATCCGATCCATCGACGTTGAGCCAATGTCCAATCTGCTTCGTGATGTGACAAACTCATCGGCAAACCCCTACCATCTTCTAATCACATGTCGCTCAAGGCAAAGTTCTCAGATGATTTTCGTCCGAAGATTCGGGACCGCGGTCACGCCTATTTTCGATCGAACCGCGTTAAGATTCTCAATCATTCAGACTCACACGTTGAAGCTCGTGTCTCAGGTGGTTCGAACTATCGGGTGAAACTTACCTTGGGACGCACGACTCTTGATGTTGCGTGTACTTGTCCTTACTTCGACAGAGGCGAAGAATGCAAACACGTCTGGGCAACAATGCTCGCCGCTGATAGTCATCAATACCTCTCAGCTGTAGATCTGCTTCCCAAACTTCAACTGCGCTACGACGAAACTGAAGCTATCAGTTTGCGCGACTCAGCGAAAGACGATCCGCCCTCCCAACGCGAACCGCCGGAGCCGGCGCTCTGGCGACGACAGCTTTCGCTGATTACCAGCAAATCTTTAGACGCCCGTAATTTCAATTCGAAGACCTGGTCAAACAATCGCGAGATCTTCTATGTCATTCATCGTGATGGCGGCTCATTCATTGGTGATTATTTGAGTCTCGAGGTCGGATTTCGTGAACGAAAGAACAATGGCGAATGGAGCAAGATCAAAGCAAACCGCATCCCTGCAGACGCCATTCAACTTTTGAACGATCCATCTGATCGCGAAATCCTCGCAATTCTATCCGGAGCGTCAGGCGGCTATTTCCCAAACTACGGCACGAATTCACTGCCGACACGTTTCACGATCTCATCCTCTCTCCAGCGAGTGCTTGTACCTTTGATGTGTTCAACCGGACGCTGCGTGATACGTTCAAAAGAGAAGACGTCAGATGTGTTTCCTATTACATGGGACGCCGGTACTCCTTGGCAGCTTTGGCTTGAAGTAGAACGATCAACTTCAACTGATGAGTACGTAGTTCGCGCGACTCTTCGTCGCAAAGGCGAAGAGATGGATATCGCAGCGCCGGTCCTTATCACTGAGAGCATTTTGATTTCGGAAGATTTTAAAGCGACGCTCTTTGACTCAAAAAGTGCGCAGTTAGTCGCTGATCTGGTCGAATCTTCAGCAAACTTTAATTTGAAGTTACCAGATGAATTGCATTTCGAGCGAATAACAGCGACGCCGGTACCCAATTTGATCATTCGGAAGCCACGGTATTCTCAATGGGCAAATGCTCACCTTGAAGCGGAAGCCTTCTTTAATTATGCACAGCTTAAAGTCAATGCTCTGGACCAACGTGAAGGTGTCTATGATCAGCTTGAGCGTCGATTACTCGCACGAGATTGGGACGCCGAAGGAAGTGCTTTGACGTTGCTCAGTAAGCTTGGGTTCAAGACCGTCTCAGACTACCAGGGGAAGCTTACGCTGGAATTGCAGCCGAAGAAATTGCCGCAAGCAGTCAGGACACTAATTGAAAAAGGATGGCATGTTGAAGCCGAAGGGAAACTGTATCGCAACGCGAATGCATCCAGCTTATCAGTGAGCTCGGGGATCGACTGGTTCGAGTTGCATGGCTCGTTGGACTTTGGTGAAGGCCTGCAAGTAAAGCTGCCTGCACTTTTAAATGCACTCAAACGCGGCGAATCAATGATCGAGCTGGGCGACGGCAGTTTTGGGTTGCTGCCACAGGAGTGGCTTCAGCAGTATGGTCTGCTCGCATCGCTGGGCGAAGTAGAAGAGGATCATCTCCGTTTCCGGCAGGCTCAAACTGGCCTGCTTGATACGCTACTTGCTGCGCGTCCGGAGATCACTTGTGACGAAGCCTTCGATCGAGTACGCGCCGACTGGCAGAACTTTAATGGTATCGCGCCCATTGCTGAGCCTGATGGTTTTGTCGGAAAGCTTCGTAAGTATCAGCGCGAAGGGCTTGGATGGTTTAGTTTTCTTCGCCGCTTCAAGTTTGGTGGCTGCCTTGCTGACGATATGGGGCTCGGCAAGACGGTCCAGGTTTTGGCGCTGCTTGTGTCGCGAATGGAGGAGGCAAGCGCACCATCACTCGTAGTCGTTCCGCGCTCTTTGATCTTTAACTGGCAGCAGGAAGCACTTCGCTTTACACCAAAGCTTCGCTTGCTAATTCACACCGGCGCGGAACGCACTAAAGACAGTGCACACTTCGAGAATTACGATCTAGTGCTAACGACTTACGGAACGCTTCGACGCGACGCCGTTTACTTTCAGGATTTCGAGTTTGATTACGTCATTCTCGATGAAGCCCAGGCAATCAAGAACGCAAAAACGGAATCAGCCAAAGCGGCGCGTCTACTCAAAGGTAAACATCGGCTCGCCCTGAGCGGCACTCCGGTGGAGAACCATCTTGGTGAACTTTGGAGTCTATTTGAGTTCTTGAATCCCGGAATGCTTGGCAGCGCGTCAGTATTTCAACGCACAACAAGTGACGCACGAACGATTGATTATGAGACGCGCAAATTGTTGTCGCGTGCGCTGCGGCCGTTTTTGCTGAGAAGAACTAAGCAGCAAGTCGCAAAGGAATTACCTGAGAAGCTTGAGCAGACAATCTATTGCGAGATGAATGAGGCGCAGCGACGTCAGTATGACGAGCTTCGCGACTACTATCGCGCAACACTGCTAAAGCAAATCGAAACGGTTGGTATGAAACGAGCGAAGTTTCACATCCTTGAAGCATTGCTCCGGCTTCGTCAGGCTGCGTGTCACCCGGGCCTTATCAATGCGTCCGTTAAGGATGGTGAATCAAGTGCGAAGTTAGATGTACTGCTGCCGCAGTTGGGTGAGGTAACTGATGAAGGACACAAGGCGCTGGTCTTTTCGCAGTTCACATCGTTTCTATCAGTTGTTCGTCAGCGGCTCGAGCGTGAAGGTATCGCATACGAATATCTCGACGGGAAGACGCGGGACCGGCAGGCGCCTGTCGAGCGGTTCCAAAACGATCCCGACTGCAAGCTGTTTCTGATTAGCTTGAAAGCAGGTGGGCAGGGATTGAATCTGACGGCCGCCGAGTATGTCTTTCTACTCGATCCGTGGTGGAATCCGGCAGTAGAAGCACAAGCGATCGACCGTGCGCACCGCATCGGTCAATCACGTCGAGTGTTTGCTTATCGCCTGATCACGCGCGACACCGTCGAAGAAAAAGTGCTGACTCTTCAAGCGAGCAAACGCGAACTGGCGGATGCAATTATTAACGGGGATAACAGTCTGTTGAGAAGTATTACGGGAGAAGATTTGATGTTGCTGTTGTCGTGATGCGCGCGCATGTCTAACACACTTCGCTGTGTCGTCAACGTGCCTCAAACTCGACCTAGCAGGAATTCCTCAACTGATGTCCGATACACTTCAGTTTGTCGTCGACTCGCAGAACAGTCAAGCTAACAGGAATGCGACAACCAAATGTCCGATACGCTTCAGTTTGTCGTCGACCCGCAGACTCAAGCTAACAGGAATGCGACAACCAAATGTCCGATACGCTCTAGACCCTCTCGCAGAATTCGACGTCTCATTCACCCCAGGCTTTAGCCTGGGGTCACAGATCGCAACATAAACCTCCAACCGTTTTAACGGTTTTCGATCCTTCGTGTGATTTCGTGGATCGTATTTCCTTGGGCATGGTTGTCATAACGTTCCTCTCTCAGCGTAACCTCGGCGCTCTCTGCGTCTCGGCGGTGTTCCTTCAACCCCCCTAACACTCAACATGCACAAAGAAACGCTTCGCATCACTTCACTTCACTGGGATATCTATCTCGGTTTCCGCAAACTCTAAAAAACGCCGAAGACTCCGAAAAGATATTTGAACTTCGCGGCCAGTCTCGTTGTAGCGAAGTGCCTGCTCAATAATCTTCCTCGGACAATGGGGAAAAGTGTTGATGACCCAGCGTGTCGCCATAGGCTTCGACACAACCGTCCGCTTCGCTTGCGTGTACAAAATGCGGCAAATCGTCAGAGTCGCATAAGCACGATACATCGGAACATCGCGCCATTCACTTTCGGGATTTGTTAGCTCCGCTCGCAAATAGCCCAGCTCCCGCTTCAACGCTGCAGTCAACATTACTTGAGTGATCTCAGGAAGAAACGACTTGGCCGGTGGACCAACTAGAACCTTGCCACGCCTTAAATGATCCAACCAGATGATCGGATTTCCATCCGAGCCACAACGCCTCAGTATTCCAAACTGATACAGGCAGCAATCATGCTTCGCGTTTGAAGGATGTGAACTCGTTAATAGTCGGTTTTTCACCAGGAATGACAGCTGAAGTCGAGTGGTCCACGGATTCGACTTCGTCATACCGTCAAGCCATTCACTGAGTCTTCGAAACTGATCTTCGCTAACACACTGTCTCGTTACGACTATGCAGTCGATGTCACTACGTTGTGGACTGAATGAGGAGTGTGTGATTGAGCCGTAGAGATAGATGCCGACAAGATTCCGACCTAAGAGGACCGGAACGTTGGCGGCCATGTCGTTGAGCAAAGCCACAGCCTCTACGGGTCGTCGTCCCACGCTTCGCGATCTCCTTTTCAGTTATTAGACCTTACTAAGGAAAGTCGGATGCTATGACTGACAACTGATAACGGATCGACGCGATGATTCGTGAGGACTGACAACGCACCCGGCACTACCCACTGAATCTGTCTTCTGAATCTTGTCAATCCTGTAAACCCTGTCTTGGTTCGTTCGTTTTATTTCGTGTGGTTTCGTGGATCGTATTTCTCGTGTATGGCTTTGTCATTTCTCTGCGTAACCTCAGCGTTCTCTGCGTCTCGGCGGTGTTCGTTCGACTGTCCCAACACCCAACGAACTATTGGATGGTGACGTTTGTCCAACATCTCTGCTGAATCGTGTCAATCCTGTAAACCCCGTCTTGGTTCGTTCGTTTTATTTCGTGTGGTTTCGTGGATCGTGTTTCCTCGTGTACGGCTTTCTCATGTCTCTGCGCAACCTCGGTGTTCTCTGCGTCTCGGCGGTGTTCGTTCAATTCTCCGCACATTCAACAAACTTTGTGATGGTGCTTCCGTCCTCCGGAGGAGGAACATGTTTATAGCTTTAGTACCGCGCCCGCTTCTCTTCGCTCCGTCAGGAGCGGAATGTACAGGTAGTTTCGCACTAAACAAACGCCCGTCCCGAGGTCGCCCGATCATGGCTTGTCTTGCTTACCAAGAAAGGGCAATGCTGAATGACAACTGATAACGGACAACGCACCCGGCAATACTACCCACTGAATCCGTCTTCTGAATCCTGTCAATCCTGTAATCCTGTCTTGGTTCGTTCGTGTGGTTTCGTGGATCGTGTTTTGGACA
>JBKPMX010000103.1:0-63911 GCA_046765655.1 Acidobacteriota bacterium
GAAAGGTCGTCCGATCTCGTTTGAGACCGTTCACCGGCTTTATCCGATGGTAACAAAACAGACTTATGGAATCGGCGTGCCACTCGGGAATCCTGTTGCCTTAGCTGCGAGAGTCAACGTAAGTCTTTTATCCGTGGCATCACTGAAGTCATGGATACAACCTTGGTCCGTGTATCGTGTGAAGGATTGGCAACACACTATCCGAAAGGTTAGCCTGCGATCATGATGGTCCAAGTAGGCGATGCTCGTATTGCGAGTTGGTGATTCGCGTCTGGTTACTGCCGTTCGCCTCCATCGTATAGATTTCAAAATTGCCGTCATGACTACTTGTGAAGGCGACCTTGCCGTTGCGACCACGCACAGTCGTCTGCGTAACTCGCTCGTCGAATTTTCTCGTCTGTGCCTTTAGGGACAGAGACAGAGAGCCGAAGATTAAGACGCCTAACAACGTGAAAAGCATCACTGTCATATTGTGGCAGCCAGCACTTGAATGTGACTTTTGTGAGTGTTTTCATGATCATTCTCCTCTACGCAGTAGATCATTCGGACCTGTCTTAGTTTTCACTTGAGATCAGAACAAGGTTCAGGTGGCAACTTCTTAAATCAATGGGCGACTAACGGCGGTAACCGGCGAATTGTTTTAGGTCTAAGGTTGGTGTTCTAGGTCACGAATTCCAGTCTCTACAAGTGGCACTCAGTCCCTCTACATTGAAGATGACACTACGTTGAATAGGGCCACGATGATTTGGCCACGGCTTTTGTCGGTGAGGTTTTGTTAGTGCTCTAAGTGATAAGGAACACTCGTTACGATCACGCCTCGTTTGAACAGTAACGATCCCTTCAACAACAACGAACTCTGATTGTGAAGAATGTGCTGCCACCACTTAGCGGGGATGAACTCAGGCACAACCACAGTGATGATGTCGTCCCCGTTTTCTCGCGCAAGTCGATTGATGTGTTTCAAAAGCGGCCTGGTCAATTCCCGATAAGGTGAAGCGAGCACCACGAGTTCAACGCCTGCTCCCCATCGTTGCCACTTCTCTTTTAATTGCGCTGTCGCCTCCTCCTCAAAATCAACGTAAACAGCTTGCACTTTGTCTGTTGCGATAGACTTCGCGTATTGCAGTGCAGCCACAACACCTCGATGAATTCCTGAGATGGGCACTATCACGGTGTGCTTGATCGGATGGATCTGCTCGAGCCCCTCCATGCTGAGTTGCCGAGCTACCATCAGGTAATGCTTGTGTATCGCGCGAAAGAAAAAAACCAGCAACGGAACTACGACTACGACAATCCAGGCACCGTGAATAAACTTTGTCGCCACAAACACGCAGAGCACAACGAATGTAGCGAGCGCTCCAATCGCATTGATGATTAGCGACTTTCGCCAATTCTTGCTCGCCGTAACTTCGTCAGTCACAAAGTAGGAGCGATGTATTTCTTCATTCTCTAATTCGACGTCGGGCAGTACAGCGGATTCAGTCGACTGCGAACCATTCTGCGCGACCTGCGCCGCTCTAGCCTCTTCTTCTCGAGCTTTCGCGCGGAGCTTACGCCGTTCGTGCAGCCAATGGACCACCATACCCGACTGCGACAAGGTGAATGACAGAAAAACACCAACGGCATACAGTGGAATTAATCGTGAGGTATCGCCTCGAAAAGCAATCACTAGTATTCCGGAGAAGATTGCGAGGATCACGATTCCATTTGAGAACACCAGTCGATCACCGCGGTTCGCAAACTGTCGTGGTATGAATCGATCGCGCGCGAGCAAACTCGATAATCGAGGGAAATCTGCGAAAGCGGTATTCGCCGCGAGAACGAGTATCGCTGCGGTCGCCGCTTGCACAACGTAGTAGAACCATCCCATGGGACCGGTGAACATGATTCGCGCGAACTGCGAAATCACGGTCTCACTTGCCCTGGGATGCACATGATAGAGATAGGCCAGCACGCTCGTTCCGAGAAACATCACCGTCAAAAGCACCGCCATCCAGATCAGTGTAGTTGCCGCATTTCGCGCTTCAGGTTTTTTGAACGCCAGCACTCCGTTTGAGATCGCTTCAATCCCGGTGAGCGCTGCGCATCCATTCGAGAACGCGCCAAGCAGAAGAAATAAAGTTAGCGGTTGGAGGTGATAGCCCTCTGCGGTTTTCAATTCTTCAGCTGTGGGGATGGAAGCAGCACCGCCGTAAATGAAATAGTGAAACAGCCCGAACCCGATCATGAAGAGAAAGCTGACCAGGAAGACGTACGTAGGAGTTGCGAACAGCGCCCCCGATTCGCGAACGCCACGAAGGTTCGCAATCGCGATGAACGCGATGAAGACCAAACACAGGATTATTTTGTGCTCGTCAAGCCATGCGTACTTTGTTCCCTGTACTGCTGACGTAATAGCTGCCACGCCCGCCGCGATCGACACTGACACAGTCAAGACGTAGTCGACCAGGAGCGACGCAGCGGCAACCAAACCAGGCGTAATACCCAGGTTTTCTTTTGCGACGATGTAAGCGCCGCCGCCCGATGGATACGCGTGAATCGTTTGCCGGTAACTGGTTGCGACAATGCCCAGAAGGATCGCAATGCCAACCGAAATCGGCACGACATAGACAAAAGATCCTCCCTGCGTAGCGGCGGCGGCTACGGCTAACACGAGCAGAATTTCTTCAGTTGCGTAAGCGGTTGATGAGAGTGCGTCTGATGAGAAAACGGCGAGTGCGGTTTTCTTAGTAAGGCGTTCGTGTACGGCTTGTTCGGTTCTTAAAGCCCTGCCGACAAGTAATCGCTTGATTGCGGTCGCCACGTTATATTTTCAATCCTCCGACCAAAAACAAAACGGCGCGAAGCACACGCTTCGCGCCAATTGTTAATAGGCTTTTCGTGTCCTTCCCTTAAGCCTACGAGGTTAGCTGACGGGCTCGGACGGTTGGGAAGTATCCTACGTGAATTTCACGATTCGCCCCGTGGTCTCTTTTCCAGGAGACCGTTTGGTTCCCCCGCGCTGTTCCTGTCCCACATGAAACGTGGCGAACAGCTTCGGCGACAAATTTTCAACAGAGAAAGCTTACGCCGAAAATCAGAAATGTAAAGCGGCGATGAACGCATTCGCAGATGCTAAATGACAGAACATATTTATTCAGTACTGTACCGGTAAGCGCATGCCCGGAGCGCGACATTCCATTCTGTCGCGTTGAGCAAAGGCCATCCGCTACCGCGGATGGTACTGAATAGCATGCACTGCACTAAAACCTTGAATACCAGCCACGGGGCATATATAAAGTGCCCGCTCTTCTTACGCTGGTCCAATACAGACAACTGAATGACACTCAACCCCCTTGATTGGATCGTCATTGCTGCCTACTTCGCTTTCAATTTGGGCATCGGCATTTACTACATGCGGCGTGCGCGCGGCAGCACATCGGAATTCTTTTTGTCAGGTCGCGATGTTCCGTGGTGGCTCGCGGGAACTTCGATGGTCGCGACAACCTTCGCTGCTGATACACCGCTCGTTGTCACAGGTCTAGTTGCCGCGAATGGCATCGCCGGTAATTGGCTCTGGTGGAATATGTTGATGAGCGGAATGCTCACCGTGTTTTTGTTCGCAAGGCTGTGGCGACGTGCAGGTGTCATGACGGATGTCGAGTTTGCAGAGTTACGTTACTCAGGTAGACCAGCAGCTTTTCTTCGCGGCTTTCGCGCACTTTATCTCGGTCTTCCGATCAACTGCATCATCATGGGCTGGGTCAACCTGGCTATGGTCAAGATTCTTCAAACCACGCTCGGTATCGAGGACAAGCGTAAAGCGATGCTCATTCTGATCGCCATGCTTCTCTTCACCGCATTCTACACAACGATCTCGGGCCTGTGGGGAGTACTCGTAACAGACTTATTCCAATTTGTACTGAAGATGGGAATGGTCATCTTGCTGGCGATACTTGCGGTGAATGCCGTCGGTGGAATCGATGCGCTAAAAACTAAGATTGCCGCAATGGACGCAGTTAGCGGGCAGGCGGGGTCTAGACTTGCGTTCTTTCCTGACACCGACTCTGCATGGATGCCGTTGATTACGTTATTCGTTTACCTGGGCGTTAGCTGGTGGTCCACGTGGTATCCCGGTGCCGAGCCTGGCGGCGGTGGTTACGTGGCCCAACGGATCTTCTCTGCGAAAGATGAACGACACGGCTTGCTCGCAACGCTCTGGTTCAACATCGCGCACTACGCATTGCGACCATGGCCCTGGATTTTGACAGCACTGGCGACACTTGTTCTGTATCCTAACCTTGCCGACAAGGAGTCGGGGTACATTCGCGCGTTGATGGATCCGAATGTATTTCCGACTTACCTGCGGGGCTTCATGCTAGCGGCTTTTGCGGCGGCGTACATGTCGACAATCGGTACGCAACTCAACTGGGGCGCTTCATACGTCATCAATGATTTTTACCGGCGGTTCGTCGAGACCGATAAACGCGAGCGTCATTATGTGATTGCATCCCAAGTTGTCACGATGCTGATTATGGTTATCTCACTCGTTATCACCTTCTATCTTGAATCGATACGTAGTGCGTGGACGCTATTGCTTGTGACTGGCGCGGGCACGGGTACCGTTCTGCTACTGCGTTGGTTCTGGTGGCGCATCAATGCCTGGTCCGAAATCTCCGCGATGATCCTTGCGGCGACTGTGTCACTGATGCTGCAGCTTGTGTTCAAGTGGGATAGTGCGAGGCCGAGAGACTTTGCTTACCTGATGCTCGTCACAGTCGGCATTACGACGGTAGGTTGGTTAGTTACAACGTTTCTTACGAAACCGGAACCACACGACACACTCGTCGCGTTTTATCGCAAGGTTCATCCTGATGGACCAGGTTGGAAGCGCATTGCAAGTGAAGCCGGCGGGCATCATCCGCATGCTGGCGACATTGGAGCGCAATTGTTGAACTGGGTACTCGGATGCGTGCTTATCTATGCGTCACTCTTCGGCATCGGCAAGCTCGTCATGAAGGAATGGGGAACGGCGCTTCTGTTCATCGGTGCAGCGTTGATCTCAGGTTTACTGATCTCACGCAATCTCGCACGGACCGATTGGCGCGAACCTATTAGACACGATTTACAGAATTAACAAGATAGAGTTTTAGAAAGTTAAGAAGGTGGGTTTCAGACTTCACCGTCACTTTTTGGCCAGCATCCAGTAATTCTGTAGTCCTGTCACAAATTGTTTCGCCCGGTGATGGTAGCGATCGACAGAGCAAGTTCGGCTAACTGAATGGGCTTAGCGAGATGGTTTTGGAAGCCGGCGGCGAGCGCGCGCTCGCGATCTTCGGCGAGTGCGTGCGCTGTTACGGCAATCGCCGGAATGTCGCGATGGATTTCAGTCTCTCGCAGTTGACGAATGAACGCGTAACCATCAACTTCCGGCATCGAAATATCAGAGACAATCACCTGCGGACGCCATTCGCCGATCGTTGAGATGGCTTCATTCGCTGAAGCTGCAACTCTCACTTCTGCATCACACATCGCGAGCATCTCAGCCAGCACTTCGCGTCCGTCTTCGTGATCGTCCACAACAAGGATCTTCAAACCCGTCAATGCAGCCTTGGGATCGATCTGCGGCAGTTGTGCGGTTGCTCTTGCGGACAAAGCCTGGGCTTCTTTCGTTATCGCTTGAAGGCGAACTCTGAAGGTTGCTCCTTTTCCCGGCCCGTCACTTTCAGCAGTAACCGTGCCACCGTGTAACTCGACAAGGTGCCGCACGATTGCGAGGCCTAAACCAAGTCCACCGTGCTTACGCGTAGTGGTGGAGTCGGCCTGACGAAAACGGTCGAACACGTGTGGCAAAAATTCACCCGCGATACCCTGGCCCTGGTCTTTCACGAGGATTTCTACTGACGAATTCACCGGACGCAACGACACCTCGACCTCTCCGCCAGCAGGACTAAACTTCACAGCGTTCGACAAGAGATTCCAAACCACCTGCTGCAATCGACTGGCGTCGCCGTTTACGAGAGGTTCGGGTTCGATACGGTTGTCTACTCGCAACTTCATGTTCTTTGCATCCGCCATTGGGCGAACAGAATCCACAGCTGATTGAACAACCGTGGATAGCTGGAGCGGTCGGATATCTAGCTGAAGTTTGCCTGAGACGATCCGCGACACATCGAGTACGCCTTCAATTAATTTACTTTGCGCCGTTGCATTCCGCTCAACAATCTCCAGTGCTCGCTCAACGTTAGGGGGGTCGAGTTTTCCGCTCCGCAAAAGATTAGCCCAACCAAGGATCGCGTTCAGTGGAGTTCTTAATTCGTGTGACAACACTGCGAGAAACTCATCTTTTACGCGGTTTGCTTCTTCAGCTTGTGCGCGTGCTGCGTGCTCGCTCTTTAGCAACGCATCACGTTCTGCTTCCGCCTTCTTCTGGTCCGTGATGTCGCGGACGATTTTCGAAAAGCCGATCACCCGTCCGCTTCCGTCCTTGATTGGAGACGTAGTCAGCGACACTTGGATGAGACGTCCGTTCTTTGCCCGGCGAACTGTTTCGAAGTGCTCGAGGCGCTCACCTTTTCTCAGGCGCTCGAGAATGTCGTGGTCCTCCTTTTCGCGATCAGGGGGATACAAGCTCGTCAGCGGCTGACCGATCATCTCCTCAGCTGTGTATCCGAAGAGCCTCTCTGCTGCCGCGTTCCAACTCGCAACAAACCCATTTAAGTCTCGACCGACAATTACATCATCGGTGTTTTCAACGATCGACGCCAGATGTTGAAGATCCTTCTCCGTGCGACGCTGAACTTCGTGCAGTTCGTTCTGGGTTTTCCTTTGGGCCTCCTCAGCACGACGCCGATCAGTGAAATCAGTAATCGAAGCCATCCACCCAATAACTGTCCCAGACCTATCTTTGTGTGGACGGTAAACCGCACGAAGGGAACGAGGGCCCGCGGTTTTGAAGTCGACGTCCTGTTCATATTCAACCTGCTCGCCAGCCAATACGCGATCAATGTAGGGCTGTATCGCTGTCAGGCCGTCGGTGCCAATGACGTCGACGATTGGCTGGCCAAGAATCTGCCGCGGTTCCAAGCCCAACATGTCGGCGTAAGCACGATTCGCGAACGTGTATTTCAAGTCTCTGGTACAACGCGTCAGCATCAACGGCGTAGTTTCGGTAATCAGCTCAAGTTCCGTTTCACGGCCGCGTAACAGTTCTTCCGCGTGACTACGTTCCATGAATTGGCCGATCTGACTTCCGATGCCGAGGAACATTGCCAACAGCGCTTCATCAGGCTCACGAATGTCGAGGCTGAAAAACTCGATGACTCCCAAGAACTTGTCACCAGCCATGACTGGAAATGCAAACGCCGAATGCAACTGTTCTTCAGCAGCGAAGAGCGCGCGAGGGCAGTTGTCGTCTTTGCTTACATCTTCGATCCACGCTGGTGCACGCGTTTGCCAAACACGACCAGGTAGGCCGACGCCGGGCGCAAACTCGCGTACACACGATTCCACCTCAAATTGGCTGAATAAGGCTGTTTCCTTTCGCCAGATGGTCAGGCAGCGCAGAACATTGTTGTCGCGATCTGGTATCCACATTTCGCCAAGTTGCCAATCCAGATCGTCACCGACGGATTTCAGAATTCGATTAATCGCAACGTCCAGCGCGGGCGACTCAGCAAGAATGCGACTGATCGCAAGATTTGTAGCGAGTCGCTGTTGGTCTAATTGTTTTGATTGTTCGGCCCGGCGCCGCTCCTCTAGCACCGAAGCTAGAAAGAGAAACGTCAGAGCGTTCGACGAAATAAACAATTGCAGCACGAGGAGTGACTCATTGGGCCAAACCGATACGAATGGTCCGCTACCGCTAACCGTGCCCCATGCCGCGAAGACCGTTACCAAGAACGTCGCCAGAGTTAATCCACGATATCCCAACCGGAATGATGCCCAGAGAAGTACGGGAATGATTAGACGTGTCAACGGGTAGTAACGGAACGCGGCAGGCGCGCTACCGCCATAAGTCACGAAAGCTGCCAATGACACCACCAGCACGAGCAGCATCGTCTCAATTAGTCGCCAACCGACGAGGGGTACACCGAGTCTCTTCGCCCAGGCGATAAGGAGCGGAGCGACAGTAACAGCGCCGGCCAGATCCCCCAGCCACCAGGTGGCCCACAAAGGTCCAAACTGGCCCCATTGCGCAGCACCACCGGAGCATAGAGAAAGCGTGCCGATCGTGGCACTTATCAACGTGCAGAAAAGGACAGCGACTACAAATTTAGAGACATCGCGTGCACGACCAAACGAAATGTCGAACTTAAGTCGCTCAAGTAACCAGCCGCTGACAATTGCTTCCAGCGTGTTACCGCCTGCTATAGCGAGCGCCGTAGTAACGGAGACAGGCCCATTAACATTTGCAAGAACGGCGCCCACGAATATTGCGGGCGCAACACGGTAGCCGAACAACAGGACCGCGGCGATTGCGATACCTGTCGGCGGCCAAATAGGGGATACGTGTGTATGAATGATCGCGAAGGCGAGGCCTAACTTCGCGGCGAAGAAGTAAAGCGCTGCGACTGCAATCAGGACCAGAACTTGGCGAAGCGGAGAATTGCCCGAGCGTACGTCGACCGGGATGTTGCGAGTATCTTTGTGTACTGTGTGGGTCCCGTGTTCCGTTTGGGGTCTGGCGCTCATACCCGGTCGCGAAAGCGATGTCGGCAGGTTACGTAATTAAACCCAAAAGCCTTGGTTACATACGGGGGGAATGAACGAATTCTACCATGCGCGAGCAAGCAAAAGAGAACGGGCATGACCGTCCGCCTCAGTTTTCTTTTCGAGGACGCGCGGCTACGGACGAAGGTTGATATTGTAGGTCTTGATCTTGGAGTTGAGTGTCGTAGCATTCATGCCGAGCAGTCGGGCTGCGCGAGATTGATGACCACCGGTTTGCTCGAGTGCCCGCCGGATCAGATCGACTTCAAAGCGTCGCACTTCTTCGTAGAAATTCACGCCGCGAGCAATGTCGTGGACGGCTGCGTTGCTGGCGCCGTCGTGCGACGCCGTCACAATTGATTGGGGATCGCTGATCTCGGGTCGCAAACATTCTCTACTTATTTCGTCACCAGGTGCAATAACGACCGCCCGTTCAATGGCATTTTCGAGTTCACGCACATTGCCCGGCCATGAATACGACTCCAACAGCGCCAGAACATCCGGAGCGATTTGTTCGGACACGGTCCGACCATTCTCTTCGTTGTACTTATGAATGAAGTGTTGCGCGAGCGGCAGAATATCTTCGCGACGATCGCGTAACGGTGGCAGCTCAATCGGTACAACCGACAAGCGGTAATAAAGATCCTCACGAAACGTTCCCTGCCGTACGGCATCCTTTAGATCGATATTTGTCGCCGCCACTATGCGAACGTCGACACGTCTCGGCGCGGTGTCGCCGAGCGGTGTAAATTCGCGCTCCTGGATCACGCGTAATAAACGCACTTGCGTTTCCGGTGGTATGTCGCCGATCTCATCTAAGAAGATCGATCCACCATCAGCTACTTCAAACAGTCCCTTCTTCGCGGCGACCGCGCCGGTGAACGCACCTCGTGTGTGTCCAAACAATTCAGACTCGAGCAGTTCAGATGGAATATTCGAACTGTTCACCGTGACGAAGGGCCGTGTCGCGCGTGGGCTCGATTCGTGAATCGCTTTCGCAATCAACTCTTTTCCGGTGCCACTTTCACCCGTAATCAAAACCGTTGAGCGTGCCGCTGCAACCTGCTCAACGAGACGAAAAACTTCCTGCATCACATCTGAGCGACCGATTATTTCGCCCCGCTCGACTGCCTTGCTCATCGCGCGGCGTAGCGTGCGCCGCTCTTCTTCTTTTCGCCGTCGGCTGATGCCTGCGGCGATCCGCGCAGTAATCTGTTCGTTTTGAAAAGGCTTGCGAATGCAGCCGAACGCGCCACGCTCCCACGCTGCGATTGCGGTGTCGAACGTGGCATAAGCAGTAATCATGACAATCACCGCTTCAGGATCCATCTTCAAAAACTCTTCAAGCGCCCGCAAACCACCGATGCCTGGCATTGACACGTCGAGCAGCACGACGTCGAAGGCGCGGCGACCGTAAGCTTCGAGACCTTCTTCACCAGTCTTAGCAAGATCGACGCGATGGCCCTCCGCGGTGAGAAGAGTCTCCAGCACTTCGCGCATGATCTCCTCGTCGTCGACGACGAGAACAGAACCTTTCTTGGCGTAGCGCCGCTCAGGTTTCATTTTTGTACTGGGCTGCATTGCGATGTTTGGTCGCCTAGTTTAGCGATTTGGTTGCTTAAAAGACAGGAGAGCACGAGCAGTACACAGGAGCAGGAATCCAAGGTGGATCTCAATGGTGCACCTGCCTACTGCTCCTGCCCCTGTTTTTTGAATCGGTGGATCTGCTTCTGTTAGTCGCCGACGGCTTGCAGACGAGCGCGGTTCAAAGCGGTGGGAAGCGTGATACGGAACGTGGTGCCCTTACCGGGGGTGCTGTCAACATTGATGTGGCCCGCATGTTCCTGAACGATTCCGTATGAAACTGCCAGCCCAAGGCCGGTACCACGACCGACGCCTTTCGTCGTGTAAAACGGATCGTAAATCTTTGCGACATTTTCCGGTGCGATACCGATACCCGTGTCGACTACTTCAACCATCAACGAACCATCGTCGAGCGTACTGGTTGAAAGTGTTATGCGGCCGCCATCAGGAATTGCATCGCGCGCATTAAGAATCAGGTTCGTAAACACCTGCTGAAGTTTACCAGCATTGCCATAGACGAGTGGTGCGTCGTCTTCGTAATCGCGAACGATTTCGATCTGGCTGCGACGGAGTTGAGGTTCAAGCAGCAGGAGCGTGTCATTCAACACTTGGGCCATATCTATCTCGGCAAACTCGCTGGCGCTACCTGTGCGTGAGAAGTTCAAAAGGTTATTGACGATATTAGTCGCACGCTCCGCCTGCGTTCGGACCTTTTGCAACAACGCATGTTTCGGATCGTTTTCAGCCAACATAGCCAGCAACATTTGCGTGTAAGAAGACACGCCTGTCAGAGGTGTGTTCACCTCGTGAGCCACACCGGCTGCGAGCAAACCAATGGACGAGAGCTTTTCTCGTTGCTGTAACTGTTCTTCGAGACCGATACGCGCCGTTACATCTTCGAGGACTACGAGCGCGCCCGTTTGACCTTGCCCATCTTGCAAAGGCGCCAGGGCGATATTAAGGACGAGCCGGCGATTTCCGCGTGTCGCGGTGTGCAGCTTGTAGATGTTGCGGATGTCTTTGAGTTGCCAACCCTCGTTGCCAAGCACCTGGCGAAGTGTGTCGGCAAAATCATCAGAGAATAATTCTTCAACGCGCTTTCCGACCGCGGCGTCGCGACGTAAATCCAGAATGTGTTCGAGCGCCGAGTTCAAACGCGTAACCCGCCCGTCGAGATCCACCGCCAGCAGTCCAACGTTGATCGACTCGATTATCGATTCATTGAACTCCTTCAACAGTTTCAACTCTCCGGCGCGCTCCTGCTGGTCCTGGTACAGAAGACTGTTTTCAATCGCGACGGCGACGTAACCAGAAACGGTTCGTAGTATTTCAACGTCTTCGGACGAAAGCAGGGCGCCATCTGCCGAACGGCCCAGCCCGATAACAGCAACCATGCGGCCCCGAATCACGCAGGGCACGAAGTAGTGAAGCTCACGGCGGACCGCGCCCGCAATTTCAGGCGATATGTCAATATCGTCCGCACGTACGACGCCCGTTTCCGCGGATCGCACCCGAATCATCTCGCGGAAATCCGGCGGCACTGTGATTCCGGACGAGAGGTCAGCTGATCGCGCCACTACATAACCAGAAGGCGCGCGTTTGTCTTCGACGAAGATCGCTATCCGGCCGACGTTCATCACTTCGCGCAAACGGCTGATAAGCGAATCAAGGAGGGGATCAAGGGCGGTCGTTGCTGATAGTGTGCGACCGAAATCCAGCAGACTGCGTCGGAGGTCGTACCGTTCACCGTAAAAGAACCGGTCCACCCGTTCCTGCAGGAAATTCTTAACGGGTGCGGCTACCATTACGATCACGGCCATGGCCAACACGGCGATCACAACGCGGAGCGTGACCTCGCCGGACGAAAACTGCTGATCCGATCCGAATGCGTAAAGACCAGCCGTATAGACGACTGCTCCAATTAAGAGTGCAATCGCTAGCGTGGTCGACGCATAGACGAACACGCGTCTGACTACCAGTTCGACGTCCATCAACCTGTAACGAAGGACGGAATAGCCAAACGCCAGCGGAATTAAAACGAGGGGAAGAATTGCGGCATCTGTAACCCAACGATCCGTTTTTGCTCCGATCAAATACCCAACGCCATAAAGCGCTGTGAATGGCGCGATGGCCATTAGCGCTCCCCAAACAACCCACTTAACTTGCTGTCTAACAACTGTGCTCTTCGAGGATACAAACGTGTGGACCAGTAATGCCGCACTTACTACCAACGCTATGAGGAAGTGGAAGAAGCTAACTTTGTAGAACGCCCCTACGAATGCTTCAGTGGGTGCAGGTATCAGCTTGATCGGTGGCAGAAACTTTGCAAGTTCATCACGCAGGAATACAAGCACCGAAATCGCCAACAAGAGAAACGCCGGAATGTACAGCGCAATTGCTCGCCAGCGCTTAGTACTGAAGAGTTGTTGTTTCGCCGGATACAGAAGGCAGAAATGTAAGAACAGCGGAGCGAAGAGAATAAATGCAGCGTTCTTTAGAAACGCAATCGCCAAATCAAGATCGCGGTAATGACCAACCGGCGTATAGAAGTGAAAGACGAAAGCGGTAAGACACAGTGTCGCGAAGTGCAATACATATGGCGCGCGACCGCCTTGCTTAAACAGAACGAAGAAGCCGACGAGGAGATACACGACGCCGATCAGATTGATGTAGATGGTGCGGGGATCCCATTTGTGAACAGGTTCGAGCCCGTTGAGATCTGCGTAGTAAAAGCGCGTTTCCGGCGGGTACGACGGGCGCTCCATCAGATAATGAATCTCGCCGCCGACCTTAACCCGTTCAAGATATATCTGTACGTCTCGCGCTCGGACGATGGGTTCAAACTTCCCATCGACTGTTAACGAAATAGCGATTAGCTTGTCGCCTGGAAGTAACCACGCCAGCTGTCCGGCGGACCCTCGTTCAATCTCGCTCGCGATGATTCCCTGTTGAGTATCAACCCATTCGACACCATCCGAAGATGGCGTCTCGTTCCGCACTCGCTGGCGCAGATTGAACGCACCGGCACTAATCAGCAGCACAGCGCCAATCAGTAACAGCCAGGTCCTATTTGTGAGAATCGATCCCTTCACCGCACTCAACCTTCAATCCTGTCAACGGCTACCGAGGTAAATCTCAGTTAAACAAGCAAGGTATGTTCCAGCAGAGCCCGGACCTGCCGGTTGCTACGAGCCTCGGACCGATTACGTACGAGCTAAGCAAAAAGCCTCGCCTCTGTAACGATCACATTCTCGCTAAAGGTTTGAATTCAAAGCGTCTGTCCAACTTTTCGGACATGTCCGAAATTCTGGACGGGCCTGGTTTATTGACGGGGCGCTTGAAAAGCGGAAACAGTGTGAACTGGAAAGAGGTAACTATTCGACTGCTCGCCTTCGGAAGCGCGCTGTCAAAATCTCAGTGAGATGCCACCTCGAACTGACCGCCGATTGTTGCCGACGAAAGTTATGACCTCGGCATTTTCAGAACTAGTTTGCACATCGAGCAGATTGCGCGCGTCAACAATCGCTTCTGCGCGCACGGGCAAACCAAACGTCGGTAGTTCTTGCGTCACCTGAATACTCAACGACGGATCGTAAACACCCAACCTGCCGGCAAAAGGATCGATTGCAAATACCGTCGCGTTCGGAGAGAAACGCAACACCGTTCGAACTTGTGTTCCGGTATTGAACCCTGCACCCAGTTGTAGCGCTGCAGTCTGGAAGAATCCGTTCTGAAACATGTCGGAAGGTTCGGCAAAAACAGGAGCGAGTTTTTGGCCGCGACCGAACGAATAACCTGCCGAGGCGGTCCAAACTCGATTTAGTCTTCGTGTGTAGACGACCCGCATTCCTCTTGAGGAGCCCTGCTGATTAGCAACGTCGACCAGCTGGTCGCCCGCTCCGCCTGAGAAGGCGGTTGCCGGCACACTCAAGAAACCGACGCCCCGGCCCGATGTTGTATCGAAGAATGCCGTGGCCTCGATGTTCGAGCTGTTATCGAGCACACGCTCAACACCGAACTCAAGTCGATGACTGCGCTCCAACACCGCCTGCCCATCTACATATGCGACAGGGTTAGTCGGCTGCGCTCTGAAGACTACCTGCTCACCTTCAAAGTTGGCGATACTCTGAATCCCGTCTTCCTCGCCGGCTGAAGCGAATGCGGCCTTCACGCGAGTCCTCGCATTCACGTCATACTGAACACCGAAACGCGGCGTGATCGAGTGCGCATCTCCTGCGCCGATGAATCGCGAGTAGTCGAGACCCATCACGATGACGATGCCATCGCGAACGATCCACTCATCAACGGCTCGCAAAGAAACTTGACCGTAGAGCTCTCCGTTGCCACTGGCGGCGCGATTAAGCCAGATCGGTGTGCTTAATCGCATTCCGGCGGCAGTCACGCCGGCGCGATGACGATTGCCGACACGAAACTTCGTCGAAGCTTCCAACCTACCCGGCGCATCAGCTCCGGTTCCGGTTTGGCCTGCTATTACGAGTTCGACACCGTTTGACAATGGCGTTGCAACGGCGAAATTCACCCCGGCGTACGCAGTAGAATAGCTATTGCTTGCCATGTAGGTCTCGAGAACACCGCGGGTTCTCGGTCGTGAATCGGATCGTGTTTCGGTTGTTGGTTCGGCGTCGGGTTGAGGCTGAGTTTGAGCTTCAGCTTGCGCTTCTTCTACGGCGGCGACAGTTGAGTCTTCACCTTGACCAGCTTGGAATATTGAGCGCCGTGATTGTGCTGATCGAAGAGTCCACTTGGCGTCTTCACGGTCCTTCTGCTTCTCCGGAAGAGTGTTGCCGTATCCGATTGGTTCGAGATTAAACCTGTAAATGAGTTCTTGAGACGGCTGAACTTCGACGGCCGCGAAAGCAACGCGATTGAACCCATTTGCGATAGCACTAATGGCGTAGCGTCCTGGAAGAACCTTCGCCAGGAAGTTACCGTTGCGATCAGTCGTTGTCTGTTTGACAGTCTTAACGCCTTCGCGAAGCAGCGAAACAACAGCTCCCGCCAACGGGTTCCCTTTGCCGTCAGTTACAGATCCTGCGATCGTCGCTAGTGATCGCTTGCTCGTCGGCTTTGCGCTGGCATCTAGAACAACCAGACTACTGAGTACGAGCAAAGACAAACAAAGGCTTGATGCTCTTCTCATTCGGAAGCACCTCCGGAGTAAAACTCCCTGGGGAAGCGATTGAAGGTTGGGGAGCACTGATTGATTCTATGGTCCGCTAGACGCAAATCTTCCTTGTACCGTGTAACGCTAACTAGTGCCGCCAGCCCTTGGCTCGAACTGGTTCAGGCGAGGAGACTTACCGGAACCTGCGAATAAGCCCCTTATTTTCGGCCAGTCATTCAATTTATGTCAAGTTTCTGGCCAATTAAACGGCACCTTTGCCGCGACTTTTGGGCCGTGCTAGGATGCCCATCCCCCTTATGAAAAACAATCGGGTCTCTGCATCCAGCGCAGCTAAAGTCGTGATCGACGAAGTTAAATCCACAAGATTACCGAACGGGCTCGTAGTTCTGACCGAACACATGCCCGGCTTAAGGTCCGTCACCGTGGGAATCTGGGTCCGCCGCGGTTCACGCCATGAGCCTGCCGAGCTCAATGGTATCTGCCATTTTATCGAGCACTCGGTTTTCAAGGGTACTCGGCGCCGCTCTGCCCGTGAAATCGCTGTCGAAACCGATCGGCTGGGGGGAAATCTGGACGCCTACACAACCCATGAGATGACTGGATTCGCAACAAAGGTTGCGGACACATCTCTCTCCCAGGCAGTCGACCTGATCACAGACCTCGTCGCCCACCCCCTCTTCGAACAGGAGGACCTTGAACGTGAACAGAAGGTGATCCTGGAAGAGATGAAAATGGTTGAAGACACGCCCGATGAGTTACTGGGCGAGTTGTTCAATGCTGCCTACTTTCCCGATCAACCTCTTGGCCGACCAATCGAAGGCACAAGAGAAACGGTTCCGACCTTCGATCACAAGACCACGGTTGCATTTCACGGAAGAGAGTTTTCATACACAAACCTCGTCATCGCCGCCGCGGGTAACGTCGACCACGATCGACTTGTAGAGCTGGTCGCTTCGGGCTTTGGCGGTTGTGAAGGTGGTGTCGGAGCCAGATCCGAAAAGGCGACGGACGAAAATCCAAAATCAGCTGCACCAATTCTCGTCGAACAGAAGACCGAGTTAGAGCAAGCTCATCTCGTGATTGCGACACCCTGGCCGTCTGCGTTGAATGAAGAGAGATACGCGGCGAGTCTGCTCGCCTCGGTGATTGGCGGCGGCACTTCGAGCCGGCTCTGGCAAAAGATTCGTGAGGAGCGAGGTCTCGCTTACTCAGTCGGTGCTGGCGGAACTGCGTTCTCTGACGTGGGCGTGTTCTCGATCTATGCCGGAACATCTCCGCAGCATCTCGATGAGGTTTTAGATCTCTCGTTAACTGCTTTACGCGACGTCGTCAGAGAGAGCGTTTCGGAAGAAGAACTGCGCATCGCGAAAGAGCAGGCCATCTCTTCCATCCTTCTCGGACTCGAATCTTCCAGCGCACGTGCCAGCACGTTGGCCCGACAAGAGATCATTCATGGGTGTCGTATCTCACCGGATGATGTCATCGCCAAGATTCGTGAAATCACACCTGAAGACCTGACACGGATCGCCCGCAAGTATTTCAAATCAGAATCGCTCGCTCTCGGTGCGCTTGGAAATCTAAACGGTTTTCGAGTAGATCGATCGCGACTCGAGATCTGATCACAATCTCTAGTAAACCCTGGTTCAGTTTCTAGTCTCTGCGCAACGTCTCCGTCCTTCGCGTCTCGTGCGGTTACGAAAGTTGAGCCCGAAACCGCAAGAGACATAGAGAACCCCCTGGGGTGCGCAGAGACTTGAACCGCAAACTGAATCAATAATCTCCAATAACAACACTCGCATCGAGATCGTTTCAGTGGTAAATTCTGTCTGCCATTCTTCTTACTGTGCCTGAGCAAGCTTCATGAAACTTACCGTTCTTGGCAGTGGATCAACTGGGAATTCAGTACTGATCGTTGCCGGCAATACGCGTGTGCTCGTTGACGCGGGGCTAAGTGCAAAAGAGATCGCGCGGCGATTCGCAATGATGGGTGAAGACGCTCAACGTCTCGACGCGGTTCTCGTCACACACGAACATGGGGATCACGCCGGTGGATTGCGAGTCTTATTGCAATCGGTCGACTGTCCGGTCTACATCTCAGCAAAAACACTAGACGCTTACGTTAGCGAACGATTCAATGTCGCCAATGATGAGCCAAAGCGACGCGCCAAGGCCCTCAAAGATCGCGTGGAGCAAATCGAATCAAGCAGAGACTTTCGGATCGGTGAGATCGATTTCCATCCGTTCACGATACCGCACGATGCCGTTGATAATTTCGGCTTCACCGCTACACACCAGGGCGTGAAGATTGCAACAGTAATGGACTTCGGCCACATGACGACGCTCGTAACCGAACAGCTGAAGGGGTGCGCGGCCATCGTCATCGAATCCAACCACAGCCGCGATATGCTCAAAGCGTGCGACGTCTATCCCTGGGATTTGAAGCAGCGAATACTTTCGAGGTTAGGCCATCTTTCGAACGAAGACGTCGCTGATTGGTTGCGCGACGGTTTTGATGGGACAGCGAAGTACATTGTCTTGGCGCATCTCTCACTGCGCGCCAACAACCCTTATCTCGCAAAAATCTCTGCGGAAGTAGCGCTGCGGGAGCGGATGCCATTGTTTGCGCCGGAGACCGAGTTCTATCTCTCTTCACCCAAAGAGCCGACGCCCTGGATCGAAGTTTAGTTTAATGATGTCGTTCGCATGGACGAAAGCTGATCGCTCGCGCAATCCCAGAACCGGTTGCCCACAATCACAATTGATCACGCTGCTGTTAATGGTTGCTCTGATAGCCGGCGGGTGTGGTCTGAAGAATATGGGATCAAGTTCGATCCCAACGGAAGTCGAAGACGCGATCGCAACTGTGTCAGATGATCTTGCGTGGGAGCGGTATGAAAAGATTTATAACGAGTCGTCGACGCTCTGGAAACGCGATGCAACACTGGAACAGTCGACCGAGATTCTAAAGAAGGTACGAACGCAATTAGGAAAAGTCGAAAATAGATCAGTGAGTAGCGCGAACGAGCAGCGCAACTCAGGTGGCCCGTTGCAGGGTCACGTCTTCATCGTCGCTTATCAAACTAAGTTTGAGAATGGACAGGGCATGGAGACATTCACGTTAATCGAAGAAGGCAATCACTGGGCACTCGCAAGATATTTGGTAAATTCAACTGCGCTGAAATGACTTGTTCGATCCGCCAGCAGACTCTGATTAAAGGGGCGCAATTCGGTACCGTTCGCCGTAGCGGATGGCCAGACTCAACGTGCATGCGAGCGGCTACAAATGTGCGGCTTGAGTTGTGACCGTACGCTATCGCGAACGGTACTGAATAGAAACGTGCTGGCACGACGACAAACTGATGAAGTGTATCGAACATAAAAAATATGATTGATCGCTACACCCTGCCCGAGATGGGCGCGCTTTGGTCAGAGCAAAACAAATTTCAAAAATGGCTTGACGTTGAGATCGCCGTCTGCGAAGTACACGCTGAGATGGGCACAATTCCGCGGGAGGCACTCGGCGAGATTAAGTCGCGAGCACGATTCTCGGTCGAACGAATCAACGAAATCGAGAAGACTACGAATCATGACGTCATTGCCTTCACTACGAATCTCGCCGAATCAATCGGCGACGCTTCTCGATTTGTCCACTACGGTCTGACTTCTTCGGATGTTGTCGACACCGCCAACGCGCTCCTGCTGCGTGATTCAGCAGACATCATTCTCAAAAAGATCGACGCACTACTCGAAGCACTGAAGAAACGCGCTTTCGAATTTAAAGCGACGCCACAAGTCGGACGCACGCATGGAATCCATGCTGAACCAACTTCATTTGGACTCACGTTCGCGCTTTGGTTCGACGAAATGCGACGCAATCGTGAGCGACTCATGCGCGCCAAAGAAGCGACCGCGGTCGGCAAGATCAGCGGCGCCGTGGGGGCGTTTGCTCACCTCGATCCGCAGGTAGAAGAACAAGTGTGCGCACGGTTGGGATTAAAGGCTGCTCCTGTTTCGACGCAGATCATTCAACGCGACGTTTACGCCGAATATCTAAGTACGCTGGCAATCATCGCCTCGTCGCTCGATAAGTTTGCGCTGAATATTCGACACTGGCAGCGCACAGAAGTCCGCGAGGCGCAGGAGAAATTTGCTAAAGGTCAAAAAGGCTCCAGCGCGATGCCTCACAAGCGCAATCCAATAATCTCCGAAAGAGTCTGCGGCATGGCGCGCGTCGTACGAGCAAACAGCGTCGTGGGACTTGAAAACATAGCACTATGGCACGAGCGCGACATCTCGCACTCATCGGCCGAACGCGTTGTACTGCCTGATTCGAGCATTGCCGTGGACTACATGTTGCAGAAGATGATCGGGCTAATCGATGGACTTGTCGTTTACCCGGAACGGATGCGCGAGAATCTGGAAGCGACGCGCGGTTTGATCTTCAGCGGTCAACTATTACTGGCGCTAACACACAAAGGTGTCTCTCGCGAGATTGCTTACGAGTGGGTGCAAAGAAACGCGATGCGAGTGTGGGACGAAGACAAAGAGTTTCACGCGCTGATCAAGGGCGACCAGGACATACAACAACACTTATCCGCTGAAGAGATCGACCGCGTCTTTTCACTCGACCACTACTTACGGAATATCGATCAGATCTTTCAACGCGTATTTGAGCGGGAGCCGATTAGATGAGAAACAAAAGAAGAAGCAGGAGCTCGGCACGTCTCCTGCTCGCGCCGCATGCTCCTGCTTTGTAATATTCATGAGCTGTTGGTTTTGCTTAGCTACCGCCAGCAAATTTCTCAGCCATGTTGCCGATGATCGGAAACTTGAACTTCGTGTTCTGGTACGCTTTGACGGCAGCGAGAATCAAGCCGACAAGGTAGATCAGCGGGATAATCAACCAGATGATCATTGATATAAGCGATATGATCAGGCCGATGAATCCCGGATCACCAGCAGCAGTCGAAGCAACGCCACCGATGATGGCGATGATCGCATTAAGAATGGCGAGCACAATCATCAGGATCATCCACGTTACGCCGTACAAGACTGACTGCATCGCGTGGAAGCGAATGAATCTGTTTTCCTTTTCCAAAAAGAACAGAACTAGTCCAACAATCCAAATATAGCAAAGCGCCGCGGCTACGTTAGGGGCTAGGCCAATGCTGGACTGTTGCGTGGACTGTTGGCCGGGTGGAGGGTTTTGCATTATAAGTTTCTCCTCTGGGGAAAAGGTCTTAACAGGGCGCAGATATTAGACGAAGAGTCAGTTTCACGCAATTACTATCTAAAATAGAGGCCAAGAGTTTGATGAAAGCGAAAGTTTACGTAAGTCTGAAGCCTGGTGTGTTGGATCCGCAGGGAAAGGCGATTCAACATTCCGTTGAATTGCTTGGCTTCTCCGGAATCTCGGATGTTCGCCAGGGCAAGTATTTTGAGATTGCCCTGGATGGGTTGGACCAATCGCAAGCAAAAGAGTCAGTAGAGCGGATGGCTCGCGAAGTTCTATCAAACCCGATCATCGAAGAGTATCGAGTGGAGATCGAATGAAGTCGCTCCGTTAGCTCGGTGTTGTTTGCAATGTTAAAGTTCTCCTGACATCAAGGAGGTCTAGGATTGAAATACGGCGTTATAGTTTTTCCTGGTTCTAACTGCGACCACGACGCGTATCATGTCATCTCTAAACACGTCGGGCAGCCAGTCGATTTCATCTGGCATCGCGACACTGATCTAAGCAGCTATGACGCGGTAATTATTCCCGGCGGCTTCTCGTACGGGGATTACCTACGTGCGGGCGCACTGGCTCGATTCTCTCCGGTCATGAACTCAATCAAGAAGTTTGCGCAAAGCGGCCGTTTCGTATTGGGTATCTGTAACGGCTTTCAGATCCTTTGTGAGGCCGGACTTCTGCCAGGCGCTCTGATTCGCAATCGCGACCTGCATTTCATTTGCGAGCACGTTTACGTCAGAGTCGAAACTAACGACAGCCCATTTACGAACGAGCTCGCCGTCGGTTCCGTTTTACGTATTCCGATCGCGCATGCTGAAGGTAATTATGTTTGCGACGATCAAACACTTGAAGAACTTCGCCACGAATCACGCATAGTGCTTCGTTATTGCGATCAAAGCGGCAACATCACTGACAGCGCTAACCCAAACGGCTCACGAGACAACATAGCGGGCATTTGTAATCGGGAACGAAATGTTCTCGGGCTGATGCCCCATCCGGAGCGCGCATGTGAGGAGCTTCTAGGATCGAGTGACGGCCGAGATATCTTTCGTTCGCTGGCGGCAACGGTTGCCGCTGCCGTCTGACAACATTTTTCAACCACCATGAAACGAATTCTTCCCTTTCTGATCATTCTTAGCGTACTCGGCGTGGCGCTGGGCTCAGCCTGGTATCTAAAGAGATCGTCATCGGCCAGTCCTAAGCCATCATCTGTAAACGCGCCTGCACCCACCGCTCCAGCTCTATTGGCGCCAGGTGCGGATCCGCCGCACATAATGGGAGCGGCTGACGCGCCCGTTACACTTGAAGAATTTGGCGACTTCGAATGTCCGCCGTGCGGCCAATTCCATCCGATTTTGAAAAAGATGCAGGAAGAATTCGGAGACAAGTTACGCGTTGTCTTCCGCGAGTATCCAATCGTCCAGGTGCACCAACACGCACTGTCGGCGGCGAGCGCTGCAGAAGCTGCTGGCTTGCAGGGCAAGTTTTGGGAAATGCATCACCTGCTCTACGACAATCAAAAGGCCTGGCATGAACAATTCGACGTTCGCCAGACATTCGAAGGCTTCGCAAAACAAATTGGTATTGATGTTGAGCGTTTCAAACGCGACCTCAACGGCGACGTGGTAGCCCGACGAATAACAGAGGACGGCAAACGCGCGCGCTCATTAAACGTGGGCGGAACTCCCACGGTGTTCATGAATGGGCGGGAGATGGAATTTCCCATCATTATTAATGAAGATAAATTCCGCGACGCGATTAAAAACGAAATAAAATCAGCAAAACGATGAGTCAACCAGTTGCTGATGCAACGCGCAACCACGTCGCAGCCAAGTCTTCATCACTAACTAAACGATCGACCTACGTTTATGCAGCGGTCGCATTAATCGCCCTATTGGGACTTGCTGACGCTACTTACCTCACGATCGAGCACATCACAGGACAAAGCGTACGTTGCACGATTGTCGCAGGCTGCTCAGAAGTGTTGAGCAGTAAATACGCGACCGTCGGTGGAATGCCTTTGGCAATGATTGGTGCAACCGCTTACTTCACGGTATTCGCCCTCGCAACGCTGGCAGCGTTTGGTTACAGATTCGCAGGCACGCTTTTGAACCTGATGGTACCTGCGATGGCGCTCGTGAGTCTGTGGCTCATCTACCTGCAGGCTTTCGTGATTCGCTCGTTTTGTCAGTACTGCCTCTTCTCTGCTGCTGTCACGTTTGTTCTCGCGTTGCTGTTGCTTATTCGCTGGCGTAAGACCTGATTTGTGCCGCGACTTCAACACGTGTAAGGTATTCCAAACCAATCTGAAAAAGTGAGCGCCGCAATGGAGCAGCAAACGCCGACGGTCGCGGATATCTTTCGACGTGCACAGGCCCTGCGCCTGGAACATTCCGACTGGAATTACAAACAGATCAAACAGGCGCTGGTGAAGGAATTTTCGGGTGGATCGTTTCCTCCTTTATACAACCTGACAATACCTGAGCAGGATGCGCGAGCACCGGAGGAAGACTGGTCCGCCGGGCTTTCACTCGTGCGTCGCGGAATACAGTTTCAGGATTGGAACGAGATTGGTGATGGCATCATTCTTAGTCTGGAGCAGACCGAGAATTATGAACAGCAGCACGGCGCTGACGGCGACCGAGACGATTGGCACAACCGCAATGTAGGAATCGACGAAGCGCTTGAGAAAGGTGTTGGCAAGTGGATGCCGGATGAGTTGCGGAATTTGATTAAAGGACAGAATAAGTGAACTTCGTGCTTTGTACTTGGTGGTTTGTTCCAGCTCTGTTCAGGAGTTAGCTCAAGTCACCTCAGGGTCAACTACAAAACTCTAAGGACAAAGCACCAAGGTCGTTTTTCAAAATGAGTTTTCTCGACAACCTATTCCAGGATCCGAAATACCAGACGACCGACCCGCGCAAGCCCGAAGAAGTTCAGGACGCCGACATCATCATTAGTCCTGACACGAGGCGGAACAATCGAATGCCGCCCGGACAATCGCGCACGAAGAAGTGGCCTGTGCTGGACGCTCACGGAACACCCGACGTCGATCTTTCAACCTGGCGATTTTCAGTCAGCGGTTTGGTCGAACGTCCTTCGGAGTGGTCGCTTGATGAATTCATGCAGCTGCCGGCAGTTCGTGTGTACGCGGATTTTCATTGCGTCACACGTTGGTCGCGTCTGGATAACGTGTGGAGTGGAGTGTCGACACGCGAGGTCGCCGAAAGAGTCGGTGTCAAGAAAGAAGCAAAGTTTGTTTTAGCGCTCGCGCAGGACAATGGTTGGACCACAAACGTTCCACTCGAGTACTTCTTGAAGGAAGATTCGTTGTTCGCGTGGGCACACGATGGCCAGCCGATTCCACCGGAACACGGTGGTCCTGTTCGCTTAATCATTCCGCAACTCTACGCATGGAAGTCTGCGAAGTGGGTCAAAGGCGTGACTTTTCTCGAGCATGATGAAGCCGGGTTCTGGGAAGAGGGCGGTTATCACATGCGCGGCAATCCGTGGGTTGGCGGCGATGGTGAACGATTTAGATGGGGGTAAAGCGAAGCCAGCACGCAGAACCAAATCATTGGAGAATTATTATTTGATATTTGACAGTTGATATTTGCGAAACGCGTGAGGCACTAGGAAATGTTAATTGTTAATTATCAAATAATAATTCTCCAATGATTCGCTGTCCTCTTCGGCATGCTTTTGTTCGATTATGGTAGCTACACCTAAAGACGCCGCTGCGGTAATTCTCCTCCGACAAAATACAGACGCCACAAATCCTGAACTCTATTGGGTAAAACGTAGTTATCAACTCGCTTTCCTCGGTGGCTTTCACGCGTTTCCCGGCGGACAGATCGATGAAAGCGATTCATCAGCCGAGGTACGTAATGCGCCGGATCAAACCACCGCCACAATGATCAGCGGCGCTGCCCGCGAACTGTTTGAAGAGCTTGGCATACTGATGGTCCATGGGGGCGAGACTCTTACAAAAGGTCAACGCGAATCACTTTTAGACGACATGAACTCGCAGCGCTTGCCCTGGCCGGAGTTGCTGAAACATTACGGCTTGCATCTCGATGCTGACGACTTTGCGTTTGCCGGTCGGTGGGTAACACCGCCGGTGAGCCCACGTCGATTTGACACCTGGTTTTTCCTCGTGAACTGCCCCGCAAAGCAGGAACCTCATGTTGTTCAAGGAGAATTGATCGATGGTGAATGGATCACGGCTCGAGAGGCGTACAATCGCTGGCGCAACACTGAAGTTCTTGTTGCTCCTCCTACATTGCATGCACTGAGCACTCTCGCTCATGGTCTGACTTCAGATCTACTCGAACGGTTCCTCGATGTGCCGGAAGCCCACGGTCAAACTGTTCGAAGGATCGAGTTTTATCCGAACTACATTTCCTTCCCTGTTCGCACGCCGACGAGGCCTCCCGCAACGCACACAAACTGTTATGTTGTGTACTCGTCAGAAGAGATCCTGATCTTCGATCCAGGGTCGCCTTACGAAGATGAACAGCAGGCACTCGCGCAGTTCGTCAAGGGATTGGTTAATGAAGGCCGGCGTATTAAAGCGATCGTGTTAACACACGTTCATCCGGATCATGTTGCCGGCGTCAATCCTCTGGTCTCGGCGCTTGGCACTGGAGTTACGGTTGCTGCTCATCAACAGACTGCCGAGGGCCTCAACGGTATCGTCGTGGATCAATTCATCGAAGACGGCGGCACCCTGCGTCTCGCTGGGAATCCGACGATTCATCTACAGGTACTCCACACGCCGGGTCACGCTCGTGGTCATCTATGTTTCCACGATCCCGATCGCGGAATCCTATTAACCGGCGACAATATAGTCGGCCTCGGTTCTGTTTTGATCGACCCACCTGAGGGCGACATGAGGAAGTATTTCAATTCGCTTCAGCGCATGAAATCGTTGGGCGGTCTGAAAGTGTTGTTCGGCGGGCACGGTCCGCCAATGGCAAACCCCTACGCCAAGATCGACGAATACATCAATCATCGCCTGGAACGGGAGCAGAATATTCTGGAGGCGATTCGCGAAGGTGCAGGCACACCGAAAGAAGTCGTCGCACGCGTTTACACAGACGTCTCCCCAAAGGCGCATGCAATGGCCGAACGTGCAGTGTTGGCCCACGTGGAAAAACTAGAAGCCGAGAAACTTGTGACGCGGCTGGGTAATGAGCAGTTCCGCGTCGCGCCAACGGATCCACGCCCGCTTCAGTAAAAATTTCCGAATTCCCCGAGACACAGCGGCCTTTTTCCTCGAAAAACTACTCGCTCGCGGTCCTCATGTAGCACTCATCAAAGTGCACGGATCGACGCCTCCCATCATCAACTGGACGCTAAAGTCTAGCTGGTTTGATCCAATATTTATGAAAGGAGTTTCGCCATGAGAACACTTATCGCGATGCTTCTGTCGCTTGGTATGGCAATCAATTGCTTTGCGCAAGTGAACCGCGGAAATACATTTAAAGTCAGGTACAACGGCGGCACTACGACGTCGACTGTAAGAGCTGACGACTGGAACAATTTAATGACGGTTGCCCCCGATTCTATTCTGCTGGTACTGAAAGATGGTCAAGAAATCAAGATTGATCCAAACAGGGTCACCGGTCTGACCTACGGCAGGACTACAACACGCAACGTAAAGGGTTACGCAGCCGCCGCCATTCTGATTCATCCGCTGTTTGGGTTGGGAATGGTGAAGAAGAACAAGCACAACTTTATAGGCATCAGGTACTTGAATCCCGACGGTTCAAAAGCTGCTGTTCTACTCCAGGCAAAGAACGATCGTTATCGTTCATTACTTGAAAGTCTAAAGGCCGTAACCGGCAAGATGGTCGAGACAGAAGACGAAAACAACTAGTCACACGAAAAGAGAACGACATCTCAGATAACATAGTCCGGGCGGCCCTCCGTGGCCGCCCGTGTTTTTGAAGTCGAGAACAGATCACAGAAAACCCCCTACAAATTCGCCTCCATCTGCTCAATTCTGTAATCCTGTCGTTTCCAGTTACAATCGTCGCAAACTGATATGAAACTTCCAACAACCTTCGGGGAACTCAAGGCTTCAGGTTATCGAATGCGCTCAGTCAAAGATGAACTGCGCGCGAACTTGATCAAGAAAATTCGTGCAGGCGAGAAGTTGTTTCCGGGAATTGTGGGTTACGACGACACCGTGATTCCGCAACTCGTCAACGCGATTCTCGCGCGACATAACATCATCCTGCTCGGTCTTCGGGGACAAGCGAAGAGCCGAATCATTCGTCAACTTACCGAACTGCTGGACGAATCAATACCCATCATCGCAGGTTCCGAAGTCAACGATGATCCCTTTGAACCGATTTCAGCGTTTGGCAGACAGACGCTGGAGATCCACGGCGATGACACGCCAATCGATTGGGTCGGACGTGACTCGCGCTTCGTCGAGAAACTGGCAACCCCAGATGTCACAGTCGCCGACATCATTGGGGACGTCGATCCGATCAAAGCGGCGAAGGGAGGACACCTGCTCAGCGACGAGCTGACGATTCATTACGGTTTATTGCCGCGCGCCAATCGCGGAATCTTCGCAATCAATGAACTGCCCGACCTTGCCGGCAAGATCCAGGTGGGTCTCTTCAATATCATGCAGGAAGGCGACGTGCAGATTAAGGGTTATCCAGTACGCCTGCCGCTCGACGTGCTCTTGCTGTTTTCAGCGAACCCGGAGGACTACACGGCGCGCGGAAAGATCATCTCGCCATTGAAGGATCGAATTGGCACGGAGATCATGACGCACTATCCAAAGGAACTTCAGACCGCGATTCAAATCACGCGACAGGAAGCATGGACCAATCGCGACGGAAACAACGTGGAGATTCCCGAGTTCATTAATGAGATCGTCGAGCAGATTGCGTTTGAGGCAAGAGACGATAATCACATCGACAAACATTCGGGTGTTTCGCAACGCATGCCCATCACAGTGATGGAGTCAGTTGTCTCAAATGCCGAGCGTCGATCGCTGCTAACCGAGGAAGCCCCGATCGTGCCGCGTATAGCCGATATCTATGCCGCCGTTCCCTCGATGACGGGCAAGATGGAACTGGAATACGAGGGCGAACAGCTCGGTGCTAATCGAATTGCTCGCGACCTAATTAAGCGCGCCGCGGGCGAGGTCTTTGAGGGCTATTTCGTCGGGATTGACTTCAACCGTACAGTCGAATGGTTTGATGCTGGTAATAAACTATTGCTGGCTGACACCGCTTCAGCCGAAGAGTGTCGAGGCTTGTTAGAGAGCGTTCCCGAATTGCTTGATACGGCCACGATTCCTTTCGACTTCAAATCCTCTGAAATTGCGAAGGTTGTCGCTGCTTGCGAGTTTGCGCTTGAAGGCTTGTATGCTGAGAACAAGATCAGTCGAAACGAAGAAGGCGGGTATGCCGCAGTTACCAAAGCCAGGAAGGATCGGCGCGGAATGATCTACGACGATCTGACGGAAACGGGAAAGTATAGTTGAGAAGCAGATCCACCGATTTTCGCCGATTACACAGATTATTCTTTAGAAAAGTAAGTTGCGTGATTAACACCAACGGATCAACGGGTAACAGTCTAAACTCAAAATCTCTGTAATCTGTGGAAATCAGTCGACCTGCTTTTGGTCAGCAATGAAGTTCATCCGGTACTCAAAATTCAAGGGCTTCGACGTTAACGGCATCAACCTCGGTGAGTTGATGGATGCGATGTCGGATGCTCTCCTGGATTCCGGTTACGACGACGATTACTACTGGACACGTCAGCGTAAGCGCCGTGACACGTCGCTTGATGCATTGCGTGCAGCATTACTTCAGGCTTTGATGAATCAGGGTCTCGTCAACGAACAGCAGATCCAGGAAATGCTTGCTGAAAACGACGGCAAGTTCCAAGGGTCTCTACTCGAACAGTTGCTCAACGAATTGATCGAGCGATTGGTGGAAGAAGGATATCTGACGCTGCAGGAAGTACCGCAGCAGCAACGCGAACAGCAAGTGGGACCGGGCGGCGGTGAAGGCGAGATATCAGAACCCTTGCCGCGCGACGTGCGCTTTGAAGTCACGGAGAAAGGCCTTGACTTCCTTGGCTACAAGACGCTGAGAAATCTTTTGGGTAGCTTTGGCAAAAGCGCGTCGGGGCGACACGACACTGAGCACTTAGCGACAGGAGTTGAAGCTGCTGCCGTCAGTAAGAATTATGAATTCGGTGACACAATCAATCTTGACGTAAACACCACGCTTCTATCAGCGATCCAGCGCGAGGGCCTGAAAGTTCCCCTGAACCTCGAATACAAAGATTTATACGTATATCAGTGCGATTATCAATCGTCATGCGCGACTGTTGTAATGCTCGACTGCTCGCACTCGATGATTCTTTATGGCGAAGATCGATTCACGCCTGCGAAAAAAGTCGCGCTGGCAATGTCGCATCTAATCCGAACCCAATACCCTGGCGATTCTCTGAAAGTTGTCCTCTTCCACGACTCAGCGGAAGAACTTCCGCTTGGAAAACTTGCGACAACTCAAGTTGGTCCATATCACACGAACACTGCAGAAGGCTTACGCCTCTCGCGGCGATTGTTACAAGCGCAGCGTAAAGAGATGAAGCAGATCGTCATGGTTACAGATGGCAAGCCAACGGCTTGCTTTATCGATGAGAACTCGCAGCCCGCACGACGTCGCACGACATCACACGATCCCAAATCGTCACGACGGATCTACAAGAACTCCATGGGCGGAGACCCATTCGTGATGGCGGAGACTTTCAAGGAAGTCCAGGCGTGCCGCAAAGCGGGAATAATGATTAACACATTCATGCTCGCGACCGATTATTATCTCGTTGACTTCGTGAAACAGATGACTGCTATGACGAATGGCAAAGCGTATTTCGCAAACCCGACCAACCTTTCGCAGTTTGTCTTGATCGACTTTTTGAAGCGGCGCAAGACCCGCGTGCGCTAATCTCTTTTTCTTTAAATGGCCCCAGCAAAATCAGACCCAGCAATATCGAGGACCATCCTGCACCCAAGGAAGGGTCGCGCTTTACTTCCGTTTTTGATTCTGGCGCTGGGCCTTCTCTTTACGTTCCTCGTGGCCTTCTATTTTTCGAGAATGGCCGACGACCAGGATCAAACGCGGTTCAAAAATTCGGTGCACCAGGTCGACGAGCGGATACGGTCCCGCATTCAAACGTCAATAGCGTTGCTGCGGGCGGGAACTGGATTGTTCGCGGCGAGTGACGACGTCAATGCAACCGAGTTTCAGAACTTCGTTCAGCAAATTCAGCTACAGAAAAACTACCCCGGAATTCAGGGGATGGGATTTTCAGAAAGGTTTTCCTCACAGGAAAGCGACGCGCTGATCGCAAGGGTTAAGAAGGCGGGACATCCGGACTTCAAACTCTGGCCAGAGCATGAGGGCGACGAACGCCATGCGATCATTTATCTGGAGCCGCGCGACCGTCGCAATGAAGCGGCTCTCGGTTATGACATGTTCCAGAATCCTGTTCGCCGAGCAGCAATGGAGGCTGCTCGCGATTCGGGTGAACCAGCAGCTTCTGGAAAAGTCGTATTGGTCCAGGAGATTGATCCGGAACAGCAATCCGGATTTCTCATCTACGCTCCGGTCTATCGGAACAACACACCCATTGACACTCTTGAGCAGCGCCGGACAGCTCTGTTTGGATTCGTATATAGCCCGTTCCGCGCAGACGACTTTCTCGGTCCGGTTTTTCATGACGCGGATATCTCGTTCAAGGTTTATGACGGATCAGAAGTGAAACCGGATGCTCTGCTATTCACTTCATCGCCGAGCGCTGTATCCGACGCGAGTCCGCACTTTACAGCCGAAGTTGATCATCCCGTTGCAGGCCGATCGTGGATCGTTACGTATGAGACGACTCATTCTTTCGATCTGACTTCCAGCCGAACTTTTCTGCCGTATACGTTCACTGCTGGCGTTCTTATTAGTTGGTTGTTCTTTGCTGTAACGCGAGCGGAAGTTCGCGCGCGAACGGCGGCCGAAACATTTGCTGCCGAACTGCAGACTTCTGAATTTACCATCAGACAAACACTCAGCGAACGCGAGCACGCTGAGCAAGCTTTGATTGCGAGTGAGGAGAAATATCGAGAGTTGGTCGAGAATGCGAACGACATCGTTTACATGCTCGATCTCGACGGCAAGATACTCTCGATTAACAACGCCGCTGAAATTATTACCGGCTATTCGCAAGAGGAGTTACTCGGTCACAACATCCGCGAAATTCTGACACCTGAGTCGACCGTAGCTGCACAACAAATGCTGGAGCGCAAACTTGGCGGAGCAGAGCGAGACAATTACGAACTCGACGTGATCTGTTGGGACGGAAACACTCTGCCGCTCGAGGTCAGCAGCAAACTAATTCATATCGGAACTGATATAGCCGTGCAGGGAATTGCGCGCAATATCAGCAGTCGAAGGCGCGCGGAAGAAGCGCTGCGGAAAGCCGATCAGCGTGCGCTTTCAGAATACGAACGACTGCTGGAACGCATCGCCAATCTATCGCAGGTGCTGGGTACCGCACGTGAACTCAATTCGATCTTTCGCGGGCTTCGCGATTTCACAAAAGCTTCTATTCCGTGCGACGGCTTTTTCGTTTCTCTATACGACCGGATCGCAGACGTCCGTACAGCATGTTACGGCTGGGGAGATAACGAGGAGGTGGATGTTTCAGAACTGCCCCCGATGTCCGTCACGGCGGGTGGTGGACCAAACAGCCAGGCTGTACTGACAGGACAGGTGATTATCACAGACGATTACATGCGCGCCACCGAAGGGCATCCGTCAGTGATCGTCGGACCAGACAATGGGTTGCGGCCGAAATCGTCGATCGCGATTCCGATGGCAGTGATGGGACGAATCATCGGAACGATTGAAGTCCAGAGTTATCAACCAGCATCCTATCGTCATGAGCATGCGACCGCGATGACAATGGCCGCGAACCTGACTGCTGTGGCAATTCAGAACGTTCGCTTGCTCAAGCGAGAAAAATCAGCGCGGGAAGCCGCGGAAGAATCCAACCGGTTGAAAGACGAGTTTCTCGCGACGGTGTCTCACGAAGTGCGAACGCCACTCACCGCGATACTCGGGTGGGCACGACTGCTCGAGAGTGGTGGCCTGGATGAACAATCCTCGCGGCAGGCAATCGAAACCATTTGGCGAAACGCGAAGTCGCAGGCCCAAATCATTGACGACATACTCGACGTCTCGCGAATCATCACGGGCCACTTGTCGTTGGATCTGCATCCGCTCGAAGTTGTTCCAGTTATCGAGGCAGCTATTGGGGTCATCCGGCCAACCGCGGAAGCAAAGAACATTACGATCGCAACACAGCTGGATCAGCGACCACTCGTAGTTTCTGGCGATGCGAATCGTTTGCAACAAGTCGTTTGGAATCTGCTATCAAACGCAGTGAAGTTTACGGATGCTGGCGGCCGCGTTGTCCTTAGCGTGCGACAAGTCGATTCGGGCGTGGAGATACGTGTAACCGATACGGGGCAGGGCATCAAGCGCGACTTCCTGCCGTTTGTGTTCGATCGTTTCCGGCAGGCCGACAGCACAACAACCCGACAGCACGGCGGGTTAGGTCTGGGTCTGGCGATCGCCCGTCATCTTGTCGAGATTCATGGGGGCTCGATAAAAGCCGAGAGCGACGGCGAGGGAAGAGGCGCGTCGTTCAGTGTGCGGCTGCCGTTGGTTGATTCGACCGTGAAGGTCACAGACGACGAAACGCGAAATCGCGACAGCCTAACGCCCGTTGAGACTCTCGAAGGCCTTCAAGTTTTGGTCGTCGACGACGATGCCGATACATTGCGGCTACTGACGACGGCACTCACGAGACAACACGCGAAAGTGATCTCCGTGGCGTCCGCTGGGGAAGCGCTAAAAGCAGTCAAGGCAAATAAGCCTGACGTGTTGATTTCTGACATCGCGATGCCGGACGAAGACGGATATGGTTTGATACGGAAGATTCGCGCCCTCGACAAGGAGTTGCAGTCGATTCCAGCGGTGGCGATCACGGCGTACGCAAAAGATGAGGATCGAAATCGGGCTTTGTCGTCTGGCTTCCAGGCATACCTGGCGAAGCCGGTGGAGCTGAAAGAACTGGTATCGGTTATAGCGAAAGCGGCACGAAGAGAATTTTGATATGGCTAAGACGCGCGTCAACGACATCGAGATCGCCTACGAAGACGTTGGATGTGGACCGGCTATCGTCCTCATCCACGGCTACCCATTTAATCGTTCATTGTGGGCCGACCAGGTGACCGCGCTTGCCGATCGATATCGAGTGCTGACGTTGGATTTACGCGGTCATGGAGAAACGGAAGCTTCGGCTGGCACCTCGACAATGAAGTTGATGGCGCAGGATATTTCGGCGCTGATGGATGAACTGCGCATCGACCGTGCTGTTGTTGGTGGTCTTTCGATGGGCGGCTATGTGGCACTCGCGTTTTATCAACTCTTTCCGCGCCGGGTAGAGAAGTTGTTACTTGCGGACACGCGCGCGCAAGCTGACACGAAAGAAGCAAAGGTAACGCGCGCGGAACAGGTGGAACAGATACTCGCTGAAGGCATGGCTGGTATCGTCAATGCTATGCTGCCGAAACTGCTATCTCCCGAGACAGTCAGCAAGCGGCCAGACATCGTGAAGCGCCTTCGCGAAATGATGATGCACACGAATCCTGAAGGTGCAGCAGCTGCTCTAAGAGGTATGGCTGAACGTGAGGATCAAACGGAGCGGCTTTCGCAGGTCAATGTGCCGACGCTGATCGTGGTGGGAAAGGAAGATCCGATTACACCGGTTGCGGATTCTGAGAAAATGCATGACGGCATCGCAGGTTCTCAATTGGTGGTAATTGAGAATGCGAGCCATGTTTCCAACATTGAGCAGCCGGAGCAATTCAATCGTGCGCTCCAGGAGTTCTTGAGTCGGTAGAGCTTACAACTTTGTACTTTGTGCTTTGTAATCAAGATCAACTCCCTAAAGTTCCAAGCACCAAACACAGCGTTGAACTAATGCCACCCTTCCAAAAGTTCACCATAGAAGAGCGCGTTCGTTGGGGTGATGTTGATGCCGCTCGAATAATTTTTTACGGGTCCTACATTCACTTCTTCGAATTCGCCGAAACCGAGTTGTTCCGAGCTGTGGGGCTGCCGTACGGAGTGATGTTTGATGAGCTCGGTATCTGGTTGCCACGCGTTCATCTCGAATGTGATTTCCATCGCGCCGCGCGCTTGGACGATCTACTCGAGGTTAGCGTTTACGTGGGTCGGTTCGGAAACAAATCAATGCAGTTGAACTTTGAAGTGCGCCGAAAAGATGAAGACGCGTTGATTGCCACTGCAAAATTTGTGTTGGCGGCGGTCAAACAAGACACGTTCGAAACGATCCGTTTGCCGGATGTGCTTCGTGAAAAACTGGCGCCCTATGCAGACTTAACCAATGACTGACGTTGCAGAAGAACTAGACGAAGGTGTGATTGATCGCGATCCGATCAAGCAATTCAAACTGTGGTTTGACGACGCGATTGCATCAGGAATGAAGCTTCCCGAGGCGATGACGCTCGCCACTGCTACGCCTGGCGGGACACCATCAGCTCGCGTCGTTCTATTGAAGAGCGTCGACACAGACGGTTTTGTGTTCTACACGAATTATAGCAGTGCCAAAGCGCGTGACCTCGAAGCCAATCCAACTGCAGCCCTGGTCTTCTACTGGTCGCAATTCGATCGACAGGTGCGAGTTCAAGGTGTGGTCGAGCATGTAACGCCCGAAGAGTCGCAAGCGTACTTCAGGACGAGACCGCGCGAAAGCCAGATCGGTGCGTGGGCATCACCGCAGAGCGAAGTCATTGAGAACCGGGAAACACTTGAGGCTCGCGTTGCAGAATTAGAGGAGCTCTACGGTGATCGAGAAATTGAATGTCCCGAGCATTGGGGCGGCTATCGACTAAAGCCAACACGAATTGAGTTTTGGAAAGGCCGGCTGGGACGACTTCACGATCGAATTGTTTACGAGAGGGATGGTGCGGGTTGGAAGATCAGTCGCCTTGCTCCGTAGGAATGTCTAATAGACTCTAAGGGCTATTGCAAAACTCTGGTGCGTCTTATTCGTGTTATTTCGTGTGAATTCGTTGATCGTCAAAGCCCCTAAAACAAGATCCACGAAATAGCACAAAACCCTGCGAAACATTACAACGGCTTTAACGCGCTCTTTACCAGCTTCTTCTTCAAATCCACATAACCCTGTTCGCCTGCGACCAGATCTCCCAAAACGCGCTTCACTCCTCGATGGCCGCGCGCAAAGTCAATCATTCGTTCAGTAAACGGAGCACCCCAGAAATTTCCGTAAAAGCGCCTTCTCATCTGTGCGGCTCGCCGCAACTCTCCACCGAAATCTTTTCGCCACCGCACTTCGTATTCATCCGGTGCACCCGCTAACCAACATTCCGCAAACAATTCCGCCGATCGGAGTGCGTAGTAGATACCTTCACCCGTCACTGGATCCGCGAAGCCCGCAGCGTCGCCGAGTAACGCCCAACCATCACCCGAAGCTTTTCGCGTATCCCAAGTCTTATCGGCAAGGCCTGGTATTCGCGCAGCGTAACGTTCAGCTGTTTGCCTTAGGTGTTCATATATGCGAGAGGCTTCGGTTGATTCACGCGTGTTGGTCCAAAACTTCTTCGTGCCGTTCTCGCGTTGGTAGTAACCAATCATGAAGCTCCATAGCAGATCGTCGAGTGGCTTGTGCTCGAATGCATCTTGAGTAGTCGCAATGCCGAACGAGATGTGATCCGGACGGGGAAATGCCCACGCATAACCGACCCAACGCGGAAGAAATGCTACGACCGTCGGCGCATCCCCTGAAGTGGGCAGCGGTGCGCGATAACCAAAGGCGACTTCCATGTCAGACGCGGCAAGTGGTCCAGCTAACATCTTCGCGATGCCACTGTTCGCGCCGTCCGCTCCGATGAGCGTTTGCCCATGCCACGCGCGGCCTTCTTGATCTCCGACCACCCATTCATCCTTCGATCTCTTCACTTTGCGCGCAGAGATCTTCTGGGTGAACACTTTTGCACCCGAGTCGCGCGCGCGATCGCGCAGATAAGAATCGAACACGACACGAGAATAGATCGCGAACGGCTCGTCGAGTTTCAGATGAAGCTTCTTGCCGGAAGGCGCGTAAAGATCGAGTTCGTTAATCGTTCTGCCAACCGCACCCAGCAACTGCGGCCATGCTTTCAACGCTTTGGCAGTGACGCCACCGCCACACGCTTTCGGCTCGCCTTCGGGTCGACCATCGAACAGCGCAACGCTAGCACCACCCTTCGCGAGCAGTTCCGCTGCGAACGAACCTGCGGGACCGGCGCCGATGATTACGAGATCAAACCTTTCCATCTCCGGTCATGATACGAGCGGCCGTGGCAACAACAAAATCGGGCCGCAGATTTTCACCAATAAAGGCTCATCCAAACTGAGAGCAAAAAATAGTTCGTTGGACTGTCAGATCTTGATCTGTGTTCACCGCGAAAATCTGCGGCCCTTCTACCGCATTGTGATGTGGACTAAGCGGCGATAGAATTTGGCCTGTTCAAAACACAACCCCGTCGTTAGCAACTATCCCCGCGAGTCAGTCATGGCCGATCACAGCGCGCTCGTGTTTTCGGGAATTGTTCCACATCCGCCCATCATGGTGCCGGAGGTCGGACAAGAATCTATTGCTGACGTGCAGTCGTCAATCGATGCGATGGCCGAATTCACAAGACGGCTCGTCGATAGCAACGCAGAAACAGTAATCCTCATTTCTCCGCACGCTCCTCTCCAACTTGATTCGTTTGTCGCCTACGAAGGACCGGAAGTACGCGGCGACTTCGCAAACTTTCGCGCACCCAACACCAGTTTGAATGCGCCTGTCGATCAGGGACTTCTCGACGCTATTGCGAAACACGCAGCGGCAAACAACTATGAAATCGACCGGATAACGGATTCGAAGCTAGACCATGGCACTACCGTCCCCCTCTATTTCCTACTAAAGAACGGTTGGCATGGAAAGGTCGTCGCGCTGGGCTACAGCTTTCTTTCGATAAAGGATCATTTGAAGTTTGGTGATTGCATTCGGAAAGCGGTTGACGAGACTGGTCGATCTGTAGCCTTCGTAGCGAGCGGTGATCTCAGTCATCGTCTCAAGCCAGACGCTCCTGCCGGTTACAACCCTGGCGCTTATCTGTTCGATCAGCAGATCGTGCACGCTTTGGAAGAAAATGATCCGCAGAGCATTGTGCGAATCGATCCCGGCTTGCGAAAACTCGCCGGTGAATGCGGTTATCGATCGATGGTTGTCGCTCTCGGTGCGACGCGCGACCTCGCGTCGCACTGCGAGGTTCTGAGCTACGAAGCGCCTTTTGGTGTTGGATATCTCGTTGCCCAACTTACCGACGGGTCTCCTTCTGACATCGATGGGCAGGAACTGCCGAAGCTTGCACGAGAAGCAGTCGAAACTTTCACTCGGCATCAAACCGAGATTGAACCGAGTGCGCGCGTGTCAGAGTTTCTGAGCATGTCGGCCCCGTGTTTCGTTTCGTTGAAGACACGTGACGGAGAGTTGCGCGGTTGCATTGGATCGATCGAGGCGATGCGATCAACGTTAGCTGAGGAGATTGTGGCGAACGCGATTAATGCTGCGACACGCGACCCAAGGTTTTCAGAAGTCACCGAAGATGAACTACCGAATCTAAAGTACTCGGTGGACGTGTTATTGCCGCCGGAACCGGCTGAAATCGAAGATCTCGATCCGAGAGTGTTTGGGGTGATAGTCGAAGACCGTGAAGGACGAAGAGGACTCTTGCTGCCAGACATCGACGGTATCGACAGCGCTCAACAGCAAGTTGAGATCGCGAAACGTAAAGCTGGAATTCCTCCGGGCAAGCCTGTGCGGTTATCGCGATTTAAGGTCCAACGATTTCGCGAGAAGTAGCAGAGCAAAGATCAGCCGCAAATTCACACAGATAAACGCAGATCCAAACAATAGAATCAGCGACCTTCTGCTGCATTAATTCTGATCTGCGTTTAATCTGCGGTTCAAATTCTTAGACGTCCAAATTGCGGACGTCGAGCGCATTGTCTTCGATGAACTTCCGTCGCGGTTCGACTGCGTCTCCCATCAGCACTGTGAAGATTTCGTCCGTCTCAACTGCATCATCGATTCTGACTTCGAGCAGCGTTCTTTTTTCCGGATTCATCGTCGTTTCCCACAACTGTTCCGGGTTCATTTCACCGAGACCTTTGTAACGCTGGATCGTCAAATCCTTCTTCGCGGCCGCAAGAACCTTCTCGAGTAATGCCTCGCGCGTCGGTACTTCTTCACTCGAGCCGTTTTCTCCAGAGACGAACGGAGCCGCAAGTTTGTCTTCAAGATTCATGTAAATCTCAACGGCCTTCTGAAACTCAACGTAGCTGGCAAAGTTCCAGTCGATTGAGACATTTGCACCCGATACTGCAACAACTTCCAGGGCAAAAAGGCCGTGTTCTTCATCAGGGCTTAATTCAACATCGTATCGCGCCTTCATCATTGCCCTTTGAATTTTCTCCATGAGGTCGCCGTCCTGAAATGTCTTCCGGAGCGTCTGGCCTTGTTGGCGGAGTATGCCCTTGCGGCCACCTAGCGATTCGAGAAGGATCTGCAACAACTGGCTATCTCCACCAAGCCTGCGGATTACTCGGTCGCAGTAGTTTTTTAACTCGACCATCTTCTCTAGTGACTTAGCCAGTTCTTTACCATCCAGCACTTGATCGGAGCCGGCTGACTTTACGCTCATGTCAGTCGTCGCCTGACGCATGAGATAACGAACCATTGAGCCTTCGTCTTTGATGTACTCTTCCTTCTTACCACGCTTCACCTTGAACAGCGGTGGTTGCGCGATGTAGACGTGGCCGCGTTCCACCAACTCGGGCATCTGACGATAGAAGAACGTCAACAACAAAGTGCGGATGTGCGAACCGTCGACGTCGGCATCCGTCATCAGAATGATCTTGTGATAGCGAAGTTTCGTTATGTCGAAGTCTTCTTTGCCGATACCGGTGCCGAGCGCAGTAATCAACGACTTGATTTCACTGTGGCCCAGCATCTTGTCGAAGCGCGCCTTCTCGACGTTCAAGATCTTTCCTTTCAAGGGAAGGATTGCCTGGTTCCGACGATCGCGTCCCTGCTTTGCGGATCCGCCGGCGGAATCGCCCTCGACGATGTAGATCTCCGATTGCGCCGGATCACGTTCCTGACAATCTGCCAGCTTGCCGGGTAGCATGCTCGATCCCAGTGCACCCTTTCGCACGATCTCGCGTGCCTTTCGTGCCGCTTCGCGGGCACGTGCTGCGTCAAGCGACTTGCCCACAACCTTGCGCGCCACTGATGGGTTCTGTTCGAGATACTCCGTCAGCCGATCGTTGAGGAACGATTCGACAGCGCCCTTTACATCGGAATTGAGTTTTCCTTTTGTCTGTCCTTCGAATTGCGGTTGCGGCAGTTTCACCGAGATCACGGCGACCAGCCCTTCGCGAACATCATCGCCGGTCAATGAACCCTTGAAGTTCTTGGCAAGACCTGACGACTGCGCGTAAGCATTAATCGTACGAGTAAAAGCGGAGCGGAATCCGGAGAGGTGTGTTCCGCCATCTACCGTGTTGATGTTATTAGCGAATGAATAGACCTTCTCGTCGTAGCCGTCGTTGTATTGAATAGCAACTTCAATCGAGAGCGCGTCGCCTTCTTTTTCAAAATAGATTGGCTTGTCGTGTAGCGTGCTCTTGTTTTTGTTCAGGTGCTTAACAAATTCAGCGATACCGCCCTTGTAATAAAACTCGTGTGAACGCTCGGGTTCTTCCCGCTCGTCCTTAATAGTTATCCGAATACCCTTATTGAGAAATGCCTTTTCTCTTAAACGCTCTGACAGTTTGTCGAAACTGAAAGCGGTTTCAGTAAAGATCTGCGGATCGGGTTGAAATGTGACCTTTGTTCCGCGTTTGCGCGTCTTACCGGTCTGCTTCAACGGGGCTACAGGGATGCCGCGCTGGTATTCCTGTTCGTACGTCTTTCCGTCGCGCCAGATTTCAAGGCGGAGATGTTCTGATAAAAAGTTGACGCACGAAACACCCACGCCATGTAGACCGCCAGACACCTTGTAAGCATTCGAATCAAACTTGCCACCGGCGTGAAGCTTCGTCATAACGACTTCAGCAGCCGAGCGTCTTTCTTTCTTAATCTCGTCGACGGGGATACCACGACCGTTGTCGACAACTGTAATTGAGTTGTCGAGATGTATAGTCACTTCGATCGTGTCGCAAAATCCGGCGAGGGCTTCATCGATTGAATTGTCAACGACCTCGTAGACAATGTGGTGAAGGCCAATCTCGCCGGTTGAACCAATGTACATTGCAGGCCGTTTACGAACAGCTTCGCGCCCTTCGAGAATCGTTATCGAAGAAGAATCGTAAGCCTGGCCTTTTTTATTCACTGTCGATCCTACTGTTGCCAATTAAATCTCCTGTCGTACTTTTAAAGTTGTGTCAGCTGGTCCACGCAAAATCTTCTACGCCACTTCAGCTCTGCTACGTCGATCTCGGACTACACCGTCCTCGATTTCGTACACACTTGCCCGCGATAGAAATCCTTCAACGTGGCTCCGTTTTGAGGTAGTGATGAAGGTTTGCGTGCGATCTTCAAGGTACTCGAGAAGGTGATGGATCCTGCTTTCATCGAGTTCGGCATCGACGTCGTCAATGATGAAAATCGGGGCCTCACGTGCGACCAAATTATACAATGAAATCGCCGCTAAGTCTAATAATAACAATGCGCTACGCTGTTGCCCGGAACTGCCGAATGCGCGGATTTCGCGGCCTTCCAACAACACCTCTAAATCGTCGCGATGAGGCCCGACCAGAGCATGCCCCGAGGCAATTTCCGCCTGCAGCCGCAACCTTAATCTCGTGCTAAGCAAATCCTCGTAAGCGCTCAGGTCACCCTTGCCTTCGAGTGATGAGAGGTAACGAACACTTAGATGACGCTTGTCGAAGAGTTGTCGCTCAAGGGCCAGACTTAAACTCGTCACATAATCATTTCTTTCACTATGGATGATGCTTGCCAGTTTAATGAACTGGTCATTCCATGGGGCGATCAACTGCTCGACTTTTCCAACCGGCGAATTCTCTTCGTTCGCACCTTGCAAGATCCGATTTTTTTGTTTGATGACTTTCGCGTAGTCAGCAATAGTTTGGAGATAGGCCGGCTTGATCGATGAAATGCCGCGATCCAAAAACCGACGTCGTGCTTCGGGACCACCGCGCACGATTTCTAGATCTGCCGCAGTGAAAGAGAATACCGGCAGATGCGACAAGTAGCGCGTCAGCGGCTCCCGTTTTTGATTGACGAAGATCGTTTTAGTGTTTTCCTGAAGACTGACTTGCAGGGTTCGTTCTATGCTCTCCCCAGCGGTAACGGTGCCGCGAATGATGGCCAGCTTCTCACCAAACCGAATCGCTTCTTGCACTCGTTGCGTGCGAAAAGACTTGGTCCTGGCCAGAACATTGATCGCTTCCAGCCAGTTGGTTTTACCTTGTCCGTTGTTGCCGTAGATGATGTTGAGACGCGGGCCCCAGGCGATCGCTCCACTCAAATTTCTAAAATTGATCGCCTCTATAGCAGAGAGCAGCATGAGCCGATTTTAACATAGGGGCCGCAGCGTAAGCGGTTGCACTTCGAACTGCGAAATCCTATCTAATGATGTCACATCCGCTCGTGATAATCTTCAGCTGTGCCATCGCCTCTTGAACAACCTTCAGGCTCAATACCTCTGTCTTTCAAAAATGTGTTGGTCCTTTCTTTCTTCGTCGGGTTTCTGATCATTCAAATCGTGGTACCAATTGTGAAGTTGACTTCACCACGTCCCGCTCGTTTTGGTTGGCAGATGTGGACCGCACGCAAACCCAACCTGCGATTCACGCTAGTTATGAGGGACGGCACTACGAGCCCTGCGATCCTTTCCACGTACCTGGGACTCAGCCGGGGTGAATTGGATCTTCGAGAAGCAATGCCGGCGCACCTTTGCCGCGTTGTTCCTGGCGTCGCATCAATTCAAATCAGCTCGGTAGATTCCGCAACTCCGAAGGTTTACTCGTGCCCCTGACGAAATTTCTGCCGCAGCTCTTTCAACTTCGTGCGGACGCACGAAAACTCGCGGTCGCTCGAATAACCTTAGCCATTTGTTCGATCGGTTTCGCTTGGGAAAACTGGCGGATTCTGTCACGGCTCCTCAACCCAATCATCGTTCAACTGTCATACTTTGAATGGGTGCCGCGGCTGCACGCTCGTGTATTGCCTTTCTATATTGGGCTTTGGGTTATCGCATCAGTTGCATTTCTGATCGGATGGATGACGCGTGTTGCGGGCAGCATCATTACTTGTTTGGCTGGCTACACGCTCCTGCTTGATCAGCAACTCTACAGCAATCATCTATATCTGTTTTTCCTGATCGTGTTGCTGCTAACCGTCGCTGACAGTGGCGCCGCATTTTCCTTGGATTCGTTGCGGAGGAGTCGCCGTAACACCGTCGCCGGGTGGCCAGCACTACTACTAATGCTCCAGGTTTCACTGGTCTACGGTTTCTCAGCACTGGCCAAACTCACACCGCAGTTCCTGTCAGGGGACGTCCTGGAGCAGACATTGAAACGACAGGCATGGTTTGCATTTCCCGATTCGTGGCGCAGTCCAGAGTTGTTAGCGACCTTGGCGATTTCGGCAATTGCGCTCGAGTTGTTTATTGCCTTTGGTCTTTGGACCAGACGATTACAATGGGCTGCCGTGCTCGGTGGTATCGCTCTGCATGCTTTTATTCTGACAACGCTCGACTCCAGCAGGCTTTCGCTTGGAGTCTTTGCACTTGAGATGTTTGCGCTGTATCCACTCTTCTTTCGAGGGCTGCAAAGTTCCCCAGATTAAGTCCAAATGCTTCGACTCGCCCACGCAATAAAAAAGCACGGCGGAAACTGTATCCTGGTTTCCGCCGTGCACTGTTTTAGTCGTAGGTGCGCTAATTACGTGTTGTGGTCGTCCGTCAGATCCTCATCGGCATCACGATGTACTTGTAGTCATATTCGCCGTTCTCGGATGGTTTCAATTCCGCCTGTGAGTTTCCATCTTTGAAATCGAACGCTACTTTCGCGTCACCAATCACATTCAAAAACTCCTGCAGATACTGGGCATTGAATCCAATGTCTGTTTCTTCGCCCGTGTATTCGGTCTGAAGCGTTTCGTTTGCTTCGCCTTCCTCGGCGTTCTGCGAACTGATAACAAGTTGATTTGGCTCGAGGTGAAAACGAATCGCGTGAGATCTCTCGTCAGCCATTAAAGCAACTCGCCTGATGGCCAGGTTGAGTAAACTGCTATTGAACTCAACCGACTTATCGTTGTTTTTTGGCATGACCATTTCGTAGTTCGGAAACTGCCCGTAGAGCATGCGAGAAATCAACAGGCGCGCGCCGACCTGGAAGTAAATATGATTCTCGTCCATGCCCAGACTGATATCTTCATCAAAACCGGTCGTGAGTTTTGTAAGCTCAGCCAGTGTCTTGCGCGGAATCAAAGTGTCGATCGATTGTGTAGCCCCGTTTTTGGTAACACCTTTTTTCTCGACGTAAGCTAGCCGGTGACCATCAGTTGTCACCATCTTCGCTCCCGTTTCATCTAACACGAATTTAGCTCCCGACAAGGTGTACCGTGATTCTTCCTGGGTGATCGCGAAGATCGTTCGGTCAATAAAAGTCTTCAGAACGGTGGCAGGAATCTTCGTGGGAGCAGATTTAAATGTCGGGACTTCCGGAAACGCGTCGCGGGCTACACCAACCATCTTAAAGCGCGCCCGATCACACTTCACCGTGACCCAGTCGTTGTCTTCTTTCTTGAAGCTGACGGGAGCATCTGGTAGGAGTCGCGCGATCTCGAAAAGCTTGCGCGCCTGAACGCACATGGAACCGGGGGTGGTGATCTCCTCAGCATCCATGTCGCAACGGATTGTGACATCCAGATCGGTGCCAGTAATTCTGATCGAGTTCTCACCAACCGATTCAAGAAGAATATTCGAAAGCACCGGAATGGTGTTCTTCTTCTCGACAACACCCTGAACAAAACTGAGTTCCTTTTGCAGGTTCTGTTTGCTGACAACAAATTGCATTGCGCCCGCTCCTTCAGTTTTCGGTTTTACACTCGACATGGGTCTACCTCTAATTAAAAACTAACAATTAAAAACCCTAGCAGTAATAGTAGTAACTGTGGAAAAGTGGATAAGTCCTTAAACTTTACCAGCAGAACATTTTAGGTACTGCGGGAGGCTGTGGAAGTCTTTATGAAACTACGACAGCTCTTCGGAAAAGTATGTGGACGGGAACATTATCACATTTTCCACAAAACTTTCTCTGTGGGATGTGCAAAACTTCAAGCTACGTCTGCAGCGACTCGGATAATTCAGTGATTAATCGCTGGAGAGTTTCATCACTGCCGACAAGCGTCTCGATTTTCTCAACCGAATGAATAACGGTCGTATGGTGTTTCCCGCCGAAAGCTCTGCCGATTTCAGGATAACTCGTCTTCGTTAGATGCTTACAAAGATACATTGCGATTTGTCGCGGATGTGAAATGTGGCGCGAGTTATTCTTCGACAGCAGTTCGTCTACGCTCAGCTTGTAAGTCGTCGCAACTAGCTTTTGAATCTGCTGAATAGTGATAACACCGGGTTCGTCTTCTTTCGCGATATTGCGAATCGCGTCTTGCGCAAGGACCTTCGAGATGGGTTCACCGCGCAGCGACGAGATAGCGATTAGACGAACCAGCGATCCTTCTAACTCACGTACGTTGCTTTTCACTCGACTCGCAATGAACATCGCAACGTCGTCAGGAATCGAAACACCGATCAGATCGCCTTTTCGTTTCAGTATCGCAATCTTTGTCTCAAGATCCGGTGGCTCTAAGTCTGCAATAAGTCCCCACTCAAATCGCGAGTGCAATCGTTCCTCGAGTGTAGGTATTTCGCGCGGTGGACAATCCGAACTGATGACAATCTGCTTCTGCTGATCGTAGAGCGCATTGAATGTGTGAAAGAACTCTTCCTGCGTACGCTCCTTACCCGCCATGAACTGAACGTCGTCAATCAGCAAGACATCAACCGACCTGTATTTCTCGCGGAAGCTCTGAGTCTTATCATAACGAATCGCATTGATGAGATCGTTCATGAACTTCTCAGAAGATATGTAGCAGACTCGTAGGTGATGATTGCGAGTCTTGATAGCGTGGCCGCAAGCGTGCATCAAGTGGGTCTTGCCTAAACCGACACCCCCGTACAAGTACAGCGGGTTATATGTGCGTCCAGGAGCCTCAGCGACCGCCATCGAAGCTGCGTGAGCAAACTGATTACACGTTCCGACGACAAAGCTTTCGTAGGTGTATTTAGAACTCAGGGATGGCTCCGACGGCGTGAGAGGGACTACGTCAGAAGACTGAGCGGGCCGGGCAGTATCTAGTTTCATTGTCGCGGCCGCGGCTGAGTAGGAAGTGGGCGATAGCTGTTGTGGCGCGCCACTAACGATCGGCCGCTGCTCCGAAACCTGCGCGCTCTCACCATCGATTTGCCAAGCTAACGAGTAATTATCCAGACGAAGGGTTCTTAGGGACTCTTCAATGGTTGCGGAATAATTTGTAACCACCCAATCTTTAACGACGTGATTCGGGACTCGCAACGTGATTACACGTTGTGTCGTATCAAGCCCTTGAAACTGAATAGGCTGAAACCACGTGTCTAGTGTTTGCTGGTTGAGCTTGGTCTTTAGAGAGAGAAGGACAGTATCCCAAACGTTAGTCGCTACAGAATTCATCGAAATTAATGGAGCCGGAGGGTTCAATCTGACTCATGCCCGCGTAATAGAACGGTACGCTCCGAGTAGACGCGGTCGGAGTCGAGCCGGGCCATACAAAGAGCAGTAAGCCTTGCCGATAACACCGATTACGCTTTTCCACATCATTTTCCACAGGTATGTGGAAAATGGATCGCGGGTTAAAGTAAAGCTTTAAAGTCGTTACCTATCAACTGTTTACAGTCGCTGCTCTTCTAAACCAGCGGAGACTAACACAGAACTTTCGATTCGATCAAGTGAACAACGACAATAAAACACGGGATAACTTTTGCTCCTTCCGTGGCTCGAAAAGGGTATCGTTCCAATACATCCATGCAGACAAATGTTTTGTGCAAGCCAGTCGTGAAAGCAAGGTTCCAGCCTCGTCCCGCTGGTAAAAATCTTGAGTGATTTACTGCTTACCGCGACTGAGGTGTCGCAGAGTTAATACGGCGCCGTTTCTTGACATAACCTCAAGTGGCCTTTAGTCTTGGCATTTTCGTTTAGAGGAGAAACTTGCGTCTATGTCGAAGCGAACGTTCCAACCTAACAACCGTCGACGCGCCAAGACCCATGGTTTTCGCGCCCGCATGGCTAGTAAAAATGGCCGGCTCGTATTGAAGCGACGTCGTGCAAAGGGAAGAAAGCGACTCACTCCGGCTCATTACTGATCAGTAATGATGTCATGCGCAAAAATTTGCGGGACTCGGAAGAATTCCAACACGTATATACAAACGGCAAACGCTACGATGGAGCGTCGATTACGGTGTTCGTGATCGAGAACCAATCTTCTCAACACCGGTTGGGAGTTACGGCTTCGAAAAAGGCATTGGGAAAAGCGGTTCAGCGGAATCGCGCGAAGCGACTTCTTCGCGAAGCTTTTCGAGCGAGCGAAGAATCGTTGAAGGCGTTGGCCACAAGTTACGATTGGGTGTTGAATGCCAAGGCGAGGATATTGAGCGAAAAACTTCATGGACCCGCTTCGCAGTTTCAGCAAATTATCGAGAAGGTCAAGAAGGTCGAAACGCTAGCAATACAGAAGTAGCGACACTGTCGTGAAGACGGTTTTAATAGCATTACTGAAAGGTTATAAACTGGCGCTTTCACCGCTACTGCCTCCCTCTTGTAGATTCATTCCTACGTGTTCTGAATATGCCATGGCTGCGATTCAGCGCTACGGCGCAGCCCGGGGCAGTTTGCTTGCGCTCCGTCGATTGCTGCGTTGCCACCCATTTCATCCCGGAGGTTACGATCCGGTGAAATGATTATGCGCTGAGCGGATTACTAAATTGGATTGATACTATCGATTCCTGAATGCAAACAAAACGACTGATCATCGCGCTACTCCTGTCGTCTGCGATTCTGTTTCTGTGGACTTACTTCACGCCGAAGCCTCCTCAGAATCAGAACGGTCAACCAGGTGCGTCGCCGTCACCTTCCGCGCAGGCTGGAGACACTCCAGGCCCGAGCACTCCGACGGTAGCGACGCTTCCGGCCGGCTCGACTAATTCCACATCCCCTGGTACCTCCAGCAGTGCGCCGAAGAGAGTAATCACGGTTAACACTCCGCTCTATCAAGCGAAATTCGACACGTTGGGTGCTGAACCGATCAGTTGGATCGTTAAGAAGAATAAACGAACTAACACAGCAATCTATTCGTCCGCGAGTACAAGGAATGACAAGGTCGAACTCCAACTGATTTCGGCGACTGGACTCGAACGGCAGCCTCGGGAGGTGCCTCTCCAACTGCGAACGGGAGATTCGTCTCTCGATTTCGCGCTCAGTGCGAGCACCTACAAAGTAGAAGGTGTGTCGGCAACTGAAGGCGACACAGATTTAACCCTGGCACCCGGCGAGCGGAAGCAGTTGACGTTTGTACTAGAAGACGGCAGCGGACTGCAGGTCAGAAAGACCATCGACTTCGACGCGGAGCGATACGACACCGATCTTGCGGTACTCATAAAGCGCGGCGATGCGGTTGTTCCCCAGGTGAAACTGACGATTGGACCAAGTGTTGGGGACCAGGGCGTTAGGCGTCACACGTTTTACTCTGTAGCACCCGAAGCCATTGGGTTCGTCGGAGAAAAAATCCAGCGACATCCTGCTGCCGCTATTAATGGCGATAAGACCAATCCAGATCATTTAACACTTGGCGGTCCAATTGATTGGGCCGGCATCGGCGACACTTACTTTGCGATGGTTGCGGTGCCAAGCCAGAGGCTCGAAGGTCTTGAATATCGGACGGCAGCTTACGAATATAAGACGAACGGCACGACGGAAAAGCGTTATCTAACTACCGCTTTTGTGCCAATTAAAGCTGACGGATCTCGCACCGTCGTCTATACGGGTCCAAAAGATCACTACCTACTTAAAGACGCAAGCACCGACGTTGCCGCGCGCATCGGTCGATCAATCGATCTCGATGGTCTAATCGACTATGGCTGGTTGGCCTGGATATCACGACCTCTCGCCGTTCCGATACTCTGGTCCATCACGAATTTACATGATCTGACTGGAAGTTACGGCGTCGCTATAATCCTGTTTACGATTGGAGTTTATTCGCTTTTCTTCCCTCTGAAATGGCGCTCTTCAAAAGCGATGAAGAAAGCGCAAAAACTAGCTCCGCAGATGAAAGAACTGCAGGAGAAGATCAAGGGGATGAAGCAAAACGATCCGCGACTGAAAGAGTTGCAGATGGAACAGCTCCGTCTGATGAAGGAGGGCAATCCGCTGGGAGGCTGTCTCCCTCTTTTGATCCAGATGCCTTTCCTGTTTGCTCTTTATCGCGCCATCACAATTTCAGTTGATTTTCGCCAAGCCTCGTTTCTTTGGCTGCCGGATTTATCGGGAGGCGATCCCTTTCACATTCTCGAGTTCTTAATGGCCGGCACAATGATCGTTTTGCAACTGATTACGCCCGCGCCCTCGGCCGACCCGTTGCAAAGAAAAGTCATGGCTATCGGAATGCCGATATTCATGCTGTATGTTCTGTGGGGAGCGCCGTCCGGTCTGCTGGTCTACTGGTTGGTAGGTAATATCGTTGGGTTCAGCCAGCAGTTTGTGATAAACCGTTGGACACAGCCAGAGGACGAAAAAAAGACCGCCCCAGTACCAACCGCAGCAAAGATGACGGGACGTAAAACGCCTGCATGAAATTGAAGGGAATTTGAAATGGAAGACGTGTGGGAGCAGGCAGCGAAATTTCTCGAGGATACTTTTGCGCGTACCGGGCTTGAACTACGCGTCGCAGTGAAGCATCGCTCAACAGGATCTGTTCTCGACATCGAAGGCCTTGATTCTGAGCTGCTGCAATCACAGACCGGCGAATTGTTAGAGGCAGTCCAGCATTTGATAAATCAGATCTTCGGACGCCAGTTGCCTGCTGGTGAACGATTGGTTTGTGACGTCGAAGGGTTTCGAGCGACTCGCGAAGCTGAACTGCAAGCGATGGCAAATCTTGCCGCAAAGCGCGTTAGAGACAGCGGTGTTTCATTTACCTTCCAACCAATGAACGCAAATGAACGCCGGATAATTCATCTAACTCTTGCCGACCAGCAGGATCTCTTTACAGAGTCGATCGGTGAAGGCTCCGAACGCAAATTGAAAGTAGCCCTGAAATCCGCCGCACGTTAATCTCACGTCGAGCAATACCCACAGGTTTTACCCAACAAACGTGAGCACGATCGTCGCACTATCTACGCCAAGGGGTCGTGGCGCCATCGGCGTCATTCGTCTTAGTGGACCCTGTGCTTTGTCGATAGTGCAAAGTCTCACCCTGCATCACGGTGAGTACGAACCGAGAAGAGCAACGTTGGCCCAAGTCAAACATGGACCATACGATGAGATACTCGACGAGGTGATCGTCACTTTCTTCAAGTCTCCACATTCGCTGACCGGCGAAGATGTGGTTGAAATCGCTTGTCATGGATCACTCCCGATTATCGGACAGATTGTTGAAATGTCTTTGCATCTCGGCGCGCGGCTGGCGGGTCCAGGAGAGTTCACGTTGCGCGCTGTCGCGAACAGAAAAATGGATCTAGTCGAAGCCGAAGCAATACGAGATCTGATTGATTCACAAACTCAGGCAGCAGCGAAACAAGCGGCGCGACAGCTCACCGGCGAATTATCGAGTACGCTCGAGCCTCTCAAGAACATACTCGTTGAAGTGATTGTGCTGCTCGAGTCGGCAGTGGAGTTCGTTGAAGATGATTTGCCTGAAACAAGCGCCGCTGCTGTCGAGGCGAAGCTTCGTCAACTCGCGTCGGCAGTGCGGAGGCTTGCTGACAGCTACTCTGCGGGACACCTGCTTCATGACGGGGTAAAGGTGGCGATAATCGGCCGCCCGAATGTCGGTAAGTCTAGTCTTTTCAATAGGTTAGTGGCGCGCGACAGAGCGATCGTAACCGATGTTCCTGGAACTACGCGCGACACGCTTACAGAGTCGGTCGATCTTGGTGGAATACCGATGATCCTAACTGACACCGCGGGCCAACGTTCTACTCGCGACGACATTGAGTCGCTTGGTATTGAGCGTGCGCAACAAGCAATGAGCGTTGCAGATCTGATCCTGTTGGTACTGGACGGAACAACCTCATTGAGTGCGGACGATCGTGATTTGATATCCCGGACGGACGGGAGTCGACGGCTGGTCATCATAAACAAATGCGACGTTCCAAGTTTTTCTAACGGCGATCTCTCGGGAGCTCCAGAGTCGATTAAGGTCTCAGCCAAGACCGGAGAAGGAATCGAAGAATTGCGTTCATCGATGCTTGCGCAGTTCGATTCTCGAATCGACTCAGCGGGACTGTTGATAACAAACGCACGTCATCATGATCTACTCTGTCGAGCTCACGTCGAGGTAGAATCGGCAATCTGTGCTTTAAGGGAACATCGCAGTGAGGAACTGGTGTTGGTGCCGTTGCACAATAGTTTGAGATACTTGGGCGAAATTACCGGAGAGACTACAACCGAAGACATCCTGTCGCAGATCTTTTCGACGTTCTGTATTGGGAAGTGAATTATGTCGTTCGATGAAGCATTCGATGTTGTGGTAATCGGAGCCGGCCACGCGGGTTGTGAGGCGGCCTCAGCTGCGGCGCGACTCGGGGCACATACCTGTCTCATTACCTTGAATTTGGATTTGATCGGGCAGATGTCGTGCAATCCTGCAGTTGGCGGCATTGCGAAAGGCCATCTCGTTCGCGAGATCGATGCGCTCGGAGGAATCATGGGACGAGTCATCGATCAAACTGGAATTCAGTTCCGGTTGTTGAATAGATCTAGGGGTCCCGCCGTTCAGTCTCCACGCGCACAGGCAGATCGAATGCAGTATCGAGCGCAGATGCGCCGAACACTCGAATCGACGTCGGGGCTTCATCTTCGTCAGGGGAAAGTCGTCGACCTTGTAGTCCAGGAATCAAGAATAAAGGGAGTGGAGCTCGAAGACGGAAGGAAGTTTCTGTCGTCCGCCGTCGTCGTCGCGACAGGCACTTTTCTGAACGGACTGATTCATACCGGCCGCCGAACGTACAGCGCGGGTCGGGCTGGCGAGCCCGCTTCACTCGAGCTGGCCGAAGCATTGAAGCGCATAGGCTTTCCTGTAGGTCGCCTTAAGACGGGAACTCCGCCAAGGCTCGACGGGCGCACTATCGACTGGGACGCATTCGTTGCGCAGCCCGGAGACAAGCATCCAGTAGCATTCTCGTTTGCGACAGATGAAATTCGTCAACGACAAATTCAGTGCTTCATCGGATACACGACATCTCAGGTTCACAACCGTATTCGCCAGAATCTGGCCGAGTCTCCATTGTATTCCGGAAAGATCAAGGGAGTTGGCCCCCGTTACTGTCCGTCAATTGAGGATAAGGTCGTCAAATTTGCCGACAAGGATCGACACCAGTTGTTTCTCGAGCCGGAGGGTCACGACACGAACGAAGTGTATCTAAACGGATTCTCGACCTCGCTGCCCGCGGAGATGCAGCAGGATTTGGTCAGGATGATCCCCGGGCTTGGAAGCGCAAATATAATCCGGCCGGGATACGCTATTGAATACGATTTTGTCGATCCACGAGAGGTCGGGTTCGACCTGCAGACGCGTAGAGTTGCTGGCCTCTTCCATGCTGGCCAGATTAACGGAACCACAGGCTACGAGGAGGCTGCGTGTCAGGGACTCGTCGCCGGCATCAACGCCGCGAGGTTTCTGAAGGGCGAAGAGGCGTTCCGGTTACGTCGTGAGGAGTCGTACATCGGTGTTTTAGTTGAGGATCTGATCACACAAGGAGTGGATGAACCTTACCGAATGTTCACTTCGCGCGCTGAATACCGGCTCGCATTGCGTCACGACAATGCGGATGAGAGGCTGAGCCGATACGGACGCGAGCTCGGCCTGGTAGGCGATTGGGAGTGGAATCGTTATGGCGCACGACAACATCGGTTGGAGCAACTGAGAACTGCTCTTGAAACGACGAGGCTGAGGCGAGCTGATCCTGCACACGCCGCCGTGTCGCGACTCTTGGAAATGGACTTGGGCGACACGATCTCGCTTGCGCAGTTGGCAAAACGCCCGGGAGTTACCGCGGATGTCGTGTCGACGCTCCTCCCAGAGCATCTGCAGAATGGAGCTAACGACCCCGATTTACGGTCTGCTTTGGCCGATCTGTTGTACGCGGGTTACTTGGAGTCGCACAATTTGACGGTGAATCGCCTCTACCAGCACGACAGCCTGCGAATACCTTCGGACATTGCGTTCGGAAAGATTAGCGGCCTTTCGAATGAAATCATTGAACGACTCGACCGCGCAAAGCCGACAACCTTTGGCGCTGCTCGCAGGCTTCCGGGGCTAACGGCCGGGGCTCTCTCCACGCTCCTTGTGTTCCTATCTGCTCGAAACCCCACGGCCGTGTGAGCTGATGTTTCACGTGTCCCTTCGGTTCCGATGGGACACGTGAAACATATAAGCGCAATAAAACCGCCCAATCCGCTTACGGTTGTAGCCCGCTTTTGACGCGATGTGTTAGTTTATCCGCCTAACGCTCGGGAGTGCTTGCTCGCCGCTTATGGCTAAATCCATAGCCGTTGCCAATCAGAAGGGCGGGGTCGGAAAGACGACGACCGCCGTTAATCTAGCCGCAGTTATCGCGGGATTGGGTTATCGCGTCTTGTTGGTTGATGCTGATCCGCAGGGAAATGCCACGTCCGGTGTCGGGGTTCAGCGCGGAAGCTTTCGCAAGGGGCTATACCACGCGCTCGTTTTGGATGAGCCTATTGGCAATCTTGCGCTAGAGACCGGAATCGCTGGGCTCCGCGTCGTTCCCTCAAATAAAGATCTCGCCGGGGCAGAAATCGAGCTGGTCGAAATTGAACGTCGAGAACTGCGCCTGCGGGAGTGTCTGGAGTCGGTTCAGGATCAGTATGACTATATCATCGTGGATTGCCCGCCATCGTTGGGGCTGTTGACGCTCAACGCGCTGACGGCGGCCAAGTCGCTATTAGTCCCCATTCAATGCGAGTACTACGCCCTCGAGGGGGTGACGGAGCTCTTCGATACGCTGGCCAGAATCCGACGCCTCCACAACCCTTCGCTGACAATCGAAGGACTGTTGCTTACGATGTATGACGAGCGAACCAATCTTTCTTCCGCAGTGGCGGCCGATCTTCGTGACTTCTATGGCAAGCAAGTATTCGAAACGGTCATTCCTCGAAATGTTCGGTTGGCTGAAGCGCCGAGCTATGGAAAACCGATCATAACTTACGATCCGCAGTCAAAAGGTGCTGAAGCGTATTCGCAGCTAGCTAGGGAGATAGTCGATGAATCGAAAGGCCTTGGGTCGGGGGCTGGGAGCTCTGCTGGCGTCTGACCGAACGATAGAGTTGCCGGAGCCGGGCGAACTGGAAATAGATTCGATCGTTCCTGGTCCAATGCAACCCAGAACGGAATTTGACGACGAAAGTCTCGGCCATCTGGCTGAATCGATAAAAACACACGGCGTTGTTCAGCCGGTGTTGGTTAGACGAATTGAGGATCACTACGAGCTCGTTGCTGGAGAGCGACGTTGGCGTGCGGCAAAGCTCGCGGGACTTAGAACGATACCTGCGGTTATCAAGGACATCGCTGATAAAGATCTTCTAGAAGTCGCCTTGATTGAGAATGTCCAGCGAGAGGATCTCAACCCGATCGAGGAAGCGCAAGCCTACAGCAAGTTGATCGAGATAGTCGGTCTTACGCAGGAAGCGTTAGCAGAAAGGATAGGTCGCGATCGCTCATACATCACGAATTATCTGCGCCTCCTTAAGTTGCCGGAAGACATCCAACAGCTAGTTAAGACTAAGCGAATTTCAACTGGCCACGCCCGGACACTATTGGGGCTCCAACACGTCGACCTCCAACGGCTCGTAGCTCGCCAAATCATCAACAACGATCTCTCCGTCCGCGCGACAGAAGATATCGTAAGGAAGAGAACCGAAAAGACTTCGAGCACGAGGCGCGCACCTGCCGCTGCTACGGTCGACCCAAACGTTAGGGCAGCGGAGTCGAAGCTTCGGCGTGCATTGGGAACCCAGGTCCGCATTCTGGAAGACGGAACTGGCGCCGGCAAACTGGAGATCAGCTACTTCAACCAGCAAGATCTTGACCGTCTGTATTCAATAATCATGACAGCCTGTAGTTAGTACAATCAGCGTTCTGAACCCAGCGGTCGCGAGCCAGCTGTACAAAGTAAATATTCGAACACGGAGTACGACAACAACCACCGCAGTTGCCCCGCCTGTAGCTTTAACCAATCATAGTTCGTTGAACTTGAGTAGGGATGACGTTCGGTTGACCCTTATTGGGTCGCATGTTAGACTCGCGCGCTTTTCACCAAGTGAATTTCCGATCTAAGGCCTCGAATGTTTCTGGCGGAGACTTCTATTCAACTGGTTCCTGACGGAACGCTGCTGCTTCACGTCGCGATCATCGCGATTATGGTAGTGGTTCTGAACCGCACTTTACTAAAGCCAATTAACGAGATCCTCAGTCGTCGGGATGCCCTGCTCTCGGGACGAACGACCGAAGCGCAAATGCTCGATGCATCACGCTTAGAGAAGCTGGAACAGTATGAAGCTGGTCTACGTGCTGCGCGGTCCGAAGGTTATCAGCTATTGGAAGCAGAGAAGAACGCCGCGATGCGTGACCGTGAGCAACGTCTAAGTGCAGTCAAGGAGGAAATCTCCAAAGAGGTAGCTTCGGCCGTCCACGCTACGCAGCAGCAACAGGCGGCGGCCCATGGCGACTTGGAAGCAACGGCGGCTGAACTGAGTGGCCTAATCGAAGCGCAGATACTCAAGCGCCCGCGGCTATAGGTGGTTCGCAAATTTATGATCCTTTTACTCGCATTCCTGATCGTGTCAGAAGGTGAACCAGGATGGGCTGAAACCTACCTGAACTATCCGGGCCTCGAGGCTTGGAAGTTCATTAACCTTGCGATTTTTCTCGGTGCGGGAGCGTACATCCTGGGCGGTAAATTAAAGGCTGCGTTGCATGCGAGACGCGAGGGGATTCAGCTTTTACTAACGAACGCCGATCAGGAGCGTGACGCGGCGCAAATCCGCTTGAATGAAGCGGAAACTTTGGTGGGTCGCCTCGATTCGGAAGTTGCGGAAGTACGAAAGCGCGCACAGGCAGAAGCGCAAACGGAACGGGAACGATTGAACGCAGCTACTGAAAAAGAGATCGAAAGAATGCGCTACCAAGCGAATCGTGAAATTGAAACAGCTGCAAAGGTCGCTCGCAAGGAACTACAGAAGTTTCTGGCGGGCCGAAGCGTAGAGTTGGCCCGCGAATCGATTCGAACGCAAATAAGACCGGAAGACGACGCGCGATTAATCGAGGACGACATCGGTCAGCTCAGGAGGGCGCAAGCTTGAGTAGACAGACGGTCGCACGGCGTTATGCAACGGCATTAGCCGATGTCGCGATTTCGAGGAACGAAGAGCGTCAGGTTCAGTCTGAACTTGAGCAGTGGGCTTCGATGGTTGAGTCGAGCTCGCAGTTGAAGGAGGTCTTTTCCAATCCGACGGTGCCTCACGAGCAAAAGCGCCGGGTTCTTCAAGAGTTAATCTCGCGCTCGCGCGTTGGCGAAACCACTGCCTCGTTTTTGCAGGTCCTACTCGTGAATCAGCGACTTCCACAGTTGCAGGATATAGCTGAGAGATTTGCGCTGATTCTGGATGAGCGTGCTGGACTAGTTGCGGCACACGTAACTACGGCACGGCCGATCCCTGAGGTGCAGCAGAACGCATTACATGACGCGCTCAGGCAGGTGACTGGCAGGTCAGTTCGGCTCAGTTTTGAAACAGACGAATCGATAATTGGCGGGCTTGTCGCGCGCATAGGTTCAACCATCTTCGACGGATCGGTAGAGAATCAATTGCAGCGCCTGGCTGCGGAGATCACGAGTAACTAAGTACAGAGATTTACCTTTATTAGAGGTCAACATGGAACCCATTCGAGCCAGTGAAATAAACGAAATCATTCGCAAGCAGATCGAGAATTTCGATGCGGGCGTTACGGTCTCAGAAGTTGGGACAGTAATAAAGGTCGGCGATGGAATCGCGGAACTGCACGGACTCGAAAAAGTAATGTCTGGTGAGTTGCTCGAGTTTCCGCACGACGTTCGAGGCTTGGCGCTCAATTTAGAAGAAGACAAAGTCGGGGCGGTGTTGTTCGGGGACTTCCCAGCCATTCGCGAAGGTGATCTTGTAAAACGGACCGGCCGCATTATGCAGGTTCCTGTCGGTGAGGCGTTGGTCGGCCGCGTGGTAGATGTGCTCGGCAACCCGATTGACGAGGGTGGTCCCATTGTCACTGACACGTACTTTCCGGTGGAACGAATAGCTCCGGGCGTCGTCGATCGGCAGCCGGTAAAAGAGCCGCTACAAACCGGTCTCAAGGCCATCGACGCAATGGTGCCTATCGGTCGCGGCCAACGCGAACTGATTATCGGCGACCGACAAACGGGCAAGACTGCCGTCGCCGTGGATACGATCATCAACCAAAAAGGCAAAGATGTAATTTGCATCTACGTCGCGATTGGTCAAAAAGCGTCGACGGTGGCCCAGGTGGTAAGGACACTGCAGGACTTTGGCGCAATGGATTATACGATCGTGATCAAAGCGACGGCGTCGGATCCTGCTGCGATGCAGTACCTGGCTCCGTATTCAGGCGCTGCGATGGGAGAGTACTTCCGCGACAATGGACGACACGCGCTTACGATTTACGATGACCTCTCCAAACAGGCAGCGGCGTACCGAGAGATTTCGTTGTTGTTGCGTCGCCCGCCAGGGCGCGAAGCGTACCCGGGTGACGTGTTCTATCTTCACTCGCGACTGCTTGAGCGTGCCGCGAAATTGTCTGATCTAAAAGGCGGGGGCTCGTTGACCAGTTTACCGATCATCGAAACTCAAGCGGGCGACATCTCTGCATACATTCCCACGAACGTGATTTCAATTACGGACGGTCAGATATTCCTCGAAGCTGATTTATTCAATAGCGGTTTCCGTCCTGCCATTAACGTTGGCAACAGCGTCTCACGCGTGGGCGGATCGGCGCAGATTAAAGCGATGAAGCAGGTGGCTGGAACGCTCCGATTAGAGTTGGCCCAGTTTCGAGAGTTGCAAGCATTTGCGCAGTTTGGATCTGACCTGGACAAAGCAACACAAGCGCAGTTGGCGCGCGGTCAACGGCTGACAGAAATTCTCAAGCAGCCGCAGTACGAGCCAATGGATGTTGAGAAACAGGTACTCGTAATCTGGGCTGCTACCAATGGGTATACTGACGACATTCCGGTTGAAGAGGTAAGGACCTTCGAGAAGGATTTCCGTGAGTTCGTCGAAAAGTCACATCCTGGTGTACTCGCTTCCATCAAAGAGAAGAAGACGCTTACTGACGAAATCAAAGCAGAATTGAAACAGGTAGTTGAAGACTTCAAGGGATCGCGTGCTAAGGGTGGTCAAGTATCGACCGTTCCGGACACGGCTCCCGCGATTTCAGCGGCCGCACCCGCTACTGCATAGACACGTAAAGATCGATGCCTAATCTGCTCGACATTCGCCGGCGAATTAAGTCGGTCAAGAACACGCAACAGATTACTAAGGCCATGAAGATGGTCTCCGCTGCGAAGCTCCGCCGCGCGCAAGAGCGCGTGCTGACCGCACGGCCCTTTGCAAACAAGATGACGGAAGTTCTGAACGAGCTCGCGAAGCGAACTGATGACGACTTCCATCATCCGTTGTTGGACCAACGCGGTGATCAGCGCTATCTGTTAGTGCTGATTACTGCCGACAAGGGTTTGTGCGGAGCATTCAATACCAACCTCGTCAAAGCGGCACAGGCATTCATCAGAGGAAATTCTGACAAGACTGTTGAGATCCTCGCTGTTGGTCGCAAAGGCCGAGATTTTTTTCGAAATCGAAGAGTCCCGATTGCAGGAGAAGTTATTGGGTTGACGGGCAAGGGTCGCGTTGAGTTGTCCGAAGGTCTCGAAGTGGCGCGCGACGTCATGAAGCGCTACACGGACGACACCGGAATCGATAAAGTCTTTCTGATCTACAACGAGTTCAAATCCGTTCTCCAGCAACGCGTGATCTTGGAACAACTATTACCAGTGGCGCACGCGAAAGAAGAAGTACCCGAAGGAAAGAGTGCACAGGCCGTAACACTGATCGATTACATTTACGAACAACCACCCGAGCAAATGTTTGGTCAATTGTTGCCGCTGCTGATCGAGACTCAGATATTCCGCGCGTTATTAGAATCCATTGCGTCCGAACATGGCGCCCGCATGACAGCAATGGATTCTGCTTCCAAGAACGCAAGCGAGTTGATCGACATGCTCACTCTGAACATGAACCGCGTCCGTCAGGCGGCAATCACTAACGAGATCATCGAGGTTGTGTCAGGCGCAGCAGCCCTGTGATCACAACTCGCACCCTGATAGTTCGAATTATGGGAAGCGTGCATGCGCTTCCCATTTTTTGTGACTAGTCGCAGCGCTCGCAATGCAATCGATCAACAATCGTCTTTCCCATCCCAGCGCCCTCAGCAGGTATCTACCACTCCTGGTCTGGATCGCGTTCATCTCATTCGCCTCATCGGGAAGCTTTTCGGCGTCGAACACTTCGCTGATTGTTGGCCCCCTGCTGCATTGGCTGTTTCCCAACGCTTCGCCAGAGACGTTAGATGTAGTGCACGGAATCGTTCGAAAAATCGCGCACTTCCTCGAATATGCGCTCTTAGGCGTGCTGGCGGCGCGTGCCTTTAGAGGTTCACCCAAAGCAGCCGTTCGCCGTCGTTGGTTGGTTATCTGCGTCGCGCTTATCGTCGTTTACGCGCTCGTGGACGAATACCATCAGAGCTTCGTTCCCTCTCGAACCGCCTCAATTTACGATAGTTTCATCGATATGGCGGGAGGGTTTACGGCAGTTCTCGTTGTTCACTGGCGTTCTGGAAGGAACACTGCCGCCGACTAAACCGTACTGACAGTTCTCGCGTATAATCATGCGACGTTCTAACCGTTAACATTTTGAGATTGAGAAAAAAGATGGGAATACTAGATCGACTCAGCCCTAGCGCACAGTTCATCGAAGTAATTGAATGGCTGGACCAAACGAGCAACACCTTGGTCTATCGGTTTCCAGTCAAGGATCAGGAAATCAAGAATGGCGCACAACTTATCGTGCGCGAATCGCAAGCAGCCGTTTTTGTTTCTGAAGGACAAATCGCTGATCAGTTTCCTCCGGGCAGATACACAATCGACGGTGGGAATACGCCAATCCTTTCCAAGCTCGGAGCTTGGAAATACGGATTCAACTCGCCATTCAAAGCTGAGGTGTACTTTGTAAACACCAAGCAGTTCACCGATCTAAAGTGGGGCACACCAAACCCGGTGATGATGCGCGACGCAGATTTCGGCATGGTTCGTCTCCGCGCGTTTGGTATCTATTCCCTACGTGTCGGCGATCCGAAAGCCTTTATTAAAGACATCGCCGGTACGAACGCACATTTCGTTACTGAAGACATCGAAGGTCAACTTAAACGGACGTTGGTCAGTGGGTTTAGCGATGCGCTCGGAGAGTCTAAAATCGCCGCTCTCGATCTCGCCTCCAATTACGACGAGCTTGGGAAGTTTACTCGCGAGAAACTCAACGAGGAGTTCAAGTCGTTCGGACTGGAACTTACCAAGTTCATCATTGAGAATATCTCGCTCCCGCAAGAAGTCGAAGCCGCAATGGACAAGCGAACTTCAATGGGAGTGATCGGCGACGTCGGTCGCTACACGCAATTCCAGGCAGCTGATGCGATGCGCGATGCTGCGCAGAATCAATCTGGTGGTGCAGGCACGGGCGCGGGACTCGGAGCCGGGTTCGCCGTGGGAAACGCGATGGCCGGAGCTATGTCTGACGCGATGCGACAATCAAGGGGTGAAGGTACAGCCAGTCGTGTTTCGTGTCCGAAGTGCGGCGGGGCGAATGAACCGAGCGCGAAGTTCTGTCACGAGTGTGGGGCGAAGATGGATGTTTCGACAGCGAAGGTTCCGTGCGTCAAGTGTGGCGCTCCACTTCCGGAGGGCACGAAGTTCTGTAACGAATGCGGAGCTAAGCAAGAGAAGCAATCGTGTCCGAATTGTCAGGCAGAACTGGGTGCCGGCGCGAAGTTCTGTAACGAGTGCGGACATAAGATCTGAGTTGTTCACCGAGCTCTAACTTTACTGTTCCCCTTCTCGTGCTCTTGGGAACGTCTCAAGGGCACGTGCTATCCTTCCCTCAATCCCCGGTTGAGAGCAAACCTAATGTTTCGAGCGTTGACACGTCCACGCCGAGTTGTCATTACAGGGCTGGGGTGTGTCACGCCACTCGGAATAGGTCGCGAAGCATTTTGGGCGGGACTAATCTCAGGCAAAAGCGGAGTTCGTAGGATCCAGTCGTTCGACCCCTCATCTTCACCTGTCCAAATCGCTGCTGAAGTTCCTGACTTCGATTGGGAAGCAGAAATTATTCCAAAAGACAGAAGACACGTGCCGCGCACTGTGCCACTCGCACTCGCAGCGGCTCGCGAAGCTCTGCAGGACGCACAACTTTTCCCGAACGATCTCTCGCTCGAAGAGCGCCGCGCGATTGGCGTCGAACTGGGTACTGGCGGTGGTGGCCTCGCGTTCACTGAACAGCAGTATCAGTACTGGTATATTGGACCAACTACCAAAGCCTCCGTCTACACGATTCCGGCTTCAACACACGGTGGTCTATCCAGCGAACTTTCAATGGCATTCGGCTTACGCGGTCTTTCGCACATTGTGTCGACTGGTTGTACTAGCTCGACGGATGCAATCGCTTACGCCGCACAACACATCTCGCTTGGTCGACAAGACGTAATGATCGCGGGCGGAGTTGATGCGCCGATCGCGCCCGGCATTGTTGCAGCCTTTAATTTGATGACGGTTTTGACGAATGATTGGAACGAAGAACCCGAGCGTGCGTCTCGCCCGTTTTCGAAAAACCGATCGGGAATGGTACTGGGTGAAGGCGCGTGGATTTATGTACTCGAGGAGTTGAACCGGGCGCTGGAACGAAAGGCGCCAATCTATGCAGAGGTCGCTGGCTACGGATCAACCTGCGATGCCTACCATCGCGTTCGCCTTGCCGAAGATGGTAATGAGCCAGCCCGCGCTATGAAACTTGCGCTCCTCGATGCTGGACGAGAGCCAAAAGATATTGACTACGTAAACCTTCACGGAACTTCAACGCAGTTGAATGATCGCATTGAAACGAGCGCATTGAAGCTAGCCTTTGATGGGCACGCGCGACGAATTCCAATGTCAGCGACGAAGTCTCAAGTTGGTCATCCGCAAGGTGCGAGTGGCGCTGCCGGAATAGCGGCGGCGCTTTGCGCTATGCATACAAACAAAATCCCGCCAACAATCAACCTTGACGAACCGGATCCCACCTGTGACCTCGATTACATACCGAACGAAGCGCGTGAAGCGACCGTACGAGTCGCGCTGTGTAACTGTATCGGGTTTGGCTCAAAGAACAGCTCCCTGGTGATCGAAAGGTTTACTGAATAGATCAACGAAGGGAGCATGATGCTCGAAAAGTTTCGCCGCCGACACTACGAATTAGAAAACCTCGATCGCGGTAGTTACACAGCTGAGGAATACGAAGAGTGCATCACAGAATTGCAACTCGTAAACGAATGGTTGGGCGACGCGCGGACACTCAAGCGAACTTTGTTGCGAGATGTTCGAGAGAGTCAGTTGGAAAGTTTTTCTGTACTCGATGTCGGCGCGGGTTCAGGAGAACTGTTGCGAGTAGCTGCTGCGTGGGCACGTGAAGACAACCTCGAGTTTTATGGCGTTGGCGTCGAACTAAATGAACGATCGGCCGAGGCGATCAATGAGGAGTCAGCAGATTTTCCGCAGATAAATGCTGTTCGCAGTGACGCGCGGCTTTTGCCATTCGCCAACAACGCGTTCGATTACGTCATTTGCTCTCTCTTCACGCACCACTTCGTCGAGCGCGAAATCATAACGATCCTCCATGAGATGAGTCGGGTCGCGAGTCGGCGAATTTTCGTAATCGATCTTCACCGTCATCCCATCGCGTATTACTTCTACACGACGGTCGGCAAGTTGTTTTTGCACAACCGGCTGCTCCGGGAAGATGGTGCACTGTCTATTCTGCGAAGCTTCAAACCGCATGAGTTATACGAACTGGGTGAACAGGCGCAGCTGCTAAAGCCGCGAGTCACCCGACACTTTCCTTACCGACTTGTATTAAGCGCAGTAGCACAGCCACCTGCGAGCACGCACCAGTTGCCGGACGTTGAAGAGAGAGCCGCATGAACCCACCCGTCGAAAATTACGATGTGATTATTGCCGGCGGTGGCCCGGCGGGAAGTAGTGCGGCGATTCATTTGGCGCAAGGTGGACTACGAGTTTTGTTGGCGGAACAAAAGAGATTTCCGCGCGCGAAACTCTGCGGTGAGTTCATTTCACCGGAATGTTTTGATCACTTCCGGAAGTTGGGTGTCGCCGACGAAATGCTCTCCTGCAATCCTGCGACGCTTACCGAAACAGTTTTCTATTCTCGCAAGGGAAACCGCATTTCAGTTCCCAGCGGTTGGTTCGCAACACGTTCAGCCCTCGGCCTCAGTCGCGCAGAGATGGACAACAACTTACTTCGTCGTGCTGCAAAAGTGGGTGCCGATGTTTTGGAGGGCGCAACGGTTACTGATGTCATCGACGTCGATGGCCGGATCACTGGTGTCCGAATAAGAACTGACGATGACGAACGGGTGTATCACTCGAAGTTAGCAATTGACGCGACCGGAAGACCACGAATTCTTTCCCGAAAGATTCACGATGATGCGGGCGAAAAGAAGTCGCCCTACCGCGCCCAGCTCGTCGCGTTCAAAGCCCATTTCGCTAATACAGGCGTTGCTCCGGGTGCCTGCGAAATCTATTCGTATCCGCGTGGTTATGGCGGACTGAGTACGATTGAAAACGGGAGGAGCAACCTCTGTTTCATTGTTGCGTCACGAGACGTTCGGCGCTTCCGTTCGGATCCAGAACTGGTTTTGCGAAACACCGTCATGACGAATCACCGCGCGGCACAGGTGCTGGCGTCCGCGAACCGAATGTCGGAGTGGTTAAGCGTTTCGCTCGATAGGTTTGGCCTACACGATCCAACGCCGAAGCCGGGCCTGATCGCGATCGGCGACTCGGCATCGTTTATTGATCCGTTCACCGGTAGTGGAATGCTGATGGCGTTGGAGAACGGCGAACTCGCGGCGAAGTTAATCTTTGATCGTGAGGATCTATTCCGTACCGTCAGCGATAACGAATGGCCAGCACGCAAGCAGCTCATCGATTTCGCAGACACTTATAGCCGTCAGTATCGACACGCGTTTGGACCACGTTTGCAAACGTGCCGCTGGTTGCGTCGTACCGCTTACAATCCTCGCTTGGCGGATCTGGTTATTCTATTGTGTAGCGCGAGTGAACGATTCCGTAATCGGATTGCCCGCGCAACTCGTTCAGGCGAACACCGAGCATTCGTTGCATCGGATAATGATTCAATGGCCTAGCAGTCCTAACGAGTGCGGATAAATGTTTCTCATCATCGCGTGAACCACCAAACGGTATGAAATGATGTTCGCCATCAAAGCAGAGGTTAACGATCTGTCTGCGGAGACGTTCGCGTTCATTGCGCAGAAGACGATGTATGGTGGGAAGCA